>JAHDGF010000011.1 GCA_020627785.1 Saprospiraceae bacterium
ACAAAATCAGGAATATACTATTTGACCATCCTAAACAATACCAATCAGACAACCCATAAGTTAATTAAAAGATAACTGCTTGCAACAATTGAGGATAATGTCTTATCTGCATCGCTACGCCCGCAGATGAAATGCATTTATGATGCTCATCTTTTCGACTAGGAATTAACTAATATTGACTACAAAACAGTTATGAGAATATTTTTACTATTTATTATAGGTTTGGTTATTTCAAATAACTTAATTGCACAAGTCTTGAAAGATCACCGATGGGAAAATAGGGTTGTGGTAATCCAAGCGAAAGATGCGTCTTCAGCAAACTATCAAAAGCAACTTGAAGAATTTGTCAATTCAGTCGAGGAATTTGAAGAACGAAGAATTGTGTTATATCAAATAGTAAATCAAAAATATAAATACACAGATTTCAAAAAGCCTAGTCTTGAAAGTGTATGGAAGCCATTCTTGAAATGGGATGAATTAAAAGTAAATCCTGATGAAATTTTCAAAATTGAATTAGTGGGCTTAGATGGCGGAATAAAGTTGGAATCTAAGCAAGTTGTTTTAAAGGAAGACTTATTTAAACTCATTGACTCTATGCCAATGAGGAAGTACGAGTTGAAAAAGAACCGGTAAAACCTCAAATAGTAATTGAAAAGCGCTACATTTCGAAACTCATATGAACGAGGATAAGAAGTGTTTCAAGAGCGCCAAGAGCCATTACTATACATGAAGAAGACGACGAAGAACATAAAGTTTATAAACCAACAAAATCCAAATTCTCAGTTTGATTTCATTCGATTGGAAGAACTTTTTTCACGAAAAGACTTAGATCATTCCCCGGAAGATCTGCACCGGGTTGAATTCTACATTATTTTGTTTATTGAGGAAGGGCAGGGTTATCACACCATTGATTTTACGGATTTTAAATGTTCAAAAGGAACCTTGATTACCGTACGAAAAGATCAATTGCACAAATTCTTTAAAAGCAAAAATCTCAAAGGAAGTTTATTACTTTTTACAGATGATTTTTTGGTCAGCTATCTAGAGGATATGGAAGCCCAAAAAACAATGCTGTTGTTCAATGAATTATTAGTGGCTCCAAAATTACAGTTAGTTGACGCTGATTTTCAAAATGTCTATCAAGTAATTAAAAGGATTAAAGAAGAGTATCTTGATGTTGGTGACCAGCATTCGTTAAGTATTGTTCGAAGTGAACTTCATATTTTAATTACCAATCTTTTTCGGATAAAGGCAAAATCAGAAAAAATTGATTTTGATAGAAAATACTTGAAAGAATTTATTTCATTACAACAGTTGATCGAGGAGAATGTCATTAAAACTTCAAGAGTAAAAGACTATTCAGCAATGATGGGGGTGAGCTCTAAAACGCTGAATACCATTACCAAAAGCATTGTTCATAAGTCAGCAAAAGAATTTATTGATGAAATATGTACAAAACAAATTAAGCGGTTGCTTATAAATACAGAACTATCAATAAAGGAAATCGCTTACCAATCAGGATTTATTGAAACAACGAATTTTTATAAATACTTTAGGCGTCAAACTCACACCACTCCAGAACAATTCAGAGCTACTCACTGATACTTTCCCATTTTTACAGTCATTGAGCTTTTTTTTATAGCTAATGCTAGGTAGGACTATTTCATCTTTGCACTAAACATTCAAAGTAAAAAATTATAGATGAAGTCAACACTAATTTTAGCCCTATTTGCTCTTGGACTAGTTCAGACTAGTTGCAATTCAAATAAAATTACACAATCGAAAAATGAAGTAAAAATGGAATTAACAAACAAAGAAAAAGTAGTAGCCTTACTTAATAGTTTTAATACTGGAGATCAAACTCCAATTTCTTACATCAACCCTGAGAAATACATTCAGCACAATTTAGCTGTCGGAGATGGCTTAGCTGGTTTTGGGGAAGTTATGAAAAATGCTCCTGAAGGTGGTTTTAAGGCTAATGTCGTCAGAGCATTTCAGGATGGTGAATATGTTATTGCTCATACTGAGTATGATTTCTTCGGTCCTAAAGCAGCCTTTGATGTTTTTCGATTTGAAAATGGAAAAATTGTTGAGCATTGGGATAATCTTTCAGAAGTAACACCTCCTAATCCAAGTGGTAGAACCCAGTTTGATGGAACTACTGAAATTACAGATCTAGGAAAAACAGCGTCTAATAAGAAGGTGGTAGAGACTCTTATGAATGAGGTGTTTTTAAATGGAAAGATGGATAACTTGGCGACTTTAATAAATCCTACCAAGTATATACAACATAATTCTGCGGTTGCTGATGGCTTGGACGGCTTGGGTGCTGCTCTTAAATACTTTGCTGAAAATGACATGGTGATGAAGTATACCAAAGTTCATAAAATTCTTGGCGAAGGTAATTTTGTTCTGACGATGAGTGAAGGTAATTTTGGTAAAGCGCCTGGTGACTATGTTGCCTATTATGATCTATTTAGATTGGAGAACAATCAAATTGTAGAACACTGGGATGTGATACAACCAATTCCTGAAGAATCTTCATGGAAAAATCAAAATGGGAAGTTTTAGAAAATCTCTGAAATTATAAATCTTTTTGAAAAGGCTACTCAGTATTGGGTAGCCTTTTTATTTTTAGAAATATTATGGGTAAATAATTATTCTTAAGATCATTTTAAGTAGTCTTATCCTGAAAGTGAAATGAAAAAATTAATAGTAAATGATGAACTGATTGGAATTCTGAAAAAGATAAATTCAGAAGAAAAAACCATTGAACAATGGAGAGAGATTGAATCAAGTGATATGTATCAAACTGCAAATTTCTGTGGTGGATTTGATGCAACAGAAGATGAATTTACATTTAGCTATTATGGAAGTGATTCAATTGAATATTGGTTTCAGTTTTCTATAGAAATAATAGGGGAATTAATAAATGGACAGATTCAAGAATTAGAATTAAGGGAAGCAGATATTTAAGTATTACCGCACTTATATTTCATTCACAAACGTCTTCACCTTATGACTAAATTCTATCTAGTCCAGCGAAGCGTCTAAAAAGCCAATCTCGTTAATTCTAAATCTATTCCTTATGATTATTTTGATAATTTCAATTATTTGGATAAATTGGCTTATTGGTAATTGGTCGACCAATAGATTTTATTCACTTAATTTCAACCATGCTAGAGAACCTTTCAAGGATAAAGCTTGATAATACGGTAGACATAATAATTTCTCAGATACGTGATTCCATAAGCGCAGGTCAAATAAAGCCTGGAGAAAAACTTCCACCTGAACGCAAATTGGCAGAACACTTAGGGGTAAGTAGAAACCAAGTACGGGAAGCAATCAATAAACTACAGATATATGGGATCGTCAAAGTCATGCCACAGAGTGGTACCGTTGTTACAGGTACTGGGATTGCAGCATTGGAAGGATTAATAACGGATATTCTGCGCATTGAAAATACAGATTTTAAATCCTTAGTGGATACGCGAGCACTTTTAGAAAAAGAAGCGGCAAGACTCGCAGCCGTTAATAGGCAGGCTGATAATCTCGTGCAGATGGAAAATGCCTTAAATCTTTATGAGAAAAAATTATTCGAAGGTTCGCAAGCAATTGAAGAGGATCTTTTGTTTCATATAAAAATTGCGGAAGCGAGTAATAATTCGGTACTCAAGTCGCTTATGATGATTATCACTCCTGACATTGTTAAAAGTTTTACTAACCTAAAGGTTTGTAGTGAGAGTAACAACAAGAAAACAATAATGGAACATAGAAATATATTAGCCATGATTTCTGACAAAAATCCAGAAGGAGCAGTTGCTGCTATGGGTGAACATTTAAAAGACATCATGGCTTTTAGTATCAAGTATTAAGTATACCAAATCTTAAAAACAAGTTATTTAGACATAATAAAATATGCGCCCTAGGGTGCCTATTTTTTTTTGTGCAATTCCGTACTTATAAACTTATATGTACCTTACAAATAGAGATATCTGTTTTTTAGAAGTTATCAAGATAAAATGAATAGAGTTTTACGATCAATCCTAGTTCTTATGTTAATGAGTAGCAATACACAGGCACAACATCCTGGCCTTACCTTGACGAAAGGAGGAGTAGAAAAAATTATGGCTGGGTTGAATGAAGCCCCGCTTTTTAAGAAGGAACTACAACTCGTTCAAAATGAAATAGATCGACAGATTGAAAGGGGAATAGATGTGCCCATCCCAAAAGACATGGCAGGAGGATATACGCACGAGCAACATAAGAATAATTATAAATGGATGTACAAGGCTGGAAACTTGTATCAATTCACTAGAGATGATAAATATGCCGAATATGCAAAACAAATGTTATTCGAATATTCGAAAATGTATCCTTCACTATCTCTACATCCAACCAATCGGTCTTATGCGACGGGGAAAATATTTTGGCAATGTTTGAATGATGCGAACTGGCTGGTATTCGCTAGTCAAGCCTATGATTGTATTTATGATTATTTATCAAAGCAAGAAAGAAACCGATTAGAAGCTGAGCTCTTTGTACCATTTGCCAATTTTTTATCTGAAGAAAATCCGCGATTTTTCAATCGCATACACAATCACAGCACCTGGGCTAATGCTGCCGTTGGACTGATTGCTTTGGCCATGGATAATGATACGCTGCTTGAAAAAGCCTTGTACGGTTTAAAGAGCGATGGAATTAATCCAGAGGAAATTGACAACGATGGTGGGTTTATTAAAAAGGAAGGCGTATTGGAGGCTGGCTTTTTGGCTCAGTTGGATTTGTCTTTTTCACCAGAAGGATATTTTTCGGAAGGACCTTATTATCAACGCTATGCTATTTTTCCGTTCTTAGTGTTTGGCCATGCCCTACATAATAAAAAGCCAGATTTAAAAATCTTTGAGTATCGAGATCAGATTTTGTTAAAAGCCACTAAGAGTCTTTTGAATCTAACCGATCCTCATGGTAATTTTTTTCCTATTAATGATGCTCAGAAAGGGATGAACTTCACTGCTTTTGAATTGATCACAGCAGTTGATCTAATGTGTTATATTTTTAAGGATGAATCAAGCTTACTCAATTGGGCGTCCATGCAGAGATCAGTCGCCTTTAATGAGGCAGGATATTATGTTGCTCAAAAACTAAAAGATAAAAGTCAAGTAAATCCAATAAAGGAATCTGTCTACTATGGAGATGGAGTAAACGGTATGGATGGAGGTGTTTCTGTTTTACGTCAGGGGAATACTGATTTATTTTTTAAATTTTCGTCCCATGGAATGGGGCATGGTCACTTCGATCGTTTATCATATTCTTTATTTGATTCTTCTGGAGAAGCAATACAAGATTATGGTGCCGTGCGATGGGTTAATGTAGACCAGAAAGCTGGCGGCAGATATTTGCCTGAGAATAAAACTTTTGGGAAGCAGACCGTTGCGCATAATACAGTTGTCATAAACGAAACTTCTCAATGCGAGGGTAAGGTGAAAATTGCAGAAAATCATTCTCCAGATTTATATCATAAGGATTTTACCAATCCCAATTATAAAATTATTTCTGCAAGGGATGATGACGCTTACGCAAATGTAGACATGCATAGAATTTTAGTTTTACTTGAAGATGAAGATTTTCATGAGCCCTTATTGATTGATCTATTTGCGGTCAACGCTCAAGAAAAGGTAAAAGTAGATCTTCCATTGTGGTATCAAGGTGCTTTAATGCAGACTAGCTTTAACGCTACTAAATCAACAACAGCACTAGAGCCGCTGGGCTCGTCATATGGCTATCAACATATCTGGAAAGAATCTAAAGAAAGTCTTGAAGCTGGAAATTTTAAATTAAACTGGTTTGGTAATAATCGCTTTTACACCTTAACTGGTTTTAGTAATGCTAGCGATGAGTTTATTATGGGTCGCGCCGGCGCTAATGATCCTAACTATAATTTAAGAAATGATCCCGTTTTCATTCAACGGAAAAGTAACATAGATCATGGGGTCTTCTTTAATCTTATTGAATCTCATGGAGTTTATAGTACCGTTACTGAAATTCCTATTAACCCATATGGGCAAATAGTCAAGTCAGAAATTCATCATGCAGATGAAAAGTACATCATCTGTTCTTTCTCTAATGAGGTACATCAATGGTTTGTTTATTTTGCAAGAGAAGATTCTAATCCTGATGCCAATCATCAGCTTACGTTAGGTGAAGATAGTTTTAGTTGGAAAGGCACTTGTAAGCTTGTGAAGACCAAAATTTAATGTAAGAATGTTTGATGAATTGATTAATTTTAATTCAATGATCACCTTCCAATAATTCGCTATATTTAGCGGATGTATCATTTATTCTAACGAGTGACCAATTAAGCGCTAATCCGGCAACAACATTAATAATTACAACTAGATCATATGAAATTCAGTTTTTTACTCTTTTTGATTTCGCCTCTTTTTTTGATGGCACAATCAAATTTACCAGATGAGGTTAGGGTGACCGCAGAAGGAACGCTTAAGCATGGAGGTACAGAGGTAAAAGGTTTTTATGATATCTCACAAGTACATAAACTAGAAATTACCTTACAAGAGCCTGACTGGTTTACTTTAATGGATGGTGAAGGTGGAGGCGGTCCCGGGGGAGGAGGCCCAGGTGGTGGGGGAAATACTGATGGTGAATTGTTGATTGGTGTTTTAACCGTTAATGATACTATGACCTTGGATAGTGTAGTTGTCGGGATTAAGGGGAATACCTCTGATTTTAGAAATGACTCAGAGAAAAAATCATTCAAAATTTACATAGATGAATATAAGGATCAAGACCTCATGGGCTATGATAATCTAAACTTAAATTGTGCTTTTGATGATCATTCCTCTATGCGCGAGGTATTGTATTATGACATCGCAAGAGGATTTTCTACTTCTTTAAAAGGATCTTTTGTTGATCTGTATATTAATGGAGAATATTGGGGACCTTACAATAATATTCAACAAGTCGAAGGAAGTTTTATAAAAGAATGGTTTACTGATAATGAAGGTACTAGATGGAGGGCTTTAAATTCAGCACCTGTGCCAGGTGGTGGCGGTGGAGGAATGAATGGTGATCCTGCAAGATTTGGTGCGGGAGTATCTACCCTAAACTTTAATGGTACAGACACCACAGATTATACACAGAATTATGAATTAAAAAATACCAACAAGGATAATCCGTGGGAGGATTTAATGGTTGTGTGTGAGGTGCTAAACACTGCCCCTATTGAAGACTTATATGATGCATTAAATCCATTGCTGGATATAGATAGAACTCTCTGGGTATTAGCGCAAGAGATTGTTGTGTCAGATGATGACGGTTACTTTTTTAAAGGTGGTATGGACTACTACGTATATTGGGATCATGCTACTGGACGACTGATGCCTTTAGAGGTGGATGGAAACTCCATCATGGATTCGCGTTATTCAGACTGGAGCCCATTCTTTAGAGCGGATGATGAGCGGTTTCCTTTGATCCATAGAATGCTTCAAAACACTGAAATTAGACAGAGGTATTTGGCGCATTTAAGAACAGTATTAGCAGATCATTTTGTGCCGGGAAAGGTTAACGAACGCATTGATGAATTTGCTTAAACTCTAGATCAGCGTGTGCAAGATGATCCTAAGAAAATTTATAGTTATACGGAATTCTTAGCTGGTGTAGAAGAGTTGAAGGATTTTGTAACAGATCGTTCAGAGTTTCTATTAGCTAATGAAGAGATAAATCGGGAAGGCGTTTCTATCAATTCAGTCAATAGAATCACAGCAGGTCCGGGTGATGAAATATTATCTGGAGAAACAGTGATGATCCATGCTGAAATATCTGGTGACGCACAAGAAGTGATGTTGTATTATGCGGAAGGCTTAGATGGAGCTTATGATAGAGTTACAATGTCTGATGCCGGAACCTTAGGAGATGAAGTTGCGGTAGATAATATTTTTACGGGTATAATTCCTGCAGCCGATGAAGGAACGTTTATGCGATACTATGTTGAAGCCATTCAAGATGACGCTTTTAGTACAGCTACATATTTGCCGAAAGGTGCAGAACACGAATCCTTTATCTATCAAGTAAGCTACTCAATTGTAGTAGGCGATGTTGTCATCAATGAAGTAATGGCATCCAATGATATGACAGCGATGGATATAGGAGGTGGATCTGGTGATTGGATTGAATTATACAATAAGGGCAATGAAGCCACAGACTTATCAGGATTTCATTTAACGGATGATGAAGAGGAGTTAGATAAATGGGCCTTCCCTGAAAATACAATTTTAAATGCAGGAGAATATCTTATCATTTGGGCAGATAGTGATGAGGAGGATACAACGGTTGATGAGCTCCATGCAAACTTTAATTTAAATGCAGGAGGTGAGACAATAATCTTGATTGATGAAAATTCCAATGTAACAGATAGGGTTGATTTCGAGGAACAATTTACGGATGTGTCTTTTGCTAGGATTCCAAATGGTACTGGAGATTTCTCATTTAGGACGCCTACCTTCAATATGAATAATGACGGTAGCTCAACAAGTACATTTGATATCGGTAATTCTAGTCAAGTTAAAATTTATCCCAATCCTGCGACCAATGAAATTAATGTAGAAATTCTCAGTGGACAAGTAGAAGAGGTGGTCATGTTTAATGTGTTAGGTCAATTTCAATCAACTACTAATTCAATAAATAATTCATTTGGAAAAATTGATGTTTCCTCTCTAAAGACGGGGATGTATTTTCTTCACTTTTTTGACGAAAATAACCAAGTGTTGATTAAAAGATTTAGTGTTTTTAGATAGTAAGGTTTATTTAATCCGAATTCTAATGAGGAATCAATTCAAGCTTGAATGAATAAGTTTTTCTTTTTAATGAATTGCATGACTTTAATGGAAAACTCTTTTCATAACAGCATCTTTGTAACTCGCCCCGATTGGTAATTTCTTGTCGTGAATGTGGATCATATTCCCTTCTAAAACATTCACATGCGTTATATTGGCAATGTAAGATTTATGAATACGAATGAATTGAGAATTTGGTAATTCCTTCTCTAGTTTCTTCAATGAACCCAAGGATAGGGTACGTTGGTCTTTGGTATGATAAGCAACATACTCTTTCATACTTTCAATATAAATAATATCCTTGTGGAAAATTCTAAAAACCTTAAAGTCAGACTTTACTAAAATAAAATCTTTTTCGGACTCTTCATTGGGCTCTATTGGTTTTGATTCAGAAACAATGACTTGTGGAGTTTCTTTTTTAATGAGTGCACTCACTTTATTAACTGCTTGCAGAAAACGTTCAAACCTGAAAGGTTTCAATAGATAATCTACAACATCAAGTTCATAGCCCTCGAGTGCATACTCTTTGTAAGCGGTGGTAAATATTATGTGAGGCTTATTTGGGAGTGTTTTTAAGAATTCAATACCTGTCAAATTTGGCATTTGAATGTCTAGGAATATTAAATCTATTTTATACTCCTGTAATGCCTGCATTGCCTCTAATGGGTCACTGCATTTGGCCACAATGTTTAAATGGGATAAACGATTAATGTAGTTTTCTACCAGATCTCTAGCCAATTCTTCATCATCGACAACTAAGCAATTGATTTTATTCACGCAGTTTTAATTTTAAAATGACTTCAAATTCTTCTTCGGTGTCATTGATTATTAAGTCGTGCTGATGATCTGGGTAAAGTATATTTAATCTTTTTTTGGTATTTTCTAAACCTACACCACCCACACCATCTTTCGTAAATTTATCTTTTGGTTTACTATTGATGCAATGAAAGTTGATTTCTTTTTCAATAACCTTCAAGCTTATTTTGATAAAGCCATCTTTTAGGCTTTCTATTTTACTATGCTTAAAAGCATTCTCAACAAATGGGGCTAATAGTAAAGGTGAAATCTGAATTTCAGATGCGGATTTATCTAAGTCAAGTTCAACATTCATCCCTCTGCTGTCCTTCAATAATTGAAGTTCGACGAAGTTCTCAATGTAATTTATTTCACTTTTTAAACTAACATTGTTTTCATTAGAGTCATAAACCATATATCGGAGGATTTCCGAAAGCTGCATAATACTTTCCGGAGTCTGTGGAGCCTGCATCACAGCTAGACTGTATATGTTGTTTAATGCATTAAAAAGGAAGTGGGGGTTAACCTGAGATTTCAAAAACTTAAGCTCTGTTTCTAAATTTTCATTTTTTAAATGAAAGGCTTCTTTCTCTTTCTTATTCGCAAATCTTGAAATTCCAATAACTGTGCTTCCTAAAAGTGCAATGAGTAAATGTAAAATTTCACGAAACCATTTAATTCCAGGACTGCTATTGCGGGCAATCCTTTCCGATGAATGACCGAGCGGAGATTTGAGCCAAGACGTCCACGGAAAGATTTCGAGATGAAGTACTAATGCCGTGGCGGTGATTAATGCTACGCATGAAATAAAATATAGGAACTGCTTTTTTTGAAGATACAAATGCGGAAATAAATAACGCATGTTTACTGTAATGATAATAAAGAAGCCCAAAAGGGATACAATAACTCTTGAGGCTAGTCTATTTGGATTTCCATGTATGTCAGTTAGCGCTATAAACATGAGCATCCAGATTCCCCATAGAAGAAGGAATTCCCAAAGAAATCTAAATTTATTACGCCTTTCCATTATTCAAACTTGCAGTTTTTTATCGGAATAAAGAAATAGTCTCAACCATCGAGCCATTCTTATCAATAAACAGCTCAATTTTAGCTATAACCAAGGAAAACCTAGCTTAAATAGGGTTATTGAGATGATTGGACCTTCTCTAGAGTAAAAGTATCCATTGGTTGAATATCTTTTATCTAACCTAATTTTCCTCCCATATTTGAATCGTAAACAAGAGATAGAAATACAAATTCTAGCTTTTAAAATTCATAACTATTAAATATACAATGATGAACTATTCAAATTTTAAAACAGTCCTTAAGACAGCATCATTAGGTATTCTTGTAAGTCTAATGATTCCCATAACTAGCTTTGCCCAGAAAGGACAATACAATAAGAGAGGGAATAAGACAAAAGTAGTTAAACGAAATAACCAAAATAGAGTTGCTTCTGCTAGGGCCGTAAGAACTTTTCATGTTCCCAGTAGTTCAAGATTGATCAACCATAGAAATACTAACTATTATTATAATCAAGGAACGTTCTATAGAAGATCTAATGGCTCTTATATTATTACAAGACCTCCTGTAGGAATTAGAGTGTCAGTACTTCCATCAAATCCCTATAGTTTCAGAAACTACGGTCGTAACTATTATTACCATAGCGGTACCTATTATGCACCTACAAATGGTCGCGAATATCAAGTAGTCTCCGCACCGATTGGAGCTATAGTTGAGTACTTACCAGAAGGATACGATGTTGTCGAATTTGATGGAAGAATCTACTATCGATACGGTGATACATTCTACAGAGCAATTCAAGAACCAAATGGACAAGTAATTTATGAAGTGGTTGCAGTTTAATGACTCTAACCAAAATAAGTGAATAACAAATTCAATATATTTTTTAAATCTAAAATTCAAATAACATGAAATTATCAAGAAAAAATTTCGCAATGGCTGTGCTACTTTTTGCAATAAGTTTTAGCCTACATGCAATGACGGATCATAAGCCAAAAAGAGATAAACCTACTCCTGCTGAAAGAGCAAAAAAACAAACCAATCGAATGATTGAAGAAATTGGTCTGAATGAGCAACAAGCAGCACAAGTTGAGCAAATTAATTTGACCTTCGCAGAGAAAATGAAATCATTACATAATGGTGAGAAAACCGATAAGGAGGCTATGAAGGCATCAAGAGAAGAGCTTAAGGGTGAAAGAAGTGCAGCGATGAAGCAGATTTTGACGGAAGAGCAGTTTGTTGCTTTTAGTCAAATGAAAGGCAAGGGTAAAAGAAAAGGAAAGAAGAAAGGGAAGTGTGCAGAATCTTGTTCTGGTAAAGTAGACTAGCATTAATTAAGGAATGGTATATAAGAGTTTATGCCATTCCTTTTATAATTTTTTTTAAAATAAAAGAGTGTTAAGGCTTAATCAAGGTTTGATATTTTAAAAATCTTCTTGCAAGTAGTATCTGGTGCGTGTCATAACTTTCACTGCGCATTGTGTGTTTAAATCTCGTCAAGCAATGATTTAAGACAATGGTCTTTAAATTGATTAACTGCCTAAAGAAATTAAATAATTAGAAGATAAAATCTAGAAGTGTATGAATCTGCAAAAACTACTTATTCTAACCTTGGTTTTAATGCCAATCATGATGCTTGGGAACTCATTGCAAACTAGTAGTGATCTTGGTCAACAAGAGAAAGAGTTAGCTTATAAATTGGTGAAAAAGATGGTCGCTAAAGTTGGTGATTATGAAAAATTACAAAAAAAGAATGATGTAGTGTATACCTATAATTACATTACTCCAGAAGGAAAATATGATCAATCTATTGAGAAATATATTTTTGATGGAGAATTATCATACGGGCAATACCTCACACACCAGCGTACCTTCAATGATTTAAATGGAATCATTGAACAGGGTTATGATGGAAATGAATATTGGTTAAAGCATAACGGAAGAATTATAGACGATAAAGACCGACTGAAGAGGGTTGCATTCAATCGACCTACGAATTTTTATTGGTTTGCAATGATGCAAAAGCTTCTTGATCCTGGATTGAGTTATGAATATTTAGGAGAGTCAAAATTAGAAGGTAAATGGTATGATATCGTAAAGGTGTCCTTTGATTCTGAAGATGATCAACCAAAAGATATTTATCAATTGTATATAAATAGAAAAACGTCAATGGTTGATCAGTTTTTATTCACCGTGGCAGATTTCAATGTGATGGAAGAACCATTTTTGATGAAACTTCAATATGAGAAAATTGAAGACTTGTACATACCAACAATAAGAAAATATAAAAAGTCAGATTGGAATGCCAAAGTCACGGATAAGCCTTGGATAGAAGTGAAGTGGACCAACATTCGATTTGATAATAATCTTAAAAGAGAAAATTTTAAAAAGGAATATAAAATGAATATTATGGAAGGGACCTCATCTGCTTCAAGTTTGAAAAGTATACTAGATGAAAAGAAGGCAAACTTTGAGGCGAAGGCTAGTAATCATAAGAAAAAGATTTATGGGGAGGGAATCCAAGCAGTTGCCAATAGTGGTATCCTAGAATCTGCCATAAATGTAGGAGATATAGCTCCAAATTTTACACTAACAAATGCAACTGGGAAAAAGGTAACACTAAAAGAAGAATTAAAGAAAGGTCCTGTTGTCCTTGCATGGTATAGAGGTGGATGGTGTCCTTATTGCAATCTAACCCTCCACGCATTACAAGAAGAGCTTCCTAATTTTAATGCGAACAATGCTAGCTTAATTGCAATATCTCCTGAGCTGCCTGATAATACTTTAACCACAGTAGAAAAGAATAATCTAAAGTTTGAAGTGTTGAGTGATGTTGGTAATGCTGTTGCAAATACTTACGGTATCGTCTTTAAGCTCATTGATCCTGTAGCAGATAGCTACAATAAAGCATTTAATCTGGTAAAGTTTAACGGGGATGATAGTAATGAATTACCTCTGGCTGCAACTTATATTATTGATGAAAACTCTAGGGTGATATATGCTTTCTTAGATGCCGATTATAGGAATAGAGCAGAACCAAGTGAATTAACAAAGGCTCTTCAGGAGTTATCTAAATAGAACTAAAATTTTAATAAATAACACCAACCTCATGAAAGGAATAATATATTTAATTTTTGCCTTCGGGTCAATTATAACAGGTCTCAATGCTCAACAGGAAAGAGGTCATGATGTGAGTAAAAAAATGTCCTCATATCAAATTGGAGATAAAGTAGAAGATTTCTCTTTGGTAAATACTGAGGGTACAGCAGTTTCTCTTTCTCATTATAATGAGGCTAATGGATACCTCATTGTTTTCACTAGTAACGTTTGTCCATTTGCAGTAGCAAGCGAAAAGAAATTAGTCCAGCTGCAGGAAGAAATGTCATCTCTGGGATATGCCATGGTGGCCATAAATTCAAATATCGGGGATGAAGAAAATTTGCACGCCATGAAATCTAAAGCCGCAGAAGCAAACTTTTCATTTCCATATCTAAAAGATGATGCATCTGTGTATTCTAAATTTGGTGCGACAAAAACACCGCATGTTTTTTTACTCGACAAAGAAATGAGGCTACGATACATGGGAAGTATTGATGACAGTCCTAGGTCACCTGATGAAGTAGAAGAAGAATTCTTGTTGAATGCAATAGGTGCCTTAGAAAACAATCAAGCGCCAGATCCAGCTGTTACAAAATCCATCGGTTGCCCAATTAAAAGAGGCGGTGAATCAGCAAGTCGAGGAGGTAGAAAAGGACCACCAAGCCCTGAAGCACTCATGGAAAGAATGGATGCCAACAACGACGGTAAAATTTCAAAGGAAGAGGCGAAAGGACCTTTGGCTAATGATTTTGATCGATTGGATTCGGATAAGGATGGGCAGTTGACATTAGCCGAACTATCTAAACATAAAAAAGGTAGGCCGAGTCATTAGGTGACAAATCTAGATTATTACTCATTGAATATTTCATACGATCTCAAAATTCATCTACTAGCGTAAACTGAAGACTTGAATCCACTTGCTCAGTTAATATTAATTAAGTGAACCAAAAAGTATACTTGATTTGTGATTTAGTATAAAAGAGTATAATAGCCGTACTACTATCTTGGACATTGAAAAAAAACAATTACTAAAATGTTCAATATGGAAAGCAATATAATTTTTGTTACGATGCAGGCGACCTTTAAAGATGAAGGGAAGTGTAGAGTAGCGATGAAGAAAATAGTTGAAGATGCACATGCAGCATACGGTGTTAGTTCTCATTTTTGGTTCAGAAGTAACGATGGTAAATCTTTGTTTGTGCTTGAGCAATATGAAGATAAAAAGGCATTAAGAAAAGCAATAAGGAGATTCACATCTGCTCGAATATCTTTCTTCAGATCTATAGACGTCATTGGTGTCTCAGTTTATGGAAGTATATCAGCAAGTAGTAAATTCATGTTTGCCGCACTTAAACCGAAATACATGGATTACTATGGAGGTTACTCAAGGAATGAAACGAAGTCACAAGAATCTGGGATTAAAAATTTTGAAAGGAATAGAATTATTGTGAGCACGAATGCAAGAATTAAAGATTTAGAAAAGTGTAAGGTAGCAATGGAGAGATTAGTTGAAGATGCCTATGCTGAATCTGGGACTAATTCTCATTTTTGGTGCAGAAGTAAAGATGGTGAGGCTTTATTTGTTTTAGAACAATATACAGACGAGAAGGCACTAATGGAAAATCTTCAGGCAAATTCATCTTCAAGAGCTGCCTTTTTGGAATCGATAGAAGTTGATGATGTAAACATTTACGGAACTGAATCCGATTCTGTTAAAAAGATATTTTCCGCTCTTAATCCCACATACATGAAATACTATGGAGGATATTCAAAGTAATCGGATTCAGAAAAAGATTGGTAATTAATTGATTGCGTACTATCTAAACATAAAAAATGTAGGTCACGTAATGAAACGGTAGATCTAGTTATTTTAAGTGATTAAATGATTTATTACAATTAAAGTGTAGCTTAGATAATTATCCTATAGACTTACATAAAATATTCGATGAAAGAACAATTTAAATTATCATTTGAAAACTTATTGAACAAACTTCTTTTGTGGTTCGATTCTGTAATTGTCAATTTACCAAACATCATTTTGGCAATTCTAGTTTTTCTTTTGACAATATATCTTTCTAGAAAACTTAGTAGCAAGGGCACTCAATTGCTTTCTAAGCATGTAAAGCAAGGCTCAATTCAAAGCCTGATTGGAAGCGCAATATCCATTTTCGTTCTCGTCCTTGGTTTTATTTTAACCCTTGGAATCTTAAATCTAGATCAGGCATTGAATTCATTAATAGCTGGTGCTGGAGTGGTGGGTTTAGCTGTTGGTCTAGCAGTGCAAGGAACCTTATCAAATACCTTTTCAGGAATTTCTTTATCTGTTAAATCTGATATTAATGTTGGCGATTTTGTTGAAACCAATGGGTTTGCCGGGACCGTTCAGGCCATTAATTTGAGGGATACAAAAATCAGAACGGTTGATAATAATTTAGTGGTGATCCCTAATAACTCTATTTCAAATAGTCCTTATAAGAACTATAGTCTGACAAGCGATTTAAGAGTTGTTATCGAAACGGGTGTTGGTTATGATTCAGATTTGAGTTCAGTGGAGAAGATTACCAAAGAAGTTCTTAGTGAAGCTTTTCCATATAGAAAAGAAGACATTGAGTTTTATTATACCTCGTTTGGTGATAGTGCCATAAATTTTCAAGTTAGATTTTGGATTCAAGCGACAGAAAAATTTGCCTTAACAAGAGCAAAAAGCAAAGCCATTGTACTGCTTAAGAATCAATATGATAAGGCGTCAATCAATATACCATATCCAATAAGAACAATTCTTTCCAGTTAAAGGAGACAACAACCAAAAGATAATTTCTTAAATTAAGGTTGTCCTAATACCAATAGTTCAACTTCAATACCAACGCACGATTGTTGGTTGCTGCTGATCTGCTGAGTCCAGCGAGATTTGTAATCAAGTCATAATTATCTATGTAAACAAGAAAAATATCTGACATTGGAGAAAATCGCCATTGAATTCTACTGTTGATTCCCATGAAATCCGATTGGTCAACATATTGAAAGAGGGTGGTCCACAATAAGTTTTTGGAAAAGCCAATCTCTACCTTCGCTAATAGCGCAGTAATCAAAGCCTCGCCATATGGCTCTGGAAATTTTATATCATTCCATTGATATCCTACACTGAATCTTCCCCAAGGTTGAATTCTATATTGTGCATCTACTTGAAACTTGTTCAATGAACCATTGTAAAATCCTCCGGTACTTCCGCTGACTGAGTATGAAAATAATCTTCTCTGGTCTGACCGAAATTCTAGATTGATGTCAGAATATTTATATCGTTGACTCGGGAGTGGGGTGTCGCCTGTAAAGCTGAAAGGAAATTGAAGTTCTACATCATAGATGTTATATCTCAAATTTATTTCTTCACCCGTATTAAAGACCATGAAATATCTAAGTAGATTATTTCGCTCATTAAAGCTCCAGTCTTGATTAAATACAATTAAATTTTCAACGCCGAAATTATGTCTTGCGATTCCCCCTTCTTGTGGTCTGATTGTGTAGTCCACTGTTGTATAATGTGAATGAAAACCTTTCCTGATGGTTGTGTCTCTCTCAGCATCGTAATTTTCTATCCTCGCGGTAAAGCCCATGTCTGCAAAATAGTTTTCTTGCAGGGTAAAAAAGTCACTAAGAATTTCCCAAGAAGGATTGGTGAAGTTTAAGCCGATGTTATACATCCCTTGTTGTGTTGAATAGCCTTCTTTAAAAGATAGGTGTCCACCGACCCATCCTGAAAATTGTCCATTGTCTGAAAGGTAGGCAGCTTCGACACTGGCATTTCGTCCAAAGTCATCGCCAATCATTTCTCCCTCGTTAAATGCTTGCCTATTTAAAAACATTCCCTGAATAAAAGATCTTCCAAATTGCTTCTTCAAAGTGAAAGCCGATTGATTCTGAGCCAAGGCATCATCTGTCTGCAAGGAATGAATGTTCATGAAACCCATTCTTAAATCTGGTGTTAAATTTCCAGTGAGTCTTGCACCATATAATATAGGCACCGGCTGTCTGTCTGCATCAAGGCCGATTGTCCTGGAGAAGAATGGTCTGACGGGTGGCTGACCATAGTCGGCAAAAAGATCAGAGTTTTCTAAGAAGAAGGTTCTTTTTTCCGGTAGAAAAATATTAAACCTTGTGAGGTTGGTTACTAGCTCATCAACTTCGATTTGCGAGAAGTCAGGATTCACAGTTAGATCAAGATTTAATGAAGATCCGACGGCTACTCTTGCATCCAACCCTAATTTGAAATTTGGCTTCAAATCTTCACCAACTTCCTTGGAGATGCCACTGATTGCATAAGGGATTAAATTATAATTACCAGATTTTTTAGTCGGCGGTTTATCCCAGACCATGGCACCCGCAAAGGCAGGATTGGGAGGCCAGAAGGATTCGGGTACTGCAGTCCAGTTATGAAACTCACGAGCGTACTGTACGTTCCGTACGAAATTGAGACCCCATTCTGTAATGTCAGTTTTATATCTCAAAATCTTAAAAGGTATGGCAAATTCCGCAGACCAATATTCATCTGTGATTTGTGTTTCGACATACCATTTATTACTCCAGTCACTATTGATTCCAGAAGTTTCTGAATACAAGGCATCCCATTGAACACCAACCGCTGAGGTCCCAAATAGATTGGCGTTAATTCTGCTATTGAAAGGATCAAGTATAATGGCAATGCCGTCATTATCCCAATACTCGTCTCTTCTCAACGATTGGATAACGACATCTTCCGTCTGATAGCATTTGGTGCCGACGTAAAGAAAGTTTTCATCGTAAGTTAAACGTACTTCTGTTTTTGGATCGGCACCCTCTGCAAAAAAGGGAATCTTCTGCCAGAAGTCAGTCCCTATGTCTGCAGAATTCCACACCGCTTCATCTAGATGACCATCAATATTTATTTCCTCCCTGGTTTCTTTGATATGTAACCTAAAGTCTTTCTTGAAATCAAATTCTTCCTTTTGTCCCTGCAAGTTTGCGCTCACAAAAATTAAAATAAACAAAACACACTTCTTCAGACTCATAACAAAAATTCTTAATGTGTAAAATTAAGAATTCTGATGAATAAACAATCTTATTCCTTTCTTGAGATTTGTTAATGCAAAGTTACCATCCCATATAGGGTTCAACCTTAATGGTGTATTGAGTATTTCCTAGACTTGTATCCATTGTGTCCTTGATTAAGGATTCAAGTTCGGATCCCATGCTAAGATTTGTTTTTAACTTTCTGTTGTAATGTAAGTTGTGATAGATTCTGTAGTTTCTTGGTTTGCTAAAAACTACTGGGTCGTAAATTGAATATAAGATCGAGCCATCTGCATAGAGACTCATTCCGACAATCAACTCCTCGCTCATTCGGTTTAGAATTGAATCTGCGGACGTCGCTATTTTGTTAGGTAAGTTGATATTGAAATCTTTCAATTGAATATCAATTTTGTTGGTCCATTTCGGATGTTTTTTCGCTTCCCTTCCTAATTGGTTGAATGCAAGAATTTTATCTAGATTGTCAGTATAGAGTTTATTAAGTGCGTTGATGTTTTCCGCTTCCGCAAATACAGCCTGCCTAAATTTGACAGAATGTATTGCTTCCATGCAATCTTGTTTTTTGACATCTTCATCAACTTCCGGCCAAGCCAATAATTTAAGATAAATCATTGCAAGAAATATTGATGTGAGTATAAAAAAGATGACGATAATAAATGGGAACTTTTTCATCAATGAGACCTACAGGTTTTTGGCAATCTTTATTCCCATATTTCTCATCAAGGTAGTCGCGTTGAAGCTTTGACTCACACCCTTTTTTAATTTATAGTCAAAATCTAATTGATCATCAACAACCTCCACTTCCATACAGAGATTTTCGAGCTTGCCATCATACTTATCTTCAAGCACATGAAGATCGAGATCATGGGTTGCAATAATACCTGCACCACCGCTCACAATGAGTTGTTCAATCAATGCTTTGGAACCAGTATGTCTATCCTTTGAATTGGTCCCTTTTAAGATTTCATCTAATAAGAAGTAAACCTGTTCTTTTCTGTCTACGGCGTCAAGAATAATTTTTAATCGCTTGAGCTCTGCATAGAAAGAGGAGGTACTTTCATGCAATGCATCGGTAGTTCTCATACTGGTGTAAACGGCAAGTTGTGGAAGTCTGAATTCTTTTGCGCAGACCTTAGTTCCGGCAAGTGCTAGGGTAATGTTTATTGCCACCGTTCTAAGGAAAGTACTCTTGCCCGCCATGTTAGATCCAGTAACAAGTTTGATGTGTGCATTGGTAGGCATGCTAAAATCGTTGTCTACTCTTGAGTCTGCTTCGATGAGAGGATGTCCTAAACCTTTGCCTTGTAATTCGTTTACTTCATGAATGATCGGATACACCCAATCCGGATGATTATAATCCAAGGTTCCGAGACTAATCAATGCATCAAAATCTCTAAGCACTTCAAACCATTCAGGAAGATTGTTTTTATGTTGCTCTTTCCAATATTCAAGTTTGGCAACCCATTGAAGATCCCATAGTCCAATCAAGTTGAGCAAGATTGCAAAGACATTGTATCTGACATTCAGTTGACTTATGATGTAGGAAAGCCTTTTGATTTTTTTAGATGCATCAACATCTTTCTCTTCAAGTCTAGCTTTAAATTGCCTTAGCAATGTACTATCAAAGTCTTCTTTTTCAATATGTTCTATCAGTGCGGCATACCTGTTGAGGATTTTTTCAGAATGAGTTGTTCGTAGATGTGTTTCATTAATTTTCTCTACGTTCAATTTAAGAACAATCATTGCCGGAATAAAAAATAGAAGCGCCAACACCAATGGAATGTAGAAAGCCAATACAAGTCCGATGCAAGAAATAATAGGTATAATAAATCTAGACCAGTTGTTTACTTTGTTGTTGATAATTATGGGTTCGTCACTCAACCATTTTTTTAGAATATCAATATGTGCTGAATGGTCCGTCAATTCAAATCCTATGGCTTGAAAATTTTGCCGCCATTCTAATTTTGTTGAAAGTTCACTCGCAGCTTCTTGTCTTAAAAGTATGTTTTTAGTTTTTGTTGCTTGACTAAATATTTGCGCAAGCGTAGACCTTCCTAAAGAAGTTACGGTACGATTACAGTATTGAAAAAAGGAATGCTCACCAAAAATATCAAGGTCATAAGAATACGGATGATTCACGTCAATGAATTCATGGCCATTATGAAATTGGCTGAAATTATTTTGTTGTCCTTTTAACTCCATATCATTGATTGTGCTCAAATGCGCATAATGATTCTGTAGCTTCTTTATGTCTCCATGCCATCTAATAAAATAGGCTGATCCAATGATGAAAAGCAGGGTCGCCAAGCTCCCAAATAAAAGACTTTGTTGAAATAGAAAAATAAGTAAGAAAATTCCACCGAGGAAATAGATTAATCGGACGATGGAAAACTTATTATACTTAGATGATTGTTCTTCGGATTTCTCTTGAAATTCAATTTTCCTTCGTAGGTATACTTCTTTTAATTGCATGATTGGGTGACGTTCGCTGATAGAATTTTTCGGTGAATGAATTTCTAGCGCTACACAAGACGTTTTAAGAAAGTTAAAATGTATAATAAGACTTAAAATTAGGCTTTTATTGAATGTGGAGTTAATTTAGTCGGTATAATTTATTTAGTAAAAGAGTTTATATGCGCCTTCCATTAGTTTGTTGCCTTTGGCTTTGTGGTTATCTTTCTTTTTCTCAAGATCCTACCGTAGGTTTGACACAATACACCGATCAAGCCTCTGGTGGATATACCTTCTTTTGTCCGGCAACCTCAGACTGTTATCTCATAGATGAATGTGGCGTTTTGGTCAATAAATGGGAAAGAGAATCTACACCCGGCTTAGCTGCGAGATTTTTAGACAACGGTTTAATGTTACGCACGCTAAAAACCAATGATGGATTCTTTTTTCAAGCGAGTACAGGAGGAACTGTTGAGTTGGTGGATTGGGATAATGAAACCATAGGATCCTATGAGGTAAGTGATCGGGACGTGATCCAACATCATGATGCCCTGATGATGCCCAATGGTAATCTTTTACTTTTGATTTGGGAGAAATTTTCTGAGGATGAGCTTGATATGTATGGAGCAACTACAGACCAACTCTGGTCTGAAGGGGTTTATGAAATTGAACGCATAAACGATACGGAATATGAAATCGTCTGGGAATGGAATCTCAAAAATCATTTAATTCAAGAAGATTTTACCAATAAAGAAAATTATGCAATCATTAGAGATAACATTGGAAAAGTAGATATAAATTATCGTGGACCTACTTCATGGGGAGACCCTGATCGTTGGCATTGTAATGCTTTAGATTACAATCCAGAACTAGATCAAATTTTGATTAATTCTCGCAATAATGCAGAGGTGTGGATTATAGATCACAGCACCAGCACAGAGGAAGCTGCTGGAGATACTGGTGGCAATTCTGGAAAGGGTGGTCAATTATTATATCGTTGGGGAAATCCTGCAGCCTATGACCGTGGTAACTTTGCTGATTTAAAAATGTACGGTTCTCATGGTAACTACTGGATTCCAGAAGGCATGCCGAATGCAGGAAAGATTATGTTTTTTAATAATGGGGATTCAAGACCTGAAGGATATTATTCTACCATAGAAATGATTGACCCGACGCCTATTGGGCAAGAAGGTTATGACCTAAATGATGAACAAGTGTATTATCCACTTGAATCTGAACTTGTTTATGAAGCTGAAAATCCGTACGATTTTGTATCAACATATCTATCGAATGCACAGCAGCTGCAGAACGGAAATGTTTTTATAAATGAAGGAGGCAGTTCAAGATTTTTTGAAGTGAATACCGATGATAATTCAATTGTTTGGGAATATATTTCTCCGGTTGATAATTTTTCAATACTCGCCCAAGGTGATTTTCCATTTAATGCCTCTAGTTTTCGTGCGTATACTTTTGCTCAAGATTTTCCAGGCTTCGAAGGGCAAGTTTTGACAGGCAGTCAACCCATTGAATTAGATCCGAGTCCTTCGATTTGTAGTGATGTTTATTTATATGCTAGTATAGAGGTTACAGACTACTTATGTAATGATTCAGAATCTGGTTCTGCTAGAATTAGTGTTACAGGTAGTGATCCAGAATTTAAGGTAGATGTTTTTGATGCAGACAATAATACATTGGTTAGTTTTCCTATGTTAGGCAATGAATCGTTTTTCTTGAATGATTTATTAGCGGGATTTTACCGGGTAGTTGTCGAAGATGCAGTTGGAGTCATTAAAGAACAGTTTTTTGAAATTAAGATTCCTGATGATTTTACCATAACCTATGAATTTTTACCGAATACAAATTATTGTGGTTCAGATGATGAACCGAATGTTGAGTTTGGCTTAAATGGTGGAACAAGTTCTTATCAATGGATTGCCTACGATTCTGAAGGAAACTTTGTAGACATCGGCTTTTTGTTTAGTAATAATTCAAGGGATGAAATATTTATTCCCTACGGTGAAACCTTTACGATAGATATCATGGATCAATTGTCTTGCCGAGGTTCTGTTGAAATAACTCAGGTGGATGGTCCTGTGGTGGAGGAATTTAAATTAGAGGTTGAAGTTCAAGACGCTTCAAGTAGTTCTGCGAACGACGGAAGTATTATCGCTCATCTGACAGGTGGGGTTATGCCCTATAACTATGAGTGGCTCAATGGCAACGGAGAAATAATTCAAGACAGCATTTATTCAAATTTACCTCCAGGGAATTATACATTAGTCTGTACTGATGCAGAAGGGTGTAGGCAAATTAAGTCTGTTGAAGTAGACATATTTAGCAGTGTTGAAAATTTAAGTAAAAATTTAGGTGTCATTCTTAGCCCTAATCCTACAAGTGATGTATTAAATATTCATGCCTTAAATTCTCTAGACTTTTCTAAATTGTTTGTGGAGATTTTGGACCATCACGGTAAAGTGGTTTTAGAAACTTCAATCCTCCATAATGATAGGAGTATTTCTGTTGGCCATATATCGGTAGGCGTATATCATGCCTTGTTGAGTTATGGTGGAGAAATTGCCATGTATCGATTTGTGAAATTGTAGGAAGTCTTCAAGGAGCTATAACTTTCTTTAAAACATCAATATTCGTTAAGCTAGATAAATAGATTCATCTATTTTGAATACCTTTAAATGTATCGCATTGACTTATTGCCAAAATTGACTAACATTGGTTTACTGTTTTTGATGAAAGTTCAACTATTTATTTTATCACTTTTGATTTCTAATGTAGCCTTGGCTCAAGAGCCTACGGTTGGGTTGACAAAATATACTGATCAAGCCTCAGGAGAGTACACCTTTTTTTGTCCGAATGGAGAAGGTTGTTACCTAATAAACGAATGTGGAATCCTAGTCCATTCATGGGAGAGCAATAATATTGCAAGCTTATCAGGCCAGTTATTAGAGAATGGTTTAATACTTAGAAAAGTAAATACAGATAATGATAATTTCTTTTATTCTCAATTTGGTGGCGTCGTTGAATTGATTGATTGGGATGGTCTAGTTGTTGGGTCATATGAAATAAATTCAGATCAATTCATTCAACATGACGATGTCATAATGATGCCAAATGGTCATCTTTTGGTATTGGTCTGGGAGAAACTTTCTGAAGAAGAATTAGATTCATATGGAGCAAATGTGGATCAATTGTGGTCAGAGGTAGTTTATGAATTAGCCCTGATTGATAGCATTCAATATGAAATTGTGTGGGAATGGCATTTGAAAAATCATTTCATACAAGATGAAGATCCTTTACTTGAAAATTTTGCACTTATCGAGGATAACATCGGGAAGGTAGATATAAATTATATTGGACCTACCTCTTTGGGGAATCCAAACCGGTGGCATTGTAATTCCATAGACTACAATCCCCAATTAGATCAGATCTTACTCAATGCTAGAGGCAATGAAGAATTCTGGATCATTGATCATAGTACGTCATCAGAGGAGGCTGCTACCGACAGTGGAGGTATTTCCGGTGAAGGGGGACAGTTGTTATTTCGTTGGGGTAATCCTGAGGCTTATGGCAGAGGTGCGGACGATGATCGTAAATTAAATGGTTCTTACGCTGCTCATTGGATTCCTGATGGTTTGCCTAATGAAGGTAAAATACTATATGTAAATATTGAGTTTGATCCACAGCTTCCTGGAAAATACTCAGGTATCGAAATGATAGAGCCAGAATATGATGATACTTTAGGATATGGATATAATGATCAACAAATTTATCTTCCAAATGAATCAACACTTATTTATGCAGCTGATGAATCAGTTGAGTTCTGGGCTCTCAAAAAGTCAAACGCTCAGCAATTGTCCAACGGTAATATTTTTATAAACCACGGAGAATTCTCTAGGTTTTTTGAAGTAAATCCAATGGATATGGAAATTGGATGGGAGTATGTATCTCCAGTAAAAAATAGTGAAAGCTTAACCCAAGGTGATGAGCCTGAAAACTCACCAACATTTAAGGCTTATTCTTATGATGAAGATTTTCCTGGATTTATGGGTCGGGATTTAAGTGGCAATCAACCAATAGAAATAAACCCTATTTCATATTACTGTCCTTCTGAGAACTATGTCAACATAGAGATACCTGAAATTTTATGCTATGAATCGGATTCTAGTTCTGTTAAGATTATCTTGATTGGGGATAGTCTTAGTTATGATGTTTCTATTTTTAATGAAAGTAACGAACTGGTTCATCAGCAGAATTTAATCCTAGGCGATGAATTATTTCTAGATAATTTGTTGGCTGGGTTCTATAAACTTTTAATCGAAAATAATAACGAAATTGTTTTTGAAACCAATTTTCAAATTGAGATTCCAGAGTCTTTGGAATTAGAATTTGTTATTTTTGATGACTCAGATTATTGTGACGAAGAGCCCGGTCCTGATATTGGTTTTGAGCTACAAGGGATAGGAGAGTCTTCTTATGCTTATAATGTATATAACTCTACTAATGATATAATTTTTGGTGGGTTTCTAAATTCCTCCAACTCTTATCAAGAAATTAGCATTAATGAAAGTGGAGATTATTTGATTGAATTCACCAACATAGATTCTTGTTCTTTGGTTCATGAATTTAGTCTTGACTTTGAATCTGAAATTGAATTTTTTGATGTTGACATTGAAATTAGTCAGGCATCTGGCTCAACGGCTTTTGATGGTTCCATTATTGCCCACATAACAGGAGGGCTACCTCCATATTCTTATATTTGGTTTGGTGGAGATGGTGAGGTAGTACAAGACAGTATATATCGGAACCTAAATCCAGGTATTTATTTTTTGCAATACATGGATGCAACTGCTTGTACAAAATTTGCAGAAATTAACCTAGATGTACTGAGCTCAACCAATGATTCTCAACAGAGATTAAAAATGGATATTTACCCAAATCCTATTCACGATTTCTTAACGGTTAATATAATTGGGAGCTTAGGAGTCGCGAAAATAAATATTCTTGACATTAATGGTTTTTTATTAATGGAGGATAATTTGCGTAAACCTGAAATACAAATAGATGTAAGTGCTTTACCTACAGGTGTCTACCTTGCGCAAGTCTTAATAGGGGATCAAAACACAATTCAGAAATTTATAAAATTGTAGATTGTCGTAAATGTTGTATTCTTGAGAGATATTTAAATTTCCCTTTCTTGAAAAGAATAATGGTCATCGGTTGTTGTGGTGCAGGAAAATCTACGTTGGCGCGTAAGATTCGAGAAAAGACCAATATCCCAATTTATCACCTAGACCAATTTTATTGGAAACCGGATTGGGTAGAGACGCCAAAGGAAATATGGGAACCCATGGTCCAAGAACTCAGTAGTAAAGAGGAATGGATCATTGATGGAAATTACGGCAGTACCATGGATTTTAGAATCCAAAGAGCAGACACGATTATCTACTTAGATTTTTCAACCCTTGAATGTCTCTGGCGGATCACAAAAAGAATTTGGAAATACCGAGGACAGGTGCGCCCAGACATGACCAATGATTGCCGGGAAAGATTCGATCTAGAATTTTACCATTATGTTGCTACCTTCAATCTGATGCGCCGAAAATCAATCCTAAATAAATTGAAAAATTTGGATCAATCTAAGAAGGTGCACATATTTAAATCCGATTATGAAACTGAAGCATATCTTGCTTCACTTTAAGATAGCCAAAAATTTAATGAGAAAACTCAAAAAGGAAATATCCAAATGTACACTTTGTGCTGAATCTCTCGAACATGGTCCTAGACCCGTTTTCGCCTTCAGTGCACACAGCAAGATTATGATCATTGGCCAAGCACCTGGTTCTGTTGTACATAGGACAGGTATACCTTGGGACGATAAAAGTGGAGAGAATCTTCGATCTTGGATGGGTATTGATGCCGATACTTTTTATAATGAAGACAAAGTCGCCATTGTGCCGATGGGTTTTTGTTATCCTGGTAAGGGTAAATCTGGTGATCTTCCACCTCGGAAGGAATGCGCTCCAGCATGGCATGAGGCAATATTTAAATATCTAGATGGAGTAGAGCTGACTTTATTGATTGGGAAGTATGCGCAAGAATACTACTTGAAAAAATCTTTGAAAAGAAACCTCACCGAAACGGTCAAAAACTTCAATGAATATCTACCTGAATTTCTTGTGTTGCCGCATCCTTCCCCTCGCAACAATATTTGGATGAAGAAGAATCCATGGTTTGCTGAGGAAGTGCTGCCAGTTCTTAAATCTACAGTGGCTAGCGTGTTATGATTGTTTTGCTATCATTTTTGACTTCTTTTCTTTATTCTTAATTATCCCATATCTTGCGCTTTCGCAAATGTATAAGTCATGGAAGAATATAAAACACGTAAAATTAATTTTATCGAACTTAAGTGGGTCAATGATTGGGCTGTAAAGATTTATGGAATATCTAAGCACGGCAATTTTGATCAACCAGAATTTTTAAGACATGGTAAGAAGAAAATCGCGGAATGGTTGAAGGTTGAAAATGGTTTTGATTCCAGCCATGATCAAATAGCTTTTATTATTTTTCATGCAGGAACTGAAGGTATTTTCTCTATTGTCAATTGGTGGGTTGGAACCAATATGTTGAACACCAATATTTATATATCCGATTACGATAAGCCTTCTGACTTTCGAAAAATATCTGGAGATGGTTTGGCGCCATGTACTTGGGAATTGGAAGTCATTAATCATGAGAGAGTTTCATGGATTAATAATGTTTTGAAAAAGGCAAGCAATCCTGACTTTGAAAAATACTTATCTGATGTCATAAACAAAGAAATGTAAATATGGAAGTGGATATCAGATTTGCGAAAGCGGAAGACCTACCAGCCATTGTAAACTTATGTTCCTTACACGCTGCCTATGAAAAAGCAAGCTACAATGCCTCAGGTAAGCAAGAACAATTGAGCGAAGCCCTATTCTGTGAAGCTCCGGATGTATATTGTTTAATCGCGGAAGTAAATGGATCCATAGAAGGGTATGCAGTATATATGAGGCAATACTCGACCTGGGATGCAGCGTTTTATATCTACATGGACTGCCTGTTTTTAAAAGAAGCGAATAGAGGGTATGGCATTGGAGAAATGTTGACTGACCGCATTAAGCGCGAAGGTGCTAAATTGGGTTGTAAGCTCATTCAATGGCAGACTCCAGATTTTAATGCGCGGGCCATCAAGTTTTACAAACGAATCGGGGCATCCTCCAAGACGAAGGAAAGGTTCTTTTTGGAAATAAAATAAGAGGTGTAGGCAAAGTACCTTACACCTCTTATTTTATTTCATGAATTGATTATTTATAATCAAAATCGAATGCCTGCATGAATGCATTCTAAATCCATTCATCAATAATCTCCAATCGTAGAAGAACTTCCTGTAAATTGTCCATCACCAAAATCTCCAACTTTTATTTGATGTGTCGTCAAACGAATGGATCGAAACGCTGCTGGCTTTATTTTATACTTTGTTACCATAGTTTGATAACCACTAAGTTGCGCTGAGGTAGGAATCTTGCCATTGACCTTTATTCCAGTTTTATCAACTTCAATGATTACTGGAAATTCTTTTGAATCAATAAAACCATCCTTTATTACCAAGGCATATAAATTCTGATGTAAGTCTAACAGTGCTTCAAACTCTAGATCTACATGATCACGAGGTGGAGCTCCGCCTCCATAGTATTGACCCAATAAACGATCTGCAAGAGCATCTAATTCAGCATTCTCTTTTTCAAAAACATATAACACATTCCCATCCTTGTCATTGATTGATCTGGGATAGTATGGTGATTCGATTTCTTCGGTAAATTTGCCATATCCTTCCCCTGAAAATCCAGTCTCCGTGAAATCTCCCACTCTAATGTTGGCGCGATTTATTTTTATTTTTCGATATTTTCCAGTGCCAGCTTCCATTGTAAGTTCTTGATATTTTAAGAACAGATCGTCATTTATTTTTTTTCCGTTGATAATTATTTTAGTTCCTGGTAAATCGATGTTCACTACGGCATACTTTGATTTTATTAATTCATCAGCCATTAAATTTTTGTAGAGAATTTTCTTTAACCTCCTCAACTTTAATTGACCAAGTGAGATGGGTTCTGAATCAAGTCCAGATTCATTGGATGTAACAATGCTAAATTCTTTTCCTGACTCAGTACTTAAAAGCTCATCTTTTAAATCTCTATCCGAGATATTGTTTGGTTTTTCATTTTGGCTTGAATCCGTTTGATTAAAATTTGGGCTTATAAATTGCCTTTCTTTATTATCCAACGGCGATACTCTAGGTCCTTGAATCTCTTGTATAGAAATTCCTTGATTTAAATGTTTTTTTGAAGGTAATATCTCCTCTTGTAATTCTTCTTTGAGATATTGATCTGTTTTTGAGTGAGTCGTTGTATTTATATTTTTTGTCTCTGCTACATCGTAAATATTCTCTGAAATCGTTGGCTTATTTTCAAGAATCGAAGATGGTAAATTTCCCGTTGTGAAAAATAAAGAGATGAGATAAATGCAAGTTGTCATTGATAAAGACATGATTAAACCATTTTTAATGTTAATGAATTTGGTCCAATTATTTTTATCATTCGGTGTTGGTGGAGCTCCTGAGAATTGATTGACCATTTCTTCAATATGATTAAGATCAAACTCTGGAGGCGTGTTCCTAGCGTTTTCAAACAATCTCTCTGCTATACCATTCTTCTTTTTCATAATAAGATTGTTTTTAATCGTGTGGAAATTTTGATGCCCACGTTGTGTTGTTCTTCAAGAAGTTTCTTCAATAGTTTTCGTCCTCTGCTAATTTTAGTTTTGATTGCGCCTGAGGTGCTACCTTGTATTTCTGCTATCTCAGCCATGCTAAATCCTAATATTTCGAAAAGAATTAATGCATCTTTCTGTTGTTCAGGTAGTTCAGTTAAGGTCTTGTACAGAAGCTGGATGTCCAAAAGAGTTTCTGCATTCACTTCCTTGGATGTCAACCTATTGGCATGCTTGTCAAGAAGTTCTTGTTTGTTTCTTTTTTTTCTCAAGTGACTAATTGACCTATTCTTTGCCGCTCTAATAAGGTAGTGGAGAAACTGGTCTTGTTTTTTTATTTTTTCAAAATTATGGAAAGCTGACAATAATACATCTTGTACAAGATCCTCTGCATCCATTTTCCCGTAGGAGATGGCCGAGCAATATTTTACAAATGCTTCATGACAATCCATATAGGCCTTCAAAAATTTCTTTTCCTTGGTATCCACCAATATTAAAAATAATTGTTTTCAAAAGGATAGTCGCAATAAAGCCTAAAAGGTTACACACCTTTGAAGTTTTTTTTTATTTATTGGAATAGTCAATGCAATAGGTGCAATAATGTTTTATCAATTTTGCCTACCTTGTAAGTGTTATAGGGTATTCTCTATAGGCCTACCTATTTTAAACGATCATTAAAGAATACTCTTGAAGGATAAAATATTATTGCTCCTGAATAGCAAGCAACTCGAGGATTACTTATTAGGAATTCAATTACTCACAGCCAATCTTACCAATGCCGATTTTCAAGAATCAATTGATGCAGAACTATTAGAGAAAGTATGGTCTGTATTTGTTTTGGAAAAATGGGCAGCACATGAGGATTACTTGAATATCCTCCAAGAGTTTAAAGAGAAATTGCCTAGCTTTCAATTTCTATTAAATGATTCAAGCATTGGATATGCCTTGAAAGGAATTTCAATTTTCATCATAGGTCTCTTGGAGAAAAAATATGATATGAATGGTTTTCATAAAATTGATTATCCAGCATATATGGTTTGTAATTCGCAAGCCGCTCATATTGAAAAGTATTTCAGAGCTGAAAGTAACGACAACGCCGCGAATTTCTTTTTAGGAATGAGTGAGTTTTTCGGTAAGATAAATACGGCTCAATTTCAAGCAGCAAGGGTAGCCCAAAATCTGATGAGCTGGGACAAGTCAAAGGCAGAAACATTTTTGCAAATCCTGGTGCCTGCAAATGCGAGAATACAGCAATGGATGTTGGAAAGTTTGTCCAATGTTAAAAAAGAACCAATCATTATCGAGCAAATATTTGATCGGTATCAATCAATCCTTACCAATATTCAAAAGAAGTATAAAGAAGAAGGAGCTGATATAAAACTTAAGCATGTTAATGGCTTGCAAGATATGATTGCAAAACATCGTTGATCTTTTTGATTATGAAATTCAACATTTGCGAAAGCACAGACCAAAAATTGTATCTTTCCGTCATCAAACTTTTGATAAATGAAGGTGAAGGTAGCACTCATCCAAGATGGTCCCGTTTTATTTGATAAAGAAGCCAGTTTCCAAAAACTAGAACTTCTCACGGAACAGTATGCGAAGGAGAATTGCCAATTAATCGTCTTTCCTGAGTCTTTCATTCCTGGCTATCCCCGAGGATTTTCTTTCGGGGCAAAAGTAGGAAGCCGGACAACAGAGGGTAGAGCACAGTATCAGAAGTATTATGATAACAGCGTAGAGCTGTATGGTGAAGATCTCGATCGTCTCGTTGAATTATCCAAAAGTTTAGGAGTATATCTTGTAGTCGGGGTTACCGAACGGAAAGAATCGAATGGTAGTCTATATTGTTCTATGTTATACATTTCTCCTGCAGATGGATTCTTAGGAGTTCATCGAAAGATTAAACCAACAGGTACCGAAAGAATAATTTGGGGAGAGGCGAATGGCGAGTCCTTGGTTACTTATAAAACAACGATTGGTAAACTAGGTGGATTAATATGCTGGGAGAATTATATGCCAATGGCACGGATGTCTATGTATCAAAAAGGAGTGGAGATCTATATTGCGCCCACCGCAGATGCTCGAGAGGAATGGATATCTTCCATGCAGCACATAGCCTTAGAGGGGAGATGTTTTGTGCTTGGTTGTAATCAATTTGTCACGCGATCAATGTATCCGCCAGAGTATGAGTCTATGATTGCCGAAGAGCCAGAGGTTATTTGTCGAGGTGGTTCAGTCATCGTATCTCCACTCGGTAAAATTATCGCGGGACCCCTTTATGACAAAGCAGGTGTAGTTATTGCTAGTATTGATTTGGATGACATAATACAAAGTAAATTAGATTTCGATCCTTCGGGGCATTATAATCGAAACGATATTTTCCAATTGAAGGTTGTCGGTCAGCCAGAAATGAAAGTTGAAAAAGAAATTTTAGAAAGAAAAAAGTCAGGTGAAAAGAAATAAAAAGGCAGGGCCAAAGAAGAAGAAAAAAGCGAAACGTTTACACGAGCGGAATCGCAATCAAGATCGGTATGACTTAGAGGCTTTGATAGAAGTGAAGCCAGAGTTAAAAGAATATTTGAAACCGAATAAGCATGGTGTTGAGACCGTGGACTTTTCTCAGGCTCCCGCAGTTAAGTTATTGAATCAGGCCATCTTGAGTCATTATTATGGTGTAGTCAATTGGGACTTCCCACCAAAATATCTTTGCCCTCCGATTCCAGGCCGTGCAGATTATTTGCATTATTTAGCGGACTTATTACGAGAAGATAATTACGGAAAAATTCCGACCAAAGGCATTAAGGTTCTTGATATAGGTACAGGCGCAAGTTGCATTTACCCCGTGATAGGAGTGACAGAATACAATTGGAATTTTATTGCCTCCGATGTAAATCCAGAGGCGGTTCATTCTGCAAAAAACATTGTTGACAATAATCCCAGCTTAATTCGAAAGATTGATTGTCGTTTGCAAAAAGATCCAAATTCATTTTTCAACGGCGTTGTAAAATCTGCAGAAAATTTTGATCTCACAATGTGTAATCCTCCTTTTCATGCTTCGATTGAAGAAGCTAGGGAAGGGAACATGAGAAAGGTTCAGAACCTAACGGGTAAAGAAGTGCTTAACCCACGAAGAAACTTTTCAGGAGTCCGGGAAGAATTAGTCTATGAAGGAGGAGAGTATGCTTTTATAAAAGCGATGATCAATGAAAGTAAAATCTTTGCAGATCAATGCTTTTGGTTTTCAACCTTAGTGTCTAAAAAAACCAATCTAGATAAAATTTATACAGTCTTGGATGCCATTGGGACACAAGAAGTGCGGACCTTAGATATGGCAACAGGAAACAAAACAAGTCGTATCGTAGCTTGGACCTTTTTATCGCCTGAGTTACAACAAGATTGGAAGAAGTCTAGATGGTCTAAAAAGAAGTCAACAGAGGAAGAATAAGTTGAAATTAAAAAATGTTTTTGAACAAGATTTGCCTCGTTCATTTCATTCACTCGTCACAGGATTTGTCTAACACGATTGCACTTTTTTATACTTGTAGATAAACTCCTGTCCATCCTCTTAAATCCTCTCATCCTGTTCTGAACCTTAATACTGCCCCGTACTCAACATCACCAAAGTGCACGCATGAACAATCTCAATTCCTGCTTCCTTTGCTCGCTTGGCTAATCGTGGATTCTCAGCCCCGGGATTAAAAATCATACGTTTAGGCTTCAATCCAATCAAGTAATCTTCTGAAACTTCCAGTCGATCTTCGCCTACATAAATGGTGATGGTGTCAATATCTTCGAATTCAGTTCCAACTTTTTCAATAGAAACTCCCTTTACTTCACCTTCTCTCAATCCCACAGCAACCGTTTCTATCTCGTGATCTTGAAGCATTTTTATGGCCTTATTTGAATGACGTTGCTCTTTAAGCGAGGCGCCCATGACCAATGTTCGTTTATTTTGTTTCATACTTTATTAACAAACAAATTCTAAATAAGATTCAGTTTGTTAAATTGTGTACGTAATTTTTAATTCCCCTTAATTTTTAAAACTAAAAGATGAATAAGTTATTTTTCCTCTTGGCCTTTTCTTTCGTGATTGTCGGTTGTAAGGATGCCGCAAAATCTGATAATAATGCTACTGCCGCATCCACAAGGGAGGCCATGTCACCCGAAGATGCTTTACTGGCTAAGTATATTCCATTTCGATTAGAAGCAGATCTTAGTCACCTTTCGGATAACCAAAAGCAGATTGTGTCTAAATTAATTGATGCAGCGAAGATTGTAGATGGAATGTTTTGGTATGAGGCAGTTGGTGATAAGGAAGAATTTTTGGGTAAGATCACAGACCCCAAGCTAAAGAAGTTTGCCATGATCAATTATGGTCCCTGGGATCGATTGAATGGAAATAAGCCATTCATAGAAGGTTATGGAGAGAAGCCCGCTGGCGCAAATTTTTATCCTGCAGACATGACCAAAGAAGAATTTGAAGCAAGTGATTTAACGGATAAGAAAAACCTATACTCTTTTGTTGTTAGAAATGATGCAGGCAAATTATATTCAATTCCGTATCACAGACATTTTGAAAAAGAGAATGGACAGATTGCTAAACTCCTAGATGAATGTGCGGAGTTAGCAGAAGATCGAGGGTTTAAAAATTATTTGCAGCGAAGATCTAGAGCTTTGATTTCTGACTTCTATCAGGCGAGTGATTTGGCCTGGTTGGATATGAAGAACAATATGATTGATGTTGTTATCGGTCCGATTGAATCCTATGAAGATCAATTGTACGGTTATCGTACCGCACATGAAGCATATGTGTTGATCAAGGATATGGAATGGAGCAAACGATTGGCTAAGTATGCAGCCTTCCTTCCAGAATTGCAGGAAGGTTTGCCAGTACCTGCTGCCTATAAATCAGAAAAGCCAGGAAGAGATACAGAATTGAATGCCTATGATGTCGTATATTATTCTGGAGATTGTAATGCAGGGAGTAAGACCATAGCCATCAATCTTCCGAATGATGAAACCGTGCAATTGTCCAAAGGCACACGGAGGTTACAATTGAAAAATGCGATGCGAGCTAAATTTGATAAAATCCTATTGCCTATCTCAGAACAACTCATTGATCCAGCACAGAGAAAACACATCACCTTTGATGCCTTCTTTTCTAATACCATGTTTCATGAAGTATCTCATGGTTTGGGAATTAAAAATACAATCAACGGTAAAGGCTTAGTGAGAGAAGCATTGAAAGAACATGCCAGCGCACTCGAAGAAGGGAAGGCTGACTTACTTGGATTATATATGATCAAGAAGGGTGAGTTGACGGAAGACCTCATGGACTATTACGTTACTTTCATGACGAGTATTTTTAGGTCTGTAAGATTCGGAGCTTCCTCCGCTCACGGTAAGGCCAATATGATTCGATTCAACTACTTTGATAAAATGGAAGCTTTTACGAGAGATCCAGAAACTGGCTTTTATAAAATCAACTTTGAAAAATTCGAAATGGCCATGGATGAGCTTGGAGAGAAGATACTAACCTTGCAAGGGGATGGCGATTACGAGGGTGTAGCTTCTTTGGTAAATGAAATGGGTGTCATTAAATCTACCTTACAAGGGGACTTGGACATGCTGGCCGAAAAAGGAATTCCAGTGGACGTGATTTTTGAGCAGGGGAAAGAGGTATTGGGGTTATAGAATTCTGATAAGAATGAGTCGAAATGGAGACTGCAAATTAGTTTCAGTAAATAGTCATAGTATTGTATATGGAATTTATTTTATAGGGAATTCAAGCGCGCGTAAATAAAATCGGTAATTATGAATACATCTAAGTTATTTTTCTTTTTTACCTTCTTGATTATTTCAGAGTTTGTTTATTGCCAGGATATTAATTTTTTAGATCAAACCTTCAAGCAATATTTATTAAATCATATACCTACAATAGATCTTGACAATGATGGCGAGATATCAGTAGGTGAAGCAGTTGCAACTAAAGTATTAAACCTTGATGTAATTGATCCAGAGTATGATACCATAATAAGTCTTAGTGGAATTGAAAATTTTTCTGAATTAGAAAGTCTTACCATAATTGATCATCCGATTGATTTTGAGGATTTTGGTATTTTTCCTAAGCTTAATTCATTGGATGTTAAGCATAATAAATTGATTTCAATAGAGCTTTCAAGTAACATTAATTTATTAGACTTAGAGATTTTAAACCCTCTTAATAATATAAATCTTTCTCAAGTTAAGGCTCTGAAAAGAATGCTTTTAGGTGAGACTAATTTAACTGAACTTGAATTTCCAGAAAACAGTAGCTTGAATTATCTTTTTCTTACGACAAATGATTTGTTGCCAAACATTAATTTTAAACCTTTATCAAACTTAGACACAGTCTGGTTGTATTATAATCCATTGATGGATTCACTGGATGTTTCTCAGAACCTAAATTTGGAATATGTAGTTCTTTTTGCAACCTATTTTGAAAATTTAGATTTTTCAAATAATAACAATCTTAAATTTCTAGATTGTAGGTTCAATATAACGGAGGAACTAAACCTAGGGAACGCCGTAAATTTGGTTGATTTATTTTGTGCAAAAAATCCGATTAAATCATTGGATCTCAGCACCAATATAAACTTAGAACAACTTGTTAGTTTTGATTGTCAACTGGAGGAACTTGATCTATGTAATAATGTAAACTTGATTGATGTGCGGGTAGAAGGGAATTTGCTTAAAACACTCGATGTGTCTACTTGCCCCAATTTAGAAATTTTAATTGCAGGAGATAATTTATTGGAATCAGTTAATATCATGAATACTGAATTTGAGTATACTGCAGGTTCAGGATTTGATCGATTAAATTTATTTCAGAATCACTTTACACTTCACGAAATTTGTGTGGAGCCGGAGGATACAATCAAGCTTGGGTATTTATGCAATTATTATGAACATTTAAATGTTTCTTATAGCTCAGATTGTATCAGTGATTGTGTGCAAGAACCTGAAGAGTTTTTAAGTGAACACATTAATATTTATCCCATACCAGCAAATGATCAAATATTTATTACCTCCCAGAAAAAAATCTCAGTAGTTGAAATATTGACCATAGGAGGAAGAACTGTCTTTAAAGATGAAAGTTTGTCCACTTCCTTTTATACTTATGATATAGGTGAAATGGAAGATGGGTTTTATGTAATGCGTTTAATTGATGCCGAAGGAACATCTTTAGGTAAAATTTTTACCATCGCTCGGTAAATTTTGAGACTTTAAATTACTTTAAGAATATTATTGGTCTTTATATTTAATAAAAGGGGGGCGCCTAATTCCTTGAACTAAGCCCCCCGTCCTCGTCTAATTGTTTCCTCTTTAAACGATTGAAGTTGTATCTTTTAGTAACTTTTCAACTCCCGTTTTTTCTTTGCTTTTTCTTCTTTCAGATATTTCTTGTACTCTTTCCATCGCTCAGCTTTTTCCTTTTTTGTAGCCTTTGATTCATTGGAATTAAATTCATAATCATCCATGAAATCTTCTAGATTAAGACGATAAACATGCATCACTGAATCAATGGAATAATTCAGATTGTTTGTTTTTTCATTGATGTGTATCATAATGCTGTCTAGCTTGATTCCGTTTGGAAGATCATCAGGCGAGAAGTCCCATTCCTTCATATGGAAAACCTTAGCACTATCCATTTTTTCGAATATGTGATTCAATTCTTCCTCATATTCGTACATATCGTCTTTTAATTTTTTCTTGAATTTTAAACCTTTCTTCCGTAAATCCTTGATGTAAATTTCGAAATTTTCTGAATCCCAAAAATCTATGTCTTCGAGTAAAGGGTGCTCTTCAATGATAGAATCAATGTATACTTTTTTATCTCCAATTTTATTTTCCCATACTGAAATTTGAAATTCAGCTTCTTTCCTTGCATCAGCAACATCTTGGCTATCGATTTTTATATGCCAGACGTTCTCCTCAATATTTTTTAGCGCATGCTCTAATTTATCTTCACCTTTGATTAACATCCGTTCGACTGATTCAATAATTGAGTCAATGTTCATGCTATCCGTAATCTGCGAAAGCATAGCAGGGTAGAGCATCGATGCTTGCATGCTGCTATTGCCAGCATTTAGGTTAAACACTCTGTCTTCTAATTCATTTTTTTTGCCAGAAATTCTTTGTTCATATTTTGAATAATCTTCTTCGGCAATTTTTTTGCCGTTGATTCTTAAGGATGATATCTTTCCATTTTCATAAGAAACATCTACCCTCGATCCATCATCAAACCACATCATTTCACAATTTGATTTCCTCTCATTGGGTAAGGTGTCTAGAGGAATGAAAGCTTGATCTTCATCCGAATTTTCCATTCCAGCAATCATTTCTGTTTGTGGAATAATCTTTTCAGAATACATTTCATTCACTTCTAACTTGGCAGGTGATTCACCAACACTTGCAGCCATCGACAGTAAAACAATTAGCGCGAGGAGTAAGGTACTGGTCATAATCTTTTCCATGTAGTGAGTTGTATGCTTAGTTTGGTTAAAAATTCTTTCTACCCGTTGCAATAGATAATTCTTATGCCCTCCAAATCCAAGTGCAAAACTTTTGTTTTGTGCTTCTTCACCTATTCTATACAAAGCCTTTGCATAATGTATGTCGTTGTTTACCATTCCTCTAGAAGAATCATCACAGGCGAATTCTCTTTCCTTTCTAATGACTTTCGAAATCAAGTGTACAAATGGATTAAAGAAATATACATTTTCCATAATTGTTTGGAACACATTAAATAGAAAGTCCTGCCGGACGACATGCGATAATTCATGGATCAGAATGGACTCAACCTCTTCAATGTTTAGTTGATTAATTAATCCTATTGGAAATAAAATAATGGGCTTAAAATGTCCTAGTAATTGAGGCGCATCTACAAGAGTCGATTCAGCAATTTCAACCAATCTATTACAACCCATAAGTTGTAACATTTGATCAACTTTTCGTTGCCATTTATCATCCTTCATTTTCGAACTACTAAACCTTAATTTTTCTAGGTAGCTCAATCCGAAAACGATACGCAATGAAAAAAGCAGTAGCCCAATCATCCATATCCATACAAGTTCGCTTGAATGATTATTTACGAGGAGCGTGAATTTTTCGAGAACATTTTGATTGGCTTGCAGAGCGCTGTTCTCAATAAAATTTGCATCTGTATTAATAATGTTAATGGGTACTTGGTAATGATGAGGGATGTTTATTTTGGCACTTTCGTGCAAATATTGAAAGCTTACGATGGATGTAATAATTAGTATTGGAAGAGCTAGATAAGCAGTCCAATATTTTCTTGCAGAAGTTTTAAAGAATGAAAACTCAAATAATAGATAAAGCAATAAATAAATTAATCCGGCCTGCCAAAGACTATGAATCAAAGTCCAAACTATGGCATAACTATACTCCTCTGAAATTAAGTTGCCTATAATCATTTCGTTTGTTTTTCTTCCATGTCCTGAATGAGCTTTTTCACGGCATCAAGTTCTTCCTTTGATGCATTGCTACTACCCAAAGCCTGCATAACCAACTTCATAGCCGATCCTCTAAAAGTTGCATCTACAAATTTATTGAGCAACTTTTTCTGGGTGTCAGCTTCCGTAACAGCAGCCTCGTATATATGCGTTCGTTGATTCGCATCCCTTGTAAGCAATTGCTTCTCCAACATGATCTGCATCAACTTAAGCGTCGTTGTGTATCCAACCACCCGTTCTTCCTGAAGCGTCTCATTAATCTGTCTGACAGTGCATGGTCCTTTAGCCCATAATAACTGTAAGATTTCTAATTCTGATTCTGTTGGCTGCGGCACTTTATTTCCTTTCATTAAATTTTAAAATTCCCAGTATTGGGTGATTAAACAATTAGACAATGCAATGATATACGAAAGATTTCGTAATAACTACGAATGACTTCGTAATTAAGAAAAAATTAACAAATGTGTTAGGGGAGGGAAGGTCAATTTGATACTTGAATAGAAAAGGAATCGCTCTTTTCACTTCTGTTAATATCTGTAGTCTTCTAACTTATCGTCAGATATTGGTGGAAGCTTTGAAATTTCAGATTTGACGAAAGTCTCGAAAGAATCTTTATTAACTCCCAACATGTGCTCCAGCATTTCAAAATAATTCTCTTCGGTCTTACCAAATTGTAAAGCCTCAAAAATACCGTCCATTCCTTTTTTGTCAATGATCTTTTGACAGATCAAGGCCCCTATGGCGTATCTGAAATCAGACATAAATTCTCCATTGGGTATATTGGTTTCAAGTGCGCTTAGGTCCTTCAATTCATAATCCGGATTAGCTTTAATAAATCGTCGCAATTTTTCCCAATGCCACTCTATATCATATCCAGTGCTTCCTCCCAAGAGTGCAGCAATTCCTTCATCCACCCATGGATGATACTGGCCATTGAATTTCGCGTAGGTATAAAGATGCACAACCTCATGTGGATAGTAGGCGGAATTGTTTCCAGCAAAAATAGTACGGTTGTAATTATCGGCCATGCCACCAGAAGCTACCGGTTGATAGCTATAAGAAAATAAATTGACACCCATCATTTCGCTTAGATCTCTCGTGTCATTGGCAACAACGTAATCAAAGGCTAAGACTTCATTTTTAAATAATTCCGCCATTTCTTTATTAAACGATTCCATTTTTTCTGCCTGAACTTTTTGGAATGAGTGGTCAGGGTGTATGATGTAATTTATCTTTCCAAATTGCTTATTCATGCAGGTTTCTTTAGAGTAGTGGGTACTGCTGAAAAATTGGAAATTACCATCTATTCGTTTCGCATAAACAGAAATAATGTATTTAATATCTACCATCTCTTCTTCTTTTTCAGTGAAGATGGTTTTTAATAAATAAAAATCTTTCTCCACCGGTACAATTCCAATCGTTGAACATTGGAAATGACGGTCCTGTCTTGTAAGCCTACTCAAGTCAATGAGTAAGTTAACATAACTGTAATCGGGGTAGCTAAACTCATCATGATTCCACAGTGGATGATCAGTTTTTACAAAGTATCTAGAATTGAGGTACTCCTCCCAATTGGTCTGGATTTCTTGAAAGTATTCAGCATCACTATTTTTTACATTATGATTGATGTGGTAGGTGATGTTTGAATCAGCATTAGTATCATTTTGACTTGCACAACTAAGGTGTGATACCATTAACAACGCGAAGATTAAATTTTTCATTTTTAATTCTTTTTTGTCTTTCTGCTGTAATGATAACTAAGATATAGCAGTAGCTACGAATGATTTCGTAATTAATAATTTTATTTATTATTTTTTTTAGTTAGAGCTTTAGGAATCTTTTAATTCGAAAGTTATATCTGGTTTGAGATTTTAATAATTGCAATTGGTTAATTGTAGAAGCTCATAATTGTGGAACTAAAACAATTACTATCTTAAAGGAATGAGATTTCTAATTCACTTGATATCTTTCATTATAACTACTTCAATATTTGCGCAAGCGGATAGTGTAAAATCTTCTGCCTTGTTGATCAACTACAGTTCTCTGCATGTTGGTCCACCAGATTTTTCTCCAGACACTTTACAAGTAGAATATGACTGCTTTGGGAATGAGCGGAGTAAAATTTTGATTAGCCGAATAACTGAAAGTTTACTTGGGACTCCCATCATTTATAGAAGCGGCTATGACAGTTTGCAACGTGAAGTGAGTATGGAAGCCTACGCCTTTAATCTGGAAACGGAACTTCCGGTCAGCATGAAAGATACGGCGAGTGCTCGCATGGACACAATTAGGGTATGGTATGAATATCTTGGTGATACCTGCAAGATTGAAACAATGGAGTATATTTCTCATCTATTTGGGATGCGCAGTGCAGAAAAATATCAATACTACACCTACTTTGATTCTTTAGGCAGAGAAAAATACTTTTATGAGGTCGGATTAGATGAGGCAAAGACAAAAGAAAAAAGAGTTGAATACAAAGATAATCTAGTCATCACCAAATCCATCAATAAGCACAGTAATGGGAAAATTTATTCTGAAAGTCTAGATACTTTATTTAAAGATAGTCTTGGAATTTCAATGAAACGAAAATTCTATGACGATAAAGAACCCAAATATAATTTTTGGAACAAATGTGGAAACTGTGAACACATTTATTTCAAGAATGATAGCAGCCAGATTTATAAAGAAGTCTGGCAAGATTATAAAGGAGTCAAGCGAAAAGAAATCCTTTATGATCATCTGAATGATAAAATTGTATCAAAGACTTCTAGAATTTTCAGTAACATAAGTAAGGGTGACTCAATTCGAGTAGATCGCTATACCTATGACTCCTTTGGCAACGTCACTTACTTTGAGAAAAAGAAAAGGAATAGAGTAGATTACTGGCAGAAGGTGTTGATTAAATATAAAGCAAGGCTGGAGGAGTAGAATTGAGCAAGAAACATTATCATCGTTTACTTTTATAATTTAAGTTATGAAATATCATATTTATTTATTTTCTCTAATACTTTTCGTTTTTGCTTGCACACCAGATTATGAAGAAGGAGATGTAGAAATTGAATGGATTAGATCGATCCCCAATAAATTGCAAGATTATTATGGGAATCCTAATGACAGTTATGAATTAAGTAGTCCAAAATATTGGAAAGATCACCTCATAATCTATGGTGTGGATTGGGAAAATTTGGAAATGAAATATTTCAAACTAAAAAAGTCAAGACTTAAAAGTATAGAAGAATGGAATTCTTCTATTGATCTTTCTGGTAATGCTGCTAGTACCATATTTACTTCATTTACAGCTTTTTCAATGATTGTTGATGAAATGTTGATTTTCACTTATAGAGGTGGTCCGATTACAATTATTGATTTAAACACCATGACTACTTTATTTCAAACAGTTGAAACTAATTCTTATGAATTTTTATCTCTTAAAAATAACAAGGTCTTTTTTGAAACTTCTGATGGAGTTGATGTAATATATCGTGCACTTGATTTAAATGATTTTACTACGGAAGAAATCGTGAGAGTTCGCAATAACAATAATGGCTTTTTCTTCACTCCGAAAATTCCTGAATTTGTTGAGAATGCCGAAGGAGGGCACGACCTTATCTTTATCACCCAATCAAATGATAGTACTTATTTTGTCAATCGTTTAAATACACTGACCTCTGAATTTGTTTGGGAAACCTTATGTGATCAAAAGAATATTAACAACGGACCATACCATGTTACTTCTGATGATGAAGTTGTCCTTGTTTCAAGTTTAGGTGCAATTTCCGTCTATTCTAGGGATGATGGTGATTACTTATATTCAATTGAAAGAGGTCCTGATAACTATTCTATCGTGGAGCCAATAATTTTTGATGATAGGATTATCAGTCCAGCAATTGATGCCATTCGATGTTTTGAAAAAAGTACGGGTTTTTTAATGTGGGAATTTAGGAGTACTGTTCATCCATTGAGTGGAGAATTTGGATGGAGCTCCACCTATGAGTATGATGTCCTTGATGATAATTATTTTGTCGGTAAATACCCAATCGATGTTTTTACAGGTCAATCAAAGTGGAAATTTGGAGAAGGTCAAAGTCATGGAGATTTTTCAGGATTACCTGCCTATGACGAGGAAGAAAAAATGCTCTACTATACTGGACCTAATTCATTCTATAAAATACGGATGCCTGAATAAAGAGGCCTAATTTTGAATCAAGGGTCTCGTCTTTACAAGTGTGGCATCATAGCTATAGGATTAATCTAATGTTTGTAGATTATCATTTTTCGAGGAATGGCATCAATCTTTGCTGGCAAAAACCCTAAAGAAGAAACACAAGAATCAACAAGTACTCACTATTTAAGTAAAGCTACTCTTTATCCAATCCATCCAAAACGACACCTACCAGGGATGCAGGAAAGCCAATAAGAATAATTCTTTTTATTGCTATCAAAGGATTATCAAATGGTATTTTATTTAGTGCCAGTAATATGACACAGACGACCATTAAGGTGATGAAATAATCTATAAATATTCTTGAAATGAAGATTAACTTTCTACTTTTTACATCGGCCGAGAATATACCTTGATAAACATATAATGTTATAAAGAAAATAGAGAGAAACATTAAGAAAATAATGTTTCCTAAAGGCAGCGACCTACTCAAATTCCAGGCTTCTTCAGAAAATGCGATAGGTGCAACTAAAAGAGATGAGCCTATGACTATTTGAATAAAGTCTTCTAAATTAAATGACTCTTCATTTTGGGTTTTGTTATGTAGCATCCTTGTATTTGACTTTTGCTTTTGTATTATTCAATCGAATAACCATCTGTTGAAAATGCAAAACCTTTATTACCTATGGTGCCAATCATAATTGCTTGAATAATTGGTTTGACCTTTGTACTTTCTGAGTATAGTTTAACGATAAAGTTAGCACCATGTCCTCCGGATGTATCTTCTTTTTCAATCACATAATTAACGGTACCCATTGGTGTTAGTACAATTGGTTGCTCTATATAGCTTCTAACTAGATCACCTTGGGTGTTATAGTAATCTATTTCAGATATAAAGATTGAATCCTTGAAACTTGTATTACGGATGCTTAAGGTAGCAGAAAGTAAGGTTGTACTGTTGGACTTATCCATATAAATGTCGGAGTAAATAGGCACATAAATTACGTCATCGTATATTTTTTCATTCGTAGACAATTCCCGATGGATTTCTAAGGACTTTAATTCGTCTTGCCCTTCATTGTTGACGTTTGGTCCTTTTTGATCACAGCATATCAATAATAGGCTGCACACAAGTAATACAAAGGCATAGATTCCAGATTTCTTTAAAATATTTGTCATATAGCTAAATCTTCAATTTTAGGTTTTTTTCTCATTACAGGGGATTGTGATATCAATGCAAAACCAAAAGTCATTACACCCAATCTACCGATAAACATTAGGCAAGCAATTATTATTTTATTTGCATTACTTAAATCATGGGTTATTCCTGTTGATAATCCCACGGTACTTAACGCCGAGGCTGCCTCAAAAATCAATGCTTCGAATGTAAATCTTTCCCCGTCAATCTGTACAATAATCCATACTCCAATTAGTAAAATACCTGTGTAAAATACGGTCGATGAAATAGCAACAAATATTTTCTGTGCAGGTATCTCTTTGCCAAAGAAAGTTACATGTTTTCTTTGTTTTAAAATAGAGTACATCAATCCAATGATCGCTGTAACTGATGTGGTTTTTATTCCTCCTCCCGTCCCAGCTGGAGAAGCTCCAATGATCATAATCATTATTAAAACTAAAACGCCCCCCAACTTAAATTGTTCGATGGGGTAAGCATTAAATCCTACCGTTGTGTGTGCCGAAACAAGATGAAAAAAAGCATTCTTTAGACCATGATGTTCCTCCGTTACTAATATCCCATCAGAAACAAAGAGCATTATTGTTCCTATTGAAATATATGCAATGGTACTAATTAAAATGATTTTTGAAGTCAAAGTTATCTTCTTTCGTTTCCTTGTAATTCGTAACCAGAAGTCAAGTAACACAATAAAGCCGACAGAACCTAGTATGCTTAATACTAAGATGGTATTAATAATTATAGGACTATTTTCAAAAGAACTAAGTGAGTCATTAAATAGACTAAACCCTGCCGTGCAAAAGGCAGAAATACTATGGAAAATTGCTGCCCAAAGAGGTTTGTCAATACCCAAATCCCTAAAACCAATGTATAATATAATTGCCCCGATTAATTCAATTAGAATTGTGAATATAAATACGCTGTAAACAAAGGAAATGAGTGGATATTTTTTTGGTAGATGAAATTCTAGTCTCAACAGCCTGGCAGAAAGTTGGGGCATTTTAGGGCTATTCTTTAAAATTAAAAATGAGCTTAAAGCCATATATCCAATACCCCCTAATTGAATAAAAAATAAACTGGAAAACTGCCCAAAGAAACTTAATGATTCGCCGAAATCAATTGGGGACAGTCCTGTTGTACTGACTATTGAAGTTGCTAAAAATATTAAATCAATAAAAGAAATATTTGTTGTTCTACTGAAGGGTAATGCAAGTATGATCAAACACAAAATTGTTAAAAAGAAATAACCTTTTATCAGCAGCCAAATTGATGATTTTCTGCTGGTTAAATTAGCAGTCAGACGATCACTAATTGAACCTTTCTTTGTCTTGAGCATAATTGTTTCACTTTAACTTTGTGAATTGTAAAAAATCATAAGTCCGTTCCCAGAAGCTAAAGAGTTCAAAATTGCAATTGTTCGGTAATTAAATATTTATTATTGAATGAGCACTCAATCGCGATTTGTATTCCTAAAGTAATTATTTATAGTTTGCTAAATATTAAACTCATAATTAGTTCATTAATTACTGAACTTAATGTACTTTTGTTTTAATAGCTTATGACCAATAAAGAACAGTACATAGAAGAGGTGGGTTTGTTCTACGAAAAGTATGGCCTTCCTAAGATGGCTGGTCGCATACTTGGTTGTCTCATTGCCTCACCTACGGATAATAATTCCTTTGAATACATCCAGAAAGAATTGAAAGCAAGTAAAGGATCCATAAGCGGGAATGTCAGACTTTTGCTCAGCCAGAATATGATTGAAAAACATATGTTGGCTGGTGATCGTAAATCATATTATAAGATAGGATTGAGGAGCCTGGAAAATATTTTAGATGCGAAAGTGAAATCCGTGCACGAATTTAAAACCATTCTTGGTGACGGCGTTGCCTTAAATGTCAAAGGCGAAAAGAGAAATAAAATAAAGGAAATTGTTGACTATTACGATTTCCTAGAAAAAGAAATTCCTTTATTGAAAGCCAAGTGGAAACGCAAGAAAAATAAAAAGTAAATAGAACAATGACCCTAGAAAAACGAATCGCAAAATTCTTTAAACTAGAAGGGGATAACTGGTTGAAACATGCAAACCCATGGTCTATTTGGACAAGATTTGCAACCTTGCCATTTATCATTGTTGCCATCTGGTCAAGAGTGTGGTACGGATGGTATTGCTTAATACCAATAACTATTCTTATTATTTGGATAATAATAAATCCCACCTTATTTGATAAGCCAAAGAGTTTTAATAACTGGGGGTCAAAGTGTGTGCTTGGTGAGCGATATTGGTCCAATCGAAAAAAAGTACCTGTACCGCAACATCATCACCCAGTGGTTTTTACACTCACAATATTACAGACCATAGCCGGTATAATTTTGATGATAGGATTGTGGAAGCTCGAGGCAAATTTGACTGTCATTGGTGCAATATCAGTTTATCTAACCAAGATGTGGTTCCTTGATCGAATGGTCTGGATTACAGAGGAGATGAAAGACAAGCATCCTATCGCAGGTATAGATTTGATATGAAGAATTTAATGCTTCTGCCATTGTATTTTTTATTAAATTGTAAGAACTTAAAATTTTCGGATATCGTTATATTTTAAAAGACCTAGCATGGATCAAACACTATCTAAATACATCAAATTTTTTACATGTTTTCTGATCTTGGCAAGTACCATCACATTTGCGCAAGCACAAATAAATCCCACAGAAATCGTACAAAAAGCCAATGACCAACTACGTGGACTTTCCAGTACAGCGACCATGTCCATGAAGATTGTTCGACCAGATTGGTCTAGAACCATTACCATGAAAACTTGGGCTTCCGGAGAAGACTATTCCCTGATGTTAATCACAGCACCCGCACGAGATAAAGGCATGTCCATACTTAAAAGAGAAAAAGAAATATGGAACTGGCAACCGACCATTGAAAAAGTGGTGAAGCTTCCACCATCGATGATGATGCAGAGCATGATGGGCTCAGACTTCACCAATGATGACATGGTCAGGCAATCATCCATTGTTGCTGATTACGAACACACGCTTCTCGGCGAAGAAGAAGTCGAGGGTATGACCTGTCATGTCATTGAATTTGACCCCAAGCCAGATGCACCAGTTGTCTGGGGCAAAATGAAAATGTGGATTGAAAAAGAAAATTATCTCCAATTGAAAACAGAATTTTACGATGAAGATGATTACTTAGTCAATTCCATGTACGGAAAAGATGTCAAAGAAATGGGCGGGCGTATTTTAACATCAACACTTGAGCTTGTTCCCGCCGAAGAAGAAGGTCATAAGACTGTCGTCACCTATGAAGACATCGAATTTGATGTGGATCTTCAGGAGAAATTTTTTACAGTCCAAAACATGAAAAGAGTACGATAAATTATGGCGCAACTTTTCAAACTGGCACGAAGAAATATTTGGAGAAATAAACGGAGGACTATCATCACCGTTTGCTCAATTCTCTTTGCTGTTTTCTTTGCCACCTTTATGAAGAGTATGCAGAAAGGAACTTGGGACAATGTCGTAAATTCTGTAGTGAGTAACTTTTTTGGTTTTGCACAAATACATGAAAATGGCTATTGGGAAGATCTCTCTTTAAATAAAAGCATGGAGTATAATGCTGAACTCAAAAACTTGGCTGACTCAGATGAAAATATTCAAGACTTGGTGCCGAGACTTGAGAGTTTTGCCTTAGGTTCCCATGACATTAAAACCAAAGGTGTTGTGGTCATAGGCATCGATCCAGTAAAAGAAAACAAGCTAACCAATTTAGCAGATAAGATAATTCAAGGTAAGTATTTCGGAGAAGAGAGCAAAGGAGCGATCATTGCTTCTGGGCTAGCTGATTACCTGAAACTTACGGTTGGAGATACACTCGTAATGATCGGTCAAGGATTTCGTGGTCTGAATGCCGCAGGTAAATATCTAGTAGAAGGCATGGTAGAATTTGGTTCCCCAGAATTGAACAATGGGATGGTTTACCTGCCCTTAGATCAAGCACAATATCTATACGGTGCTGAAGGACGTATAACCAATCTCATCGTTGACACGGACAAGCCAAAAAAGATTAAAGAAACAGTATCGAGTTTGAAAAATACCCTAGGAAGTGAAAAGTATGAAGTCATGGATTGGGAAGAGTTGATTCCAGATCTCGTCTCCGCTCGTCAAATGGATACTGCCGGTGGAACCATTTTCCTCAACATTTTATATCTACTAATTTCCTTCGGAATATTTGGAACCTTATTAATGATGTTGAAAGAAAGACAATACGAGTTTGGGGTATTACTTTCCATTGGAATGAAAAAGTGGCAGATATTTATCATGCTTTGGTTTGAGACCATTGTTCTAGCTTTTATTGGTGTGCTGGCAGGAATTCTTTTGGCCATGCCTCTTATTTACTACATGTTTGCAAATCCAGTTGCCTTAACGGGTGACATGGCCTCTGCCTATGATTCATTTGGAATAGAAGCGGTAGTTACCGCGGCCTTTGAGTCTGGTATTTTTATACAACAAGGGATTGTCATCTTTGTCATAGTAACCTTACTGTCACTATATCCATTCTTTAAAATTCGATCTCTTCACCCCGTAAAAGCCATGAGATAATAATGTTAGGAAAACTTGCTTGGCGAAACATCTGGAGAAATAAATTGAGAAGTCTAGTCGTCGTGATTTCTATCGGGCTAGGAATTTGGGTTCTATTGTTTTTACTTTCCTTTAATCAAGGAATGATCACCAATTACATTGAAGATGGAATCAATACACAGACCTCCCACTTACAGATTCATAATCCTAAATTCAAGGACGATAAGGAACTCAAATACTTTATAGAAAATCCAGAAACCATTTCTGAAACTTTAGCTTCTGATCCAACCATTGATAAATTCTCTACCCGAATTTTAAGTTCGGGGATGGTTGCCACTTCTAAGACAGGGCATGGTGTCAACATCATGGGCATCGATGTCGATGCTGAAAAGCAAATAACGAATCTTTCTAAAAAATTAACAGCTGGGGATTATTTTCCTGAAGGGAAAAAGAATGCCATTTTGATCGGTGGAAAAGTCGCTGAAAAATTGGGCGTAAAAATAAAATCGAAAGTTGTACTCACCTTTCAAGATGTAAATCAAGAAATTACTACCGCTGCATTTCGAGTACTAGGCATCTATGAAACCAACAATGCTAAATTTGATGAGACGAACGTCTTTGTAAGGAAGACTGATCTGGCGCGATTAACCAATCTTCCAGAAACTACCGTTCATGAATATGCGGTACTAGTCAAAGACATCGAAGCAGTAGAATCAACAACCGCCAAAATTCAAGCCGCTGCCCCTAATCAACTCGTTGAGTCTTACGCAACCTTGAGTCCAGATCTAGCCTTATTTGAATCGCAAAGTCAATTGAGCTTATACATCATGACTACCATTTTCATGCTTGCCTTGGTGTTTGGAATTATTAACACCATGTTGATGGCTGTGCTTGAACGTATGAAAGAACTCGGGATGTTGATGGCCATCGGAATGAATAAAACCAAGATCTTTTTTATGATCGTTTTGGAAACTCTAATGCTTGCGCTCATTGGAGGTCCCATAGGTATTTTACTCGCTTGGATAACGGTCGGATTGACAAGTGAAAACGGAATTGATCTTAGCGCTTGGGGGGATGGAATGAAGGAGTTTGGAATAGCGACAACCATCCATCCAGCATTAAATCTAGGATCTTATTTAACGGTAGGATTTGCCATTATGTTGACGGCAGTTCTAGCTTCCATTTATCCAGCAAGAAAGGCTGTCAAACTAAAACCAGTGGACGCATTACGTTCCATTTAAAGCAATAACCATGGCTAATAATATTGTCATAGAAACTAAAGGATTACATAAGACCTACGACGAGTCTAAGGTTCCAGTGCATGCCGTGCGCGGTGTGGATATAAAAATAACCGAAGGGGAATTTACCGCAATCGTCGGTCCGTCCGGCTCTGGGAAATCTACCTTACTAAACATCATTGGTGGTCTCGATCAACCCAGCGAGGGAAGCATCATCATTGATGGGCAAGATCTCTCAAAATTAAAGCCTAATCAACTGATAGATTTCAGGAAGAATAACATCGGCTTTGTATTCCAATCCTACAACCTTATCCCTGTGTTGACGGCAAAAGAAAACGTTGAATTTGTGATGTTGCTCCAGAATCGAAACGAAAAAGAAAGAAGTGAGCGCACCAAAGAATTGCTAGATGCCGTCGGTCTTTCGGATAAATACGATGTGCGACCTACCGAACTTTCTGGTGGGCAACAACAAAGAGTTGCCGTTGCAAGAGCCCTGGCTCCAAAGCCAAAGTTTATTCTCGCTGATGAGCCCACTGCTAACCTCGATTCTACTTCAACTAGAAATCTATTGGACATCATGGCGCGCTTGAATCAAGAAGAAAACATAACCTTTGTCTTTAGCACCCATGACCAACGAGTGATAGAAAGAGCGCGGAGAGTGATCTCAGTCGAAGATGGAAAAGTTGAGTCAGACATTATCAAGTAATCATGTGGCGATCCTCCATTATTTTAGTAATTACTTTTTTATTAGCTACAGCTAGCCCGTCCTTTGCTCAAAAAGAAAAGAAAGAAAAAAACTGGTTCATCACTGGCTACATAAAAAATCTTCAATCCCTCACCTTTTTTGATAATCCCAATCTTATTTCTCCCTTGAATGATAATCTCTTGCATCAACGCTTGAACTATTCTCATTTCATCGGAGAACATTGGCAGATTAAAGCGGGACTTCGTACTAGATTGTTTTTAGGTGAAGGAGTGAAGCTAAATCCGAATTACGGTTCGGATATAGGCGCTGTAGGTAACGACATCATTGAGCTTTCTGCTGTCTGGTTGGATAAGCCTGGAGTGGTCGGTCATTCCATAATAGATAGAGCCTTTGTTGAATATAGCAAAGGGGATTATCAAGTTAGGGTAGGGCGTCAGAGAATAAACTGGGGAATCTCTTCTATCTGGAACCCCAATGATCTTTTTAATGCCTTTTCATTTACCGATTTTGATTATGAAGAACGTCCAGGATCAGATGCTGTGCTCATAAGGAAATATAATGGCTACGCTTCAAGTGTCGAGCTTGCCTTTAAACTGTCAGCAGATCCTGAAAAATCTGTAGCTGGTTTACTTTGGAAATTTAATAAGGGGTCTTACGACATTCAATTATTGGGTGCCTACCACAAACAAGATTTGGTTCTTGGTGGAGGCTGGGCAGGCAATATTGGGAATGGATCTTTTAAAGGAGAGACCAGTTACTTCATTTCTTTAACTGAGGATCGAGACAATGCATTGGCATTGACCTTAGGGTATGAGTATCAATTTGAGAACAGCTTATTTTTATCGGCAGGGTATCTTTACAACGGGGCTGGACAGAAAAGTGGAAACATCCTCGAACTCTTCAACTTTGAATTGTCTGCCAGAAATCTTTATCCATATCAGCATTCTTTGGTTGTTGGATCTTCTTTTCCTCTAAGTCCATTAATCAATGGGGGAGTATCTATCATCTATAGTCCCAACGAAAATCACCCACTTTTCTTTACGCCTAATCTCGGACTATCCATGGCAGAAAATTGGGATCTCAGTTTGGTAGGGCAATTAGTATTTGCACAAGCGCAAAAATTCACCTCTCCGCTGCAAGCGATTTTTCTTAGGGTCAAGTATAGCTTCTGATTTTTGGTGAAGTAGAATTGAAGAAAATATTTAGGAGTTATGTCCAATTTAAAAAATGGAAAATAGAATTTATGGTATAGTCACAATTACAATAGCAGTATTGCTATACCTACTAGCATACAAGAGCTATAAAAAGGAAAATTATCAAATCTGCTTAAGCTACATTATACTTGCCGGTCTACTCCTACGAATATTTGCTTCAATGGATTTCTATTTGCACGATTGGGATGAGAGATTCCATGCACTTGTGGCAAAAAATCTTTTACAAAATCCATTCAAACCAATGTTGTACGCTAATCCATTATTAGAGTATGACTACAAAAACTGGGCAGGAAATCATATTTGGTTACACAAGCAGCCTTTCCCTCTATACTCAATGGCACTAAGCATGTTGGCATTTGGAAAAAACGCATTAGCTTTAAGAATACCTTCAATATTACTAAGTACTATTTCTGTCCTTGCTACCTTCAAAATTGGAAAAATACTTGCATCGACTAAGGTAGGATTGTTAGCAGCTTTTCTCTTTTCAATGAACGGTTTGATAATCGAATCGACAGCAGGAAGGGTAGCAACTGACCATATTGATGTATTCTTCTATTCTCTTGTAACTATAGCCGTCTATTTTTTATTGAGAAGTGTTGAGCGAAGCTCAACTAAATCTTTAATAATAGGCGCCATTATTACAGGATTCGCAATTCTGTCTAAATGGTTACCAGCATTAATTGTTCTTCCCATTTGGTTAATCTACGCTTATCAAAAACATGATCTCAAGTATATTCTAAAGAATCTAACATTATTCCTACTAATTGTTTTAGCTATCGTTATGCCATGGCAATTATATATTTTAAAGACATTTCCACTCGAAGCTGCATGGGAATATGAATACAATAAAAAGCATGTTTTTGAGGGTTTGGGACCGCATGGCAAACCATTTTATTATCACTTTGGTAGGATGAGGATTATTTTCGGAGAATTAGTTTATTTACCATTAATCTGGCTAATGGCTACAGCGTACAAAGAAATATTAAATAAGAATTATTCTAAATCGATAATTGCAATTTGGATTCTAATACCTTATTTATTCTTTTCGTATGTAACCACTAAAATGCCAGGATATATTTTATTCTGCTCATCTGCTATTTTCATAATGACAAGCATGTTTTTCTTTGAGCTAAAAAATTACAAGTCAAAATATGAAAAAATAAAAGTTCTATTTTTAATAATGTTGGTTGCTTTTCCTATCAGGTATTCGATTGAGCGAATCAAGCCATTTTCAATTAGAGACAGAAGCCCAGCCTGGATTAATGATATGAAACAAATTGATTCTAACAATTCAAATCTTGCCGTTGTCTTCAATTGTAAATATCCAATTAAAACGATGTTCCATACGGACCTAGTCGCCTATGAAACAATTCCCAAAATTGAAAAACTCAGATCAATAAAATCTCAGGGCTATGAAATTTACATAGATAATTATAAGGCAGTAAAAGATGAATTGAGAAATTTGGAATTTGTAAATTACATTGAAGTAACTGGACATAACAATTGAGGAGTATGTCATATTTCCTTTCATTGAAAGAAGGAGATCCGACATATCTCAGAGTGTAGACTTAACTAAGCAGAAAAAACGAACACATGAAAATAATTTTTACCACAATACATTTCTTCTTGTTTTTAAGTCTTGTGTTTACTCAAGAAAATCATAAAATCGATTCGATTAGTATGGAGATATGTTTATCTGTCAATTCTAATCCTGATTTATCTGATAGTGAATTAGTAACTCTGATTCAAAACGAACACCTATCACCTTACTTAAAGACTCAAAATATTAATGATCAAGATTCTATACTAAATCATATTTTATTGAGATCAGAAAAATTATGTTCTGAGTATAGTGCATTAACATTTCGAATTAACGAGAATAAAGGAGATTGGATACTATTAAGCCAGAAACCCGAATCAAGATTAGACGAATATTTATGTATGCAATTTTTCGAGAATAATAGTTACTACTACCTTGAACCGACAGGAGACAAAGTCAATCTTGAAATTAAGGATGGCTTTTGGACGGATACTTTTATTGATAATACTTATTCTGAATTGAAATTAATTGAAACGGCAAATTGTGAATTTGAAATCCAATTTATAAGAAGTAATAACGAGATGAGAAAGAATTTTAGTAAAGTTGGCGATCGGTATCGCTATCAAATCTTAGACTATGAAAATGACAAATATTACATGTCAGTCGAGATACCAGGACAAGAACAATATTTTAAATTCATACTTTATGTAAATAAATAGCGATGTCAAAAAATTACTGTTTATATCATATCTCCCTTTCATTGAAATCAAATGAAACGGCATTTCTTAAAATCCGAAGTCACACATTAAAAAAATCAACCTTATATATATGAGCGAAGAAATAAAGAAGATTGATTAAATAATTTTCCTTCTCTTCAATCATTCAGTTATCGTTGTCACAAATAAAAAGAACTTATGCAATGCATAAGTTCTTTTCTTTAAACTAATATCAAATAAACTTAGATTAATCTAAGGTTTGATCTATGGTTGTATTTTTAGTCCATTGCCCATCGGTTATTTCATAAAAGGCAAATTCCTTTCCGTTGGGTGAATAGGCACTTACAAAAGCAGTACGTTCACCTATTGCAGGTGTAAACTCAACCATCACTTTTTTAGCATTTAAGGTAGCTTTTCCTGCAGGTAATAATTCATTCTTCAACCATTGGTTATCCTGTAGGTAGAAAAATTCAAATGCTCCTGCACCATTTGAAGCAAATAAGCTAGGTAGTGCGCCAGGTCCGCCAGCTATGTATTCAAGATTTACTGGTCCTTTTATCGAAAGTTTTGGTGAAGGGAATACCTCATACTTCGTCCAGTTTCCTTCTCTCAGGTAAAACATATTCATTTCTCCATTACTAGTAGAGTAGTTAATCACAGTCGGGGCACTCTGATTTGAGCCTGGAATAAATTGCACCTTGGTTTTTGATCCTTGGTTTGGTGACTGGCTACACGAACTCAGACTTAAGCATAAAAAGCTTACGTATAAAAAAATGTTCTTCTTTGTAAACATCTGTTGATAAATTTTGGACTGAAGGTTATTCTTCAATTTGGACAAAGATAGTAATTTACTTGGTTTGAAAACATAATTAAATTTTGCATATCAATGCGATGAATGGCCCCTAACGAATAAAATATCGGTTTCGTTTCCTCAAGAAAACCTTAATTCTGTTAAAAACTTCTTAAAGTGGACTTTTTGAGTTAACGATTAACGAAAACTGCCCGACTTAGGTGTAAACACATTATCAAATTAAAATCAACGGCTATGAAAAATTTATTTTACACAATTCTGACAATAAGCTTGCTTAGCAGCTGTAGTTCATTGAATAAGATGGTCGAAAGAGGAGATTATGAATCTGCGATCAGATTGGCTCAGAGAAAATTGCAAGGAGATGCAAGAAAGTCAACGAAGAAGATTAAGTACTTGGAGGAAGCTTTTCACAAAGCATTGAGAAGAGACCTTGATGAAGTAAAATATCTTTCAGATAAAAATAGACCTGAGAATTTTGATGAGATATTTGCGATATACACGGACATCAAAAACAGACAAGACGCTCTAAGACCTTTATTACCTCTCGTAGGAAAAGACGGTTACCAAGCAAAATTTAAATATCTAGAAGTTGAAGGTTTGCTTCATGTAACATCTAAAAAGGCTGCCGCATATCATTATAAAGTTGCAAAGGACTTTTTGAGCAGAGCAGAAACAGGTGATAAGTGGGCTGCAAGAAAAGCTTACGACGCGCTCGACAGAGTGAATACACATTACAGACACTACGAAGATGTAGGTGAGTTAAAGCACAAAGCACTTGATTTAGGTCAGACGAGAGTTTTATTGAGAAGCGAGAACAGATCACTAGTAAGTATGCCAGTAGGATTTGAAGAAGTAATGCTAGCAGTAGATATTCATTCTTTAAATGATCGATGGACGAAGTATTATTCTATGCCTCCAGGGCAAATGGATGTTGACCTTGTGACTGAAATAGAAATTAGAGAATTTGTAGTAAGTCCTGAGCAAGAAAGAGTAAGAGAATATCAGGAGAAGACAGAAGTACAGGATGGATTTGAATACTTCTATGATTCAAATGGAAATGTTGCCAAAGATACCTTAGGCAATGACATTAAGAAACCAAGAATGGTGTGGGTATTCGCCGATGTACTAGAAGTGAAGAGAACGAAGGCAGCAACCGTAGGTGGCGTAATCAAATTTTACGACGCCAACACAAAAGAGTTGATCAAAGCTGAAAACTTTTCAGTAGAGTCTAAATTTAGAGATTCTACGTGCAGCTTCCGAGGAGATAAAAGAGCACTTACGTCAAATACACGTACCCGATTAAGAAACCATCCACGTCCATTCCCTACGAATGAATCTCTGGCACTGGACGCAGCAACGAAACTGAAAGGAATTTTTGCCTCAGAAATAAAACGCTTTGTAATCTAAAGCGAAAGAGCATAGCAGATTGGAAATTGGAATAAGGTCACCTTCTCACCGAAGGTGGCCTTTCCTTTTTATTTGCAACCTTACCGTCATTTGGGCCTTTGAGCCTAAATGCTGCTTATCAGTGGTTTACTTTCGTTTTCCCTTCTTGACATCCGGAACAGTACCTTCGATAATATTAAGGTAAATGCTAAAATTTTGCTTAGGCTTTGTATTAACATATTATTATTTACCTTTATGTGAAATTAACTGATTCCCAACAGTATAACCGATGACCCACCCCCATATTTATTGGTATTAAGTCATCTATTCCAAAAAATAGTGAAAGAAATTAGCTGCTTATGAATTAAGCGGCTTTACTAGCTATTACCTAAAATAATAATTGACAATCAAAGAAATGATGCGACTGTCTAGAATTTACCCGATTTTTTCTCTGTGCATGCTAAGTGTATCACTTTGCTTCGCCGGAAATCCATCTACCGTTCAATGGAGCATGGATCAATGTCATTCTAACATTAACGATGGTTCCAACTATAGTTATGAAGAATTCATTCCAACCATCTTTAACTCGCAAGGATGTTCTCAATTAAGTATGTCTACACCAAACTTATATCGAGTACACCCCGATTTTAATCCACACTCCTGTACCGTTGGTGTCAATGGCTCAGTGGCTATGTGTGTTAATGCTTATGCTGGTTGCTATTTTCAGCCAGACATTCAGCAAGCGATTAGATTTGACATAACTGTAAATCCAGATCCGACGGGTCAAGGTAGATTGTCAGGTTTAGAGTTTTATGAACTGGCACCTGAAGAGTTTTCCTATTTAAATGGAATCAGTGGACCCAATAATTACCCAACTAAATATGCGGTAAGAGTTGTGGCCAATGGTGTTGAAGTATTTTTGCAAGAAGATATTCCAACGACTCAGTCATGGACCTTAGAAACTTTTGACTTTAGCAACCATCCAGCCTTTATTGTCAACCAAGCAACTACGTTTAATTTTGAGATTCTACCTTACTGTTATGTAGGTAATGGATATGGAACTCACGCTTGGGATATAGATGAAATAAAAGTAACCTCTGCTTGTGGTGATGGAATTACCATCGGTGGAAACTTAACAACAAATCAAGGAGCAACGTCTACTGATATTTGCATCAATAGTGCTTCAAACACAAATTCTGTTTCGTTCAGCCTAACTGGCGCTCATAGCCAATTAAGCACCTACGTCATTACAGATGATGCTGGAACAATCCTTGCTTTTCCTGGACCTGGTCCAACCTTTGACTTTACAAATGCAGGGGCAGGCGTATGTCGAGTATACCATATTGCACACGAAGGTTCATTAATCGGAGCAACGGTAGGAGCTAATATTCAAAGCATTACAGGGTGTCTAGACATATCTAATCCAGTAACGGTTAATCGCCAAATTGCCATGGCAGGAACAGTTTCCTCTAATGGTGTTAGCGAATATTTTATTTGCAGTAATAATGATGATACGATAATACCAGCTACAGTTTCTGGAAATGTAGGCGCATTTAATTACTGGGTATTGACTGACGGAAGCGGGAATGTATTAGAAGTTAATACTGGACCTCCATTTGACGTAAGTCCATATACAGGCGTATGCTTTATATATAATATAAGCGCCGATTCATCCAATGATGCTCCGGCCGTAGGTCAGAATATAAATGCATTGAACGGATGTAAGGGCTTATCTAATGGAATCAAAATAAATAAATTTAATGTTACTCCTAGCTCGATTACAACGACCGCTGGGCTTGATACACATACCATTTGTACCGGCTCAACCAACGGACTTCTCCTAGATGTAAATGTCTCTGGAGGATCTGGAGGTGAAGTCTGGATTATTACAGATATGAATGGTGTAATACAAGAAGTACAACCAACAGCTCCAATAGATTTATCGAATGTTAATCTACCTACCTGTCAGTTATTTTTAGTGAGATCTTCAGGAAACTTAACCAACTTCGGTATTGGACTTCAAGTATCAGAAGTAGAAGGTTGTATTGAGACCTCAAATCCAATTACAATTTCTAAAACGAATATTGGTGCATCAAGCATTACAACCAATGGAGCTACCTCAATTGAATTGTGTGGTAACAATGGTATGGCTTCAAATATTCCTGCTGAAACAACAGGAGGTTTTGGGTCTAATAATGCATGGGTATTAACAGATACGGCAGGAGATATCGTTGCTTTGCCAGCAGGACCTCCATTTGATTTTGGAACACTTAGTGAAGGTGTTTATCTATTATATCAATATTTCTATGAAGATCCATTTACTGGTCTGACCGTAGGAGAAAGTACGACGACACTTTCAGGATGCTTTGCGCAATCCAATGGAATTACTGTTAGAATATCTAACGTTTCTCCAGGAACAATTACGACTCCAGATGGTACTGGAACCTTCGCCATATGTTCTGGATCAAATAATGCCATGAGCCTTTCTCCTGTGCTTACTGGGGTCATGGACTCTGGACAATGGTTGATTACAGATACGAATAATAATGTAATATCTGTTCAATCTCTACCACTTTCATTTGCCAATATCAATGAGCCCGTATGTTTAGTGTATCACCTTTCTTCCGTTGGATCAACCAACTTAGGAATTGGAATTAACACAGCTGATCTTACTGGTTGTTTGGCATTGTCAAATCAGATTTTAGTAGATAAAACGGAAGTAGTTGCAGGATCAATTTCTGTAAACGGACAGACCAATTTATCAATCTGTATTGGGAATTCTTCCATGGCTAATTTTGAAGTAACAGCAACAGCAGCATCAGCTAATGATGTCACTTACCTTATTACTGATCCAAGCGGAAATATTTTAGCAACACAGGCTGGAACTTCTTTTGATTTAAGTGGAGCAGGTTCAGGAACTTGTTACGTGTATCAATTGGCTTCTTCAGGTTCAATTTCAGGAAATGGAGTTGGATCAAACATTAGTGGAATTACAGGATGTTTTGATCTATCAAATCCAGTAATTGTTGAAAGAGAAATGATCACAGCTGGTACGGTGACAAGTCCTATTGGCAATGTATGTTTGGCAACAGATAATGCAGTGGTTAGCTTTTCAGTGACTGGCCAACAAGGCGGAACTGGACAGTGGTTAATCACCGATAATAATGGAATATTAATTACGACTTCAAGTAGTCCGACCATCGACTTTAATAATCTAGGCGCTGGTTTCTACAATATATATTATTTGAATTCTAATGGTAGCGCGTCTGGCCTTACCGTTGGTCAGTCCATCGCAAATATCACAGGTTGTTTTGGATTATCAAATGCAGCAAGCATAAGCATTGAAGATGTAAATCCTAGCACAATCAGCAGCCCTCAGGGATCCGATATCACCGTATGTGTAGGTGATGGTGTGGCTGATTTTGTAGATGTAACTGCAACTGGTGGTACTGGTTCAAGTTCAGCTTGGGTCATCACCGATGAAAATGGAAATATATTAGCATTACCAGCAGCACCGCCATTTGATTTTGATGGCGCAGGTTTAGGTACATGCTTAATTTGGAATTTAAATTACGGATCAATTGGAGGATTGAGTGTTGGAGAGAATGCAAGCAACTTCTCAGGCTGTTTTGCCCTTTCGAATCCGATTACTGTAAATAGAACTTCAGCAGAAGGTGGAAGTCTAGTATTTACGGATAATACGGTAGAGACTTCAATCTGCGTAGGTGACGGTGTTGCGGATCCATTAAATGTAATATTAACTGGAAACAGTGGAGATAACTCTCAGTGGGTAATCACCGATGAAAACGGTGTTATTCTTGATCTACCAGCATCCCCTCCTTTTGATTTTGAAGGAGCAGGACCTGGAGTTTGTTTGATTTGGAATCTAAGTTTCTCTGGAACACTTACAGGTGCTACCATAGGAGCAAATGCATCTGGACTTTCAGGTTGCTTCGATTTATCTAACTCATTAAGAGTAACAAGAAATGAAGTAGAAGGTGGAACGATTACAACACCTAACGGTAATGAAGTATATGTTTGTGTAAATGATGGTGAAGATGACTTTGTTGATGTAACATTGACCGGAAATGTTGGAGGTTCAAGATGGGTCATCACAGATGATAATGGTGTAATTCTAGCCTTGCCTTCTGGCCCGCCGTTCAATTTTGAAAATGCAGGATTAGGAACTTGCTTAATCTGGCATCTTTCTTCTGAAGGAGGGATCGGAAATTTAGCAGTTGGAAATAATGCCAATTCATTAACTGGATGCATTGATCTTTCAAATCCAATTACTGTAAATAGAGAAGAAGCGGTCGCAGGTACTCTTGTACTTCCTGATGGAACAACGACAACAGAAATCTGTTCTGGAGATGGTCAAGCAGACTTAGTAGATGTTAGTTTGACAGGAAACTCTGGTTCTGGAGCCTGGGTAATTACCGATGAAAATGGAATCATTTTAGAATTGCCTAGTTCGCCACCATTTGATTTTGAAGGAGTTGATGCTGGGGTATGCTTGATTTGGCACCTTTCCTATGCAGGAAATATCACGGGTGCAACCATGGGTGCAAACGCAAACAATATAACAGGATGTTTTGAATTATCAAATCCAATCACAGTTAACAGATTAGCCGTTGACGGTGGAACTTTGGATACAACTTTTGGTTCAGTACTTTCTGTATGCGTTGGTGATGGTGTTCCAGATCCGATTGATGTTTCATTGACAGGTAACACTGGAGCAACAAGCCAATGGGTGATTACAGATGCTAATGGAGTAATCTTAGAATTACCAACAGGTCCTCCATTCGATTTTGAAAATGCAGGAGAAGGTGTATGTTTAATCTGGCATCTTTCTTACGAGAGCTTAGGTGGTGCCGCCTTAGGAGCTAACGCAGCTGACCTTACGGGTTGCTTCGATTTGTCTAATCCGATCACCGTTAATAGAACAAGTGCGGAAGGTGGAAGTCTTACTTTAGCAGATGGGTCAACAGAAACTACTTTTTGCTTAGATGATAATACGGATGTTATTGTTGATGTGGTCCTTACTGGAAACAGTGGCGACAACTGCCAATACATCATTACAGATAAAGATGGATTAATCATTGACTTGCCTACTTCGGCACCATTTGATTTAACCAGTTCAGTATTAGATGAGTGTCACATTTATAACATCTGTTATGGTGATGGAATTATCGGGCTATCAGTTGATTGGCCGATTTCTACACTGCAAGGATGTTTTGATTTATCTAATCCTGTGATTATAAATAAAGAAGTAGCCGACGCTGGAACGATTACGACCGTTGATGGAGACCTCTTAAACATTTGCGCAAGCGATGGAGTATCAGATGCCTTCATAATTCAACAATCAAACTTCATCGGACAATTTGGGCAATACATCATTACTAATACGGATGGAGATATCCTTGCCATTCAACAATCTAATGTTGTTGACCTTGAAGGGACTCCAGTTGGAACTTGTTATGTATACTGTGTTGCTTGGAATGGTCCGCTAGATGGAGACTTTGTAGGATCAAACCTAAGTGCCCTAAGTGGTTGCTTTGATTTATCTAATAGAATTACTGTTGTAAGAGATGGTCTTCTAGGAGGTACTTTGACAACAGATATTGGAGTGGTTGAAATGACGATTTGCTCAGGAGATGATCACCCAGACGATTTTGGTGTAATCTTAAGTAATAATACTTCAAATCATGTGGAAGGATTTGTGGTAACCAATGCGGCTGGAGATATCTTATCTATTCCTACAGGTCCTACCTTCGATTTTGAAGGAACGGGTCCTGAAACTTGTTACCTGTATGCGATATCATACGTAGCTGGTCTGAATGGATATGTAACAGGAGGAACACTTGATGGATTGATGGGTTGTTTTGCACTCTCAAATCCAATCATTATAAATAAGAATTTTGTGAATGGAGGAACCATTGCTTTTGATGGTGGTGCTCCAGTGATGACCATATGTGTTGGTGACGGTGTGCCTGATCCAATTGATCTAATCGTAACAGATGCAGCAGGTGCTACCTGTGATATCGTTGTGACCAATTTAGCTGGAGATATTGAAATTATTTCTTCAACGAATCCAGTGAATTTAGATGATGCTGGTTCTACCTCTTGCTTGATTTATCAGGTATGTTATAATGAACCTTTGGATCACTATGCAGTGGGTTATAACATTGCTAAATGGGATGACTGTCACAGTCTTTCTAATTCACTATTAGTAGAGAAAGAAGTTGTGAGTGGGGGAGTCTTATTGACATCTCCAGATGGAGCATCAACGGTTGACGTATGTGTCGGAGATGGAATTCCTGACTTTATTAATGTTGCAGTAACTGGTTCAGGAACTTCTCCTGGTACATGGTTATTTACGGATGCAGATGGAACGATTGAAATGTTGCCTTCAGGACCACCATTTGACTTTGAAGGATCTTCTGAAGGAGTGTGTAACATCTACTTTGTTGATCACACCTCATTAGGTGGAGCTTCTGTGGGAGCAAACATTGATGACCTAACGGGATGTTTTGATCTATCGACCTCAATTACGGTCAATAAATCTGAAATCGGAGCGGGAACTGTTTCCTTCTCTACAGGTGCAACCACTGCCGATGTATGTGTTGGAAATGGAGTGCCAGATGTATTGAACTTTGCAACTACCGGAGCAGCAGGAAACTATGCTTGGGTTGTTACCGATAATTTTGGAACCATCTTAGCAGTGCCTAGTGGAACAAGTTATGACTTTGAAGGAAGCGCCGCAGGAAGCTGTAGAGTATATGGAATCTCTTACACTGGTACTTTTATAGGCGCTGTAGGAGGCAATGTAAACTTGGCGATGTCTACTGCTTGCTATGTAATTTCAAGTCCATTAACAGTGAATAAATTTGATACAGGAGGACCTTGTGTGGAGCCAGCTCCAGAAAATGGTTTGGTAGCATTTGATGTGTATCCTAATCCTGCGCAGAATGTAATTACAATCAATATTTCTAAGATGCCGGAAGGTGAAGAAGGGGAGATTTTAATTTACAATCAAGTGGGAGAATTGGTTGAGAAATTCACAATCGATGGATTGCACAAATATGTAGATTTAGATATTTCAGAATATAAGAATGGTGCCTACCTTATTAGATTAGGTTCTTGGAAGACAGCTGAAATCAAAAGTTTTATTAAAATAGACTAGCTGTAAAATAAATACAGAATTAAAGGGGTTCAATTCGAGCCCCTTTTTTTATGGCACATAGTCAGAGAAGTAAGGGATAATCGATTAACTTTGAAGTATTACATTAATCAACAAACAATAAAGTTTCTTCCATGAAATTCGTTTTTTATTCAGCACTTGTAATGATTCTTTTTGGTGCATGCACGCCTACCGAAGATGAAATTTTTCAATCCAATATTGAGGATATTGAGAACTATTTAGCTGAAAATAATTTAAACGCTGATCTTACCAATAATGATGAATTATATTACATCATTTCAGAGCAAGGCAGCGTGAACCGTCCCAATGCACAGAATGAAGTGACGGTTGATTTTAGAGGTTACTTACTTGACGGTACTACTTTTGATAATGGAACAGACATTTCGTTCAGTTTACCTACAACAATATTAGGGTGGCAGATCGGTGTGCCTTTGATTGGGAAAGGTGGACAGGTCACACTTTTTGTTCCATCACGATTGGCTTATGGAGATGAGCCACCTGAAGGTTCTGGAATACCAGGAGATGTTCCTTTAATATTTGATATTACCTTAACTGATTTTAATTAAAATAGATGAAATTAATTACCAGTCTTATTCTTGTTTTTTCGCTTTTCGCAAATGAAGCCTGCAATCAAAGTACAACATCAGATACTAACTCAAGCACCAAAAAAGAACTAGGCGCCAAAGAAGTCGTTGACATAACTACCTATCTAGATGGACAGAGCTTTCCTGGAATGGAGCATGCCGTTGTTGCTGGTGGTTGTTTCTGGTGCGTCGAAGCTGCCTTCCAACAATTAGAAGGTATCGTTGAGTCGATAAGCGGATATTCAGGAGGCCATGTGAAGAATCCAAGTTATGAAGCGGTATGCACTCATAAAACTGGTCACGCGGAGGCTGTATATTTAATCTATGATCCTAAGGTTATCAGCTTTAGTGAAATTCTAGATGTTTTCTTTGTAGCGCACGATCCTACAACTCTAAATAGGCAAGGACCTGACGTGGGAGAATCATATAAGTCTGCCTTATATCCAATGAATGAAACTCAAGCAAAGATTATTGATGAGCAGATTGCTGCTTACAATGAATCAACTTTCAATGGAGGGATTGTTACAGATGTTCAAGACTATGAAGAGTTTTGGGTTGCTGAAGCTTACCACCAAGATTTCTATTGGAACAATCCGAATCAAGGTTATGTCAGATCTGTCAGTAGACCCAAGGTAGAGAAGGTTGCCAAAGTCTTTAAGGATCGTCTGAAAATGAAAAAATAAGATTGTTCTTTACTATGTTCTCATTCTAAATTGTAGAGGGCGCCCTTGAATTCTAAGGCAGTAACATCATAAGTCCACATCCCATAACGATACCACCCAACATACTGGTGAGCGTCTCGCGGTTACTAGTTTCGTGCGCTGTTCGACTTATGTAAATGCCTATGGTAGCTGGAATGTACTTGTAAACTGTGTTAACATATAGTATCAGGTTAAGAATCAATTGAATTAGCTCTTCAAGGAATCTCTATCATTTTATTTTCTATTATTGGTCTTTGATTTCTCATCATTTTTGATGCAAAAACCCTAAATTTTTCTAATTGTAAATAGACCCTCACGACATGGCTGAGTTTATTTTTGAAGAGATTCAGAATTTAAAAGGTTTTAAATTACATTAAGACATGAAAAAGTTTTTGCAATTATTATTTTTTATCTCTTTTATTCCATACTCACATTCCCAATCTACAATGAAGTATTATGCCAAAGATAATTGGGTGCAAGATGTTCAAGTCATTGATGATAAGGTCTGGATTGGGAATCCAACAGGTCTACATATTCTAGACTTAGAAACGGGTGAAGGCAATCTATTACAATCTGTCAATAGCCCATTGCGAGGCAATTTTGTTCGTGAAATTCTTCCTTCTGAAGACTATGTTTGGCTTGCTTTAGAAGAAGGTGGTATTGCGAGATATGATAAAAATTTGGGCGGCCAAAATTTAGCTTGGTGTACTTATTACTCACCAGTTCAAGGTCCAATTGACACACTTCATAATGCAAGAAACCTCATGGAAGACAACAATGGTAATTTATGGTTTGATGGAGGACATGATTCTAGATCTTCTTTATATGCATTAAAAGATGAAGTATTATTAGATTATACAAATTTTGTATCTGATCAACCATATAGAATGACAAGCCATGGTTCAAGAAATATTTTCTTCAGCGACAACCTTGATAATTTATTTTATTTTGATGTACAGACAGAAATAACCCACAACATTGACTTGCCATTGATAACAGCTGAAGTTTCTTCGTTTACCGCACATAACGATGAATTATATGTTTGTTTTGAGGAAGGTGAAGAGAGTTTCATTTACAGATTTGATGGATCTTGGCATTTTATAGGAGAACTAAATGAATCAATTAATTTAGGAAGTTCTCGCATTGCTAAAGGTACTGAAAGGATGTGGTATACAAATAGTAGCGCAAATGTTCCGAACTATATTTCAATCAATAACAATGAATTAAAATATTTTAATAGCATGGAATTGGTTGGTAACCAAACAAATCCAGAAGACCGATTTTTCATCTTAAATGAAGATAAGGAAGGGAGAATTTGGTTTTATAAATCGGGTGATTTTGACGGGGATTCAGTTCTTAGTGTAAGCAGTAATGAACTGAAATATTATGATGTTCATCATTCTTTCTATAATTATGGATCGTATTTCGGACGACCAAATTTCGATTGTGATGGAAACTTATTGATCGCTGGCTTGACCCAATTGCAAGCTTTTAATCCGGATACATTGATCTTACATGAGGTCTTGCCAAATAGAGAAACAGGAGATTTGGAATTTACAGCGAAAAACTCCGTTAACTGTAAATACTATGTTGCCAAAGATGGAAGGAGTAATTCTTCTCCTAGTATGCTTTACGAATTTGAAAATCATGAGCTCATAGATTCTATTTATATCCATGATGGAAGTATTTCCTCATTGCATATTTCTTCCGAGGGTATAATATATGTAGGTCTGGGAACTAAAGGGCTTGGTATTTATGATGAAAGCACGGACACTTGGGACATCGTTTTAGATCCATTTTTAAACCCTTCTTTTAACTGGGGAAATATCATTTGGAGTATTAGAGAAAGTGAAAGTGGCATCCTCACCTTCGGAACCGCCAGATCACTTGTTGTTTACGATGGTCTTACATGGACAACTTACGATCAATCGAATAGCCCAATTGGAAGTTCTTCTGTTCATGAGCATTTAGTAGATAGCAATGGAGATATATTGGTTTCATATGAAGGAGGTATCTACATTTTCGATGGCATTGAATGGGAATACTTTGCTTTTTATGACCCATATAAAAATTACATTTCAAGTATTCAGGAAGCTTCTGAGGGTAATTATTGGCTGGGTACAGGAAGAAGCGGATTGTTGTATTGGAATCGGTTTGATTTTCAGCAAATTGATATCATGAACTCTGCATTGCCTTCCAATAGGATCAGCGCAGTTCTAGTTCATCCAATAACAGGTAATCTATGGCTAGTGACAAATAGAGGTTTTATTGTTTTTGATCAAGAGGCTATTGAGATAAAAAAAGGCTTATTCGGTAAAGTCTTTTATGATTCTGATCAAGATTCAATTTTTGATGCTGGAATTGATGTAGGTCTAAGAGATATGAAGGTATCTATGGATAATAATACGGAGGCAATAACAGACATAAATGGAAATTATGCTTTCTATCCAGAAGACTCAGGTCAGTACAGAATAAATAATGCTGTGGACGATAAATATATTCATACATCAGAAAGTAATATTGAAATAGCCTTTGATGATGAAGATGTTTTAGATCTTAATTTTGGTTTGTGGAAAGAATTGGAAGATTTACAATTGAATGTAGATTTCTCAGTTAGTCCATTTATATGTTCGTCTGAGATTTCTACTTGGATTACGTTGGACAATCCTGGTTTTAAAACTGTTGATGGGCAAGTTTTGTTGGAATTGCCTGAAGACATAAATATTGTTTCAACTTATCCAGATGCAGAAGTAATTTCGAATAACGAAGTTCGGTGGGATTTTACAGGGCTGAGTTTTCAAGAGCAAAGATCCTTGTATGCGGTATTAGAAGCTCCTCCAGTCGAGGATATACTGATGCAATTTGATTCGATTTCAAATGCGATCATTCCAATTAAAGCAAGCATTGAGTATGAGAATTTTCTTCAGGAGTTTCGTAAAGAAGAGCAATATTTGTGTTCATATGATCCTAATGATAAATTAAGTGCTAGTACTGGAGAAGTTAGAGGTAACTTAAGTTTGATTGACGACCAATTAGAGTACACCATCCGTTTTCAGAATTTAGGCAATTTTAAGGCAGAAACGGTTGTTTTGGTGGATAATCTTGATATCCATTTAGATTCGAAAACTTTGAGTATAGTTTCTAGTAGCCATCAAGTGTATACTCAAATTAATAACTCAACTGAATTGGTGTTTCGGTTTTTAGATATTAATTTACCACCCGAGTCAGAAAACGTAGCGGCTAGTCAAGGATTCGTGAAATATCGTATTAAAGCGAAGGAGGGAATTCCTGATTATACGACCATTTATAATTCAGCTCAAATATATTTTGACAATAATGCTCCAATTAGCACTAATATTACTCGGAATATACTGGTTGAAAACTTTCCAATAAGTTCTACTTTTGAAGAAGGAAAAGGCTATGACTTGTTTTTAGTGTATCCTAATCCTACAAATTTTCAATTTTTGGTTAACCCAAAATTTGATGAAAAATATAATGTTGAAATTAGGAATCCTACAGGTCAAATATTTATGAGACAGTTTGATTGTACCGGAGTTATAGAATTTAGTATTGAGGAATCAGGATTATATTTTATATTTCTTAAGCAGGGAAATGAATCAATGGTTCAAAAAATCATTATTCACTAAATGGTCTTCATTAAGTGGATATAGAGAACATAACCAAGGCAAATTCAAAAGGTAACTCGTCTAATCTTGTGTGGGAGACCATTAGATAAATACTAGATGATTATTTCTCTTGATTTATTATCATTACAAAAGAACCAAAAATAAAATTTGAAACTGAAATATAGAAAGAGATTCACTTAGAAGAATTAAGGGACTCAAAGAAAGGGAAATCTTTGTCTTTGGAAATATAAGCACGTAATAGTTACTGGTTATCCATTAAAGAAAGATGAAGAATTAACCCATAATTATGGGAAGCCTGATATGGATTTTATCGAATTTATACTTTAGTATTACTGATTCATAGATTATGAAGAGCTTATTTGCAGCAATATTTATCTTTTTATTTTATAGCACTACTATTGGTCAATGGTCTTATAATTATTATGGGATTTTTGGAGGGAAGGTTCTTGTTAAATCTGCATTAATTGCTGAGGACAATTCCATTCTTGCAATTTGCGATACAGCAAGGAAAAATATAGCAGCTAAAGATACATATGCTATCCTTGTAGGAGCCGACGGTGAAGTTAAATGGAAACGAAAGGTAAAAAGTATTTGGGGTAAGGCAAAAGGCCATTCATATGTGGCAAAAGGAGAAAGGAGATTTGCATATGCTTATACTGAAATATTTGCAAATGGGGACAAAGGAATCAGGATTGTAATTTTTAATGAACGCGGTAAGCGGGTATTCGATAAATCAGTTTCTGATACTCGGGATTTACGTCTGATTGAATTTTACTTTCAGCAAGACCATTTTTCTTTAATTGCAAGGATTGGTGAAAATGGAGAAGAGGAGCATATTCAGTTTAAGCTAGATCTAAACGGGAAAGAACTTAGTTACTCGTTTTATGAACTTCCTTCAGAAATTGCTTGGGAGGAAAATAGTTTAAAATTTATATCACCAGATTCTTATGTATATACTAGTAAAGTAGACTCTGTATTAAAAGTTTGTAAAGTTCTAGGCGATAGTATCTCATGGGAATTGAGCCATTCAAGTAAATTCAATGAGATTCAACTATTAAATGTGTTGGAGTTTCTCGATTATAAATGCATTGTTTATCATGCTCAAGAAGAAGTGATCGTAGACTGTTTTGATTCATATGATAAATTGATTTGGTCAAAAAAAGTGTATGATTACAACTCACTTAGGCATGAATCTAAGCTTACATTAGATAATTACATCGTACTGGGAGGTTATGATGAATTATTCATATTAGATTATCAAGGAAATATTTATTCAACAATAGAATTAAATCCTATCAGGTTTGAATGGTTGGTTGATTATGAATTAATTGATGACGATAAATTTACTTTTGTAAGACGTTCTCTTTTAAATCGAGATAATAAACAAAAATTGCTCATCGTAAAGTACGATCCGAATAATGTCGGGAGAATTGACAACTACATTAATCTTGATGGAAGCAATTAGGAAAAGTCATCCAATTAATGAGATTATTGTTATTCCATTTCATTTTTATTTTTCTAAGTACGGAGAGTTTTGACATCATTGGATTAACAAGAGAAATTATTTTCATTACGTTGTAATAGGGGACAACTTTTCTCTATATTGTTTATGGCAACTGTTACAATCCATATTAAAAAGTAACAACAATGAAGTTTCGATTAAAGCTCTTTTTTAAGTTAACCACCTTTAGTCTTTGTATTTTCCTTTATACCAGTCCTAAATCAAATGCCCAGAGTGATTGTTTTACACTCGATTTTGAGTCGATAAGCGGAGCTGTTTTGAGTGATAACCTAGAAGTAAGTGATCAATACTTAAATTCAAATGGGGTTCTTTTCGAACTTGAAGACGGGACCTTTCCGCATATAGCAAAATATGGTTTTCCTTTTACAGCTTTCAATTCTTTTATTGGAGAGTTTATGATGGAATCAGAATTAGTCGGTGCATATTTTTTGACAGATGATGGCTTGCTTGAAGGGCTGATTGCTACACCTTTAATAATGACCTTTTCTTCTCCAGTAGATAGTGTCAGCGGGATGGTATTAGATGTTGATTTTGACGAAGTCTTCACCATTGAGGCAAGGGATCTATTAGATTCTGTTATTTCTACCGTTGTCGTTGCTGCAGGTGATGAAGGGACAGGTGATGCAATAGCAACTTCTTGGGGGTTACATGCGGGTGATCAATTATTTTATTCTTTGAAAATTAGTGGTGAAAGAGAAGTAGCTGGAGCTTTCGGATTTGCTTTTGATAATTTTGTTACCTGTCCTATTGATGCATCCAACATCGGACAAGGAGGAACAACAGCAACAGAGGATCCATTATTCAATAGTGTAAAGGTGTATCCTAATCCAGCTCCAGGAAGTTTCGTAGTTGAAGTATTAAATAACGAAAAAGTAAATTTTATTGGGCTTTACGATTTAATGGGAAGGAAATTAGGATTCCAGTCCCTCCTAGAAAATGATTCAATCCAAATTGAATCTGAATTCCAAGGAGTAGTTTTATTGAAAATTCAAATAGGCGAGAAAGTATTAACTCAAAAAATACTTTTGCATTAAGAAATGAAAACAATAGATCTACATATGAATTTTGGATTCAAACAATCACTTAGGTCGTTTCTTGTTTTTATTTGTGTTTTTTCGTTTACAATCAATGTGTCTTATACTCAAGGCGAATGCTTTTTCTTGGACTTCGAAACCATACAAGGAATCATACCAACCGAAGGTTTGGAAATCAGTACTGAATATCTTAGCTCAAATGGTGTATCATTTAAGTTTGAAGATGGCACAAATCCTCACATTGCTCGGTTGGGCTTGCCAAATACTGCATTTAATACCAATCTAGGCAATGAATTTGTCAATGAATCACAACTTATTGGGATGTACTTCCTTACAGATGACGGGGTGCTCGGTAGTGAATACCTGTCGCCATTAATCATGTCTTTTTCTTCTCCGCTTGATAGCATTAGCGGTTTGGTGCTCGATGTGGATATTGGCGAACGATTTATCATTCAAGCAATAGATCAATTTGATTCTGTCATTGATCAAACAATAATCGAAGCGGGTGATCCTGGCACAGGTGATGGAAGAGTAACTCGCTGGGGATTTAAAACCATTAAGCAATTAATACATACTTTAAAAATTATTGCAGTAAGTACTAAAGGTGGTGAATTTGGATTTGGCTTTGATAATTTCGTTACCTGTCCCATCGATGCCTCAAACATCGGGCAAGGTGGAACAACTTCAATTGATGATGAGTTTTTGAGAGATAAGATTAAAGTGTATCCTAATCCTTCTTCTGGAAGTTTTGTTATTGATGCCTTAAATTTTGGAGAAGTAAGCTCCTTAGAAATATTCGATCACATAGGTCAAAAAGTAAACTTTCACTACTCAGTGGACAGACATTTGACGAAAGTCGAATGCGACTACCAAGGCTTAATCCTCATTAGAATCCAAAGTGACCAAGGAATTTTTACGCAAAAATTAATTTTAAAGTAATTACTGAGGACCTTCCAGACTACTTAACATTAAATTAATATTGAAAATTTCCTAAATGCAACAATGTTGCATTAATTTTTGTAGCTTTGAGATATTATTAAATTTCAATATTAAGTCATGATTAAGAATTATTCCGTTTTAAGCTTTTTAGCAATAGCCTTGTTCATTTTTACTGGTTGTGATAAAGATGATCCAGAAATAACAAATGAAGAAGAGCTAATCACCACAGTAAACTATACATTAACTGATGAAGCAGGAGCAACTGTTGTTTTAACCTTCACTGATCTAGATGGAGACGGAGGTAACGATGCGACCATAGTTGGAGGTACATTAGTTGCAAATCAAAGATATCTTGGAACCTTAGAATTATTGAATGAAGCTGAAACACCTTCAGAAAGTGTGAATGCAGAAATTTCAGAGGAAGCAGAAGAGCACCAATTCTTTTTTGAGTCAAACATTGCTGATCTAAGTTTCGAATATTTAGATGTAGATGCTGACGGAAATCCAATAGGTATAAATGGAGCATTAACAACTGGGGATGCTACTTCAGGTTCGATAACGATTACTCTACGTCACGAGCCAAATAAAACTGCGGATGGAGTTTCAGATGGAGACATCAGTAATGCAGGTGGTGAAACAGATATAGAGGTTACCTTCCCAATCGTCATTGAATAGAACCTATAGTATATTATTTATTTGTTTACTTGGAGGTCTTTCAGCTTATGCGCAAGACTGTGATATAGTGGTCCAAGGCAATGTCTTTGATGAGGCATCTCAATCGCCATTGGCTTATGTCAATATCTTTATTCAAGAAACAAGAACAGGAACGACAACGGATGACGATGGAAATTTTTCATTAGAAAATATATGTGAAGGGCATTATCATTTTATTGTTTCTCACATTGGTTGTGATGATGAAAAATTTCACTTCGACATCTTACAGGATACCATCCTGAAGATAGGTCTTTCTCATTCTCCAATCTCTCTTGAAACCGTCACCATTGCCGGTCAAACAGATAGCTATGGTAATCAAGCCAATCTATCGGTTAAGAGAAATGTAATTGAAGACAATTCAAATCAGAATCTGTCAAAAATTATTGAGAATGAAACAGGCGTACATCTAATAAAAAATGGAAGCGGTATTACCAAGCCAGTCATTCATGGGTTGTCTGGTAACCGATTATTAATCTTAAATAATGGAATTCTTCAGAGTGGACAACAATGGGGAAATGACCATAGCCCTGAAATAGATCCTTTCGCAGCCGATAAAATTACCATATTGAAAGGTGCCAGCGCGATAGAATATGGCGGAGGAAATCTTGGAAGTGTGATTCTTTCTCAACCCAAACGGATAGAGAAAGAACCGCATCTTCACGGGCAAGTAAATTATATTTTTGATACCAATGGAAGAGGTCATACTTTAAATGCTAGGCTAGGGAAATATTCGCCGAGTGTAGCATGGAAGGTGAGTGGCACCCTCAAAAAGTCTGGCGACAATAAATCAGCCAATTATTTTCTAAATAATACCGGTGTTGAGGAAGCTAATTTTTCAGTTCAATTGGAAAAGAACTGGAATGAGATCTTCACCTTTGATTTCTATGCCAGTACTTTTAATACACGTATTGGAGTATTAAGGGGATCACACATTGGCAATTTAACTGATCTAGAATTAGCACTAGTTCAAGATGTACCTTTCTTTACAGAGCCTAATTTCAGCTATGAAATTGAAGCACCCAATCAACAAGTGTCGCACCACCTAATCAAAGGACATGCAAAGTACTTTATTAGTGATGATCAATTCCTCGAAGCAATTCTAGCTTTACAAATTAACAACAGAAAGGAGTTTGATCAGCGAAGAAATGAACGGACAGATATTCCAGCTCTGAATTTAGCCCAGTTGACTTTTAACTCAGAATTGAAGTATACAAATAACTTTAGTGATGATTGGAGGTTCAAAGCAGGTGTCCAAAATATAGGGACTGATAATACCAATAATCCGGAGACAGGAATTTTACCTTTAATCCCAGATTACCTCTCTTGGAAAACTGGTCTATTTTCTACTTTGTCTAGAAGTATAAATAATACTTCATTGAATCTAGGAGCAAGATATGACTTTGAAGACCAAACGGTTTTAACAATCAGCAGAACCATTCCTAGAGAAATCATCCGATTTGAAAATCAGTTTCACAACGCAAGTGCTGTGTTTTCTATCAAGTCGAAAATTACTGATGCTCAAAGTATTGGTTGGAATATTGGTTTCTCTATGCGGAACCCAGCCATCAATGAACTCTATAGTAATGGCTTACATCAAGGGGTGAGTGGAATAGAGGAGGGGGATGCTGAATTACAAGTTGAACGCGCTGTAAAAAACACACTAGAATATAAGCTGGTTCCAAATTCTAACTTTTCGTTCAATGTATTGGCTTATCACCAACTCTTTAGGAATTACATTTATTTAAACCCTCAAGACGAGATTCGTTTAACAATCCGAGGAGCCTTTCCAGTTTTTAAGTACCAACAAACCGATGCAACGATCTATGGGCTAGACGTTTCTTCCCAAGTGACCTTAAGTAAATCTGTATTGGCATTATTTAAATACTCATACATCAAAGGTCAAGACCAGACTCACAATCAACCACTAATCTTCATGCCACCGAATAGTCTGTTTGGCAGCTTAACCTATAGAGCACCTAAAGCCATAAATTTTATTAAGGATTTAGATTTGGAAGATTTCGAGATTGAGGTCACCAATAGATTTGTATTCGAACAATTAAATTTTCTTCCAGAACAAGACTTCACCAATCCGCCAGCCGCTTACAATCTAGTAGGCTTAAAACTTTCATCAGATTTAATCTTGCCAAAATACAAGATAAGAACCTTCATTAAGGCTGATAATCTTTTCAATGTGAGCTATCGGGATTATCTAAATCGATTAAGATATTTTGCGGATGATCTTGGTTTTGGTTTGACGGCAGGCATTAATGTAAAGTTTTAATATCTCAAGGGATAATTCAAGAAAATTAGGTCTTTGATTTGGTTGACAATAATCAAGCTTTTTTTGTTCAACCTTCACACCAAAACGAACCAAATTTGCATTCTTTTCGTTAGAATCAAAGTAATCGAATGTCACTTACCCCATCAAATAAGACTAGATTCAATTTACTCGCTGATATTCCTACGTTGTTACTGTTAAAATCTTTTGACGATACATTTAAAATGAGACCTTCGCGGACTAATACATCTACTATGAAAATTTATCTATCCACTTTACTAACCATTTTTTTATTCACTAACCTTTCAGGTCAAGCGAATTTGAGTGAAGATTTTGAATCCTATAATGATGGAGACATGATCACGATTGCATCCGATGATTGGAAAATTTGGACAGGAGGTACGGATACTCCGGTTACTTCGGAAAGAGCAGCATCTGGTAAAAAGTCTTTAAAGCTTGTAGGTGGAAAAAAGACAGATGTGTATTTCCCATTTAACAAACGCTTTACTGCTGGAAGTCTTCAATTTTCTATGGATTTATTTATTCCAGAGGGTAGCAATGGATACTTTAGTTTTCAAGGCGTAGAGCAAGTAGGAATTGTCTGGAGCATGCAGTGTTACCTGGATAATAATTCTTTCTTTAGAATGGTTGATGATACGCAGGTACAACTGCAGAATATGTACCCACAAGATCAGTGGTTTAATATTTCAGTAGATGTAAATTTTGAAAGTCACTTGTGGCGATTTTATATAGATGGCGAATGTGTGGGTTCTTATATTCAAGAAAATGAAACGCGTCAGAGCATCGCTTCATTAGCCCTTTATCCCGAAGGAGAAAAGGCTTTGTTTTATGTTGATAATATTGTTTTGAATCACGTAGGAAAAGCAAAGGCTATGAATATGGCTTACGATGCTTCTATAAGTGGTGTTGTTGATCCTAATCGTAGTTTAGGTCACAACAGTTTGAGCAACTTTGTTGGGTTGAATGGAGAAGAAAGAAACTTCGGATGCAGAGTTACTAACATGGGAGAAAAGAAGATTAAGAATTTTGAATTAACACTTCAAACGGCCACTGAAACCAGTAGCCAAAAATTCAACATCGACTTATCAATAGGCGCTGATACAATGGTAGTGCTTGAAAAAGGGCTAGTGCTTGACGGGGAACAATCTGCAACCATATCAATCACTAAGATTAATGGTAAAGAGGATGAAAATACGTGCAATAATTCCTTTCCTATCCAATTGAAAGGCTACGACCTTCATCCAGACAAGAAGGTCTGGGTAGAAGAAGCAACGGGTACCTGGTGCGGCTGGTGTCCCCGCGGAGATGTATACATGAATTATTTATCAGAAAAATATCCAGATCATTTTGTAGGAATCGCTGTCCACCAAAATGATCCCATGGAACTACCAACTTGGATGGGAACAGTCGGAGGTAGAGGAAGATCAAAAAAGCCGCAGCCAAGTTCTGGTCTTGGTAATTATATACAAGGCTTCCCTTCAGCTGTTATTGAACGCACAGAGACCATGGATCCGCTAGAGTTGGAATTGGCTTTTTTAGAACATGTTTCTCAAGCACCTCAAGCGACGATCTCCCACAGTGCTCGGTGGGATGAAAAATCAAGAGAACTAGAATTAACCATCACAACAAAAAGTTTAAGCTCCATATCTGATGAGGTAAAACTTATTGTTGGGCTTACAGAAGATAAGGTGCATGGAGAGGGCAATACCTGGGCTCAATCCAATTACTATTCTGGCGGTGCCAGAGGTCAGATGTCCGGATATGAATTGAAACCATCAAAAATTCCCGGAGATGAAATGGTCTACAATCACGTCGCAAAAATGTTGGTTACAGATTTTGGAGGGGAGGAACTGGAATTCAATGGTTCAAAAAATGAATCAATTGTTGTAAAGACTTTTACTCAAAAAATTCCAAAGGATTGGAATATTGAAAACATGCACATTGTGAGTGGTATAACCATTGGATCTGAGGTAGTTCACAATGCTAATAAATCTTCTATTGCTGATGCTTTAAAGTAAGACCAAGAAGATTTCTCTCAACTCTGCTACGGCATTGTCTCTCCCCTGGAGATTTGTTTTACTCTAGATTTAGTTTAGCTATCGTTCTAGTTTTGTTCCGCATTAGAAGCAGGAACGTTCAGAAATCTTTTTTGGAGCGGGAGCAGGAAGGCGGAAACTGTATGAAGAAAGTAGGAATTTATTTATAGTAAAGAAGGCGGTATGAGTTTTTGCGCCGTGGGCAGTGAAAAAAGATTTTAGTTTCTGCTTCGCAAGCTTTGACTTTTTTTGGTTACTTTTTTGTGTGGTAGACAAAAAAGTAACATAGCATTGTAATAAGAACTCCATGCATAAAAAGTACCAATCAAAACTAAATTATTGATAGAAGCACTTCGTCTCTTCATTAAACGTTGATTGATCCTAAAAGCTAGAATGGAACGATATTTGACCTCATTGCATCGTCTCTTTGAGATGTATGAAACCCAATATCAACGCCATGAAAAGACTTATCTCAAGCATTGTTGTCTGCTTTTTGTCCCTTAATAGTGGGCTTGCCTTAGCAGTCACTCCAAGTAATTCGGTTACTAATTGTGGTACAAATACCATAACATTCACTTTCGATTGTGCCTTTGATGGAACTGTTTTGATCAATAATCCACCGGTGGGTATTACTTTTCCTGGCTTATCTGGACCCCCATATCTTGAAACGGTGACAGGAGGTGTTATTACTTTTGATATTGAAGTTTCCGGCTCTGCTTCCACAAATTACAATGTAAATTTTATCGTACTTTCTTCAAACATGGGCTGTGCTTCAAACAATGATAGTGCTGCCGCTGCAATGACGAGTACCTGTATTTTACCTCCAAATGATGCTTGCGTAGATGCCGAAGTTTTAACCATTGGCTCCTCAAGTTGCTCCTACGGAGTTTATTCAACGACCAATGCAACTTCTTCCGGTTCAGTGCCTACCTGTGCCAATCCTGGTTTCCTAGATTTATGGTACACCTTCAATGCTAATAATTCAACGGTGGTGATGGAGTTTGGAAGTTTGCCTGGGAGTTTCGCTTATTATGCTTTATATGATGCCTGTCCAGGGAATGGGGGAGTACAAGTTTCATGTGCGATTATGGTGCCTGGGACGGGTGCAACAAGTGCTACTTTTTCAAACCTAACGGTAGGAACCGATTATATTCTTCAATTATTATTCTTGTCAAGTGAGGCGGGTAATGATCAGGAAATTTGTCTTCAGAGTGCAACCGTAACTTCAAGCTGTGATGCCAATCTAACCATCTCTACAAACGGTTCTAATCCGCCGAATACTTCCTATCAAGTGAGTAATAACATCATCACTTCTGGTACGTGTAATGTCGTCGGGAATGGAATTGCTTTTGATGCAGGGAATTCCGTTTTATTGAATTCAGGATTTTCTACTGGTGGAAATAATTTTGAAGTGTTGGTTGTAGGTTGTACGCCTTAAGTTTATTTCTTTGTTGATGCGTTCGCAAATATTGAATTTCAGTATTCGTGAAATTGTATTGATAGTATTCAAAAAAAATTCTTTTAGTAATACTCGTAAGTAATTTCAGAAGTCGATCCATTTGATGTTCGAATTCTTTTCACTGGGTAGTCTTGTTCATTATATTCATACTCATATTGAATTAAATCCATAGATCCACTAATAGATTGAAATGTTGTTATTTCTGTAGTGTTTCCAGTATTTGGAAAGGAAAAGAATGGCATAATGGTCGAAGTAAAAGCTGAATTTTTATTATCCTTAACGTAATTAATTCTAGTCCATACAGTAGTATCTCCTATTAGTCTTATTTCTTCCAAGTAGCTACAATTTTCATCAGTAAATGTGATAGAATTTTGCTGCTCAGATTTTTCTATTAATTCATAGCCGCAGTCCATGTTTGGTAGGGAGTACTTGATGGTATTTATTTATTAATTTATTATCTAAATCATAAATTTCATAAATTATTTCATTGTTAGGAGTCTTAATGTACTTAATATCAGAAACAGGAATTCCTACAAGGGGTGGTCCATTTAAATAATTGCGCGTTATAATTATGGAATCTGCATAATAGGTGCGAATATCTATACCACTAGGTTCGTCATCTGTATAATAGGTCGTGCTAATTAATTGTCTTTCGTCATTATATTCATAACTCGTCAAAATACTCCCATTTGAATACATTCCTTTGAGTAATAAGTTTTCGTTTTCACAAAATTCCCCGTAAAAACCATCTGGACATTCGCAAGTTCCCAGAACGCATACTCCATCGTTCTGACATTCAATATCCTTGCATTCATCTGAGCAAGAATAATTGAATAGAATCAATAATAGGATTGGTGCAATTTGCTTTAAAGACATAAGATTACATTTTAAATACAAACCTAAGTATTTTTAATGCAATATCAATTCAGTGTTTAAGCTATAACTTCAATTATCCTAGAAGTGTTGGGTGCGTGACTTACGTTTATTTTTTCTTTCATGCTTGCGCAAATGTAGGAAGACTTAGCAAGAGTAGATTTATAATTATTAAAAGACCTTGGTTAAAAATACTCGAAGGTTAATTTTCGGATTGATTAATTGCTTCCTCTGTGACTGTTCTTTTTATTCAGTAGAATTTGTGGTTGTGTTCATATTCACAAGTTGCTTGAGAAACCAATATTTTGTCTTATCTTTTATTCTAAAAAAAATAGAACGAACAAATTTAACTTTATAGTAAATATAAATTCTATGAGAGCTCTTGTGTATTTATTTTTCAGTATCATCTTGTTATCTAATTATTCATGTAAGGATGTATGTGAGGATGTTGCCTGCCTAAATGGGGGCATATGCACCATAGGTAATTGCGATTGTCCAGAAGGCTTTCGAGGGGAATTTTGCGAAGACAAAATTCTACTGTTGAAGGAAGTTTATCGAGACGGGAAATTAGATGAATCGTATGAATACAATGGTGATAGAAGCTTATCAAGAATATTTTGGCACTCCTCAAACGATGGTGAGCGATTTCGTGTTTTAATTTATAATTATTATTCGGATTCATTAATAATTAATTATCAGGGGGTAGAGAATGAAATTATTCTAGATGAAGTTTTAGCATCAGAAAAGTTTTTTCAATTGGGAGGGGATACCGTTAGAGTACAATTATTTGATGGTGGATTATTGAATTCAAATTATTTGATAACTTCTTATGAAGCTGACTGTGGTCGAGAGAAGATTGAATATAGTAGTTCAGTTCAGACCATTGATTATACTGACAAGAATTGTAGCTCAATCAGGGAAGCAAGATCTAAAATTGATAATTCTTTTCAAGCTTCAAGAACAACGACTTTGGATGATAAACATGGATTTGATGAGTCTACACGAATACACTATTTCAGAACTGAGCATCATGGCAATGTCTTGAAAGTAAGCTCCATTAATTCTGAAGGGGAGGTGTGGGAAGCTCAACGGCAATATGTATACAATGAATTTGACTATCCAATTTCTTGTGTTGAAACAAATGTTTTTGATAATGGTAATCAGAGTATAACTGATTACACGTATGTATATTATTAATTTGTTTTACTTAAAAGGGATAAAAAATGAAACACCTGCCGATTAAGCAGTTGCTTCAAGCTTTCTTGCCACCGGCTCTTTAATGGCAACGGTCTCCAAGGCCATTGGAAATTCTACCCCTTGCATTCTTAAACTTTGAATTCTATAGAGGTAGGCAGCTCCTTCCATAATCTTATTTGCGATGTCAGCGACCTTTCTATTTTGATAGTGTTCAAGATAACTGCCTTTTGCCCAATCGTTGAAAGCACCCATGGATGGTCCACACCAGATCTGATAATCTAAGACTCTGTCTGGTGTTCCTGCATTGGCCCAGTTTGATGACAATCCAAGATACCATCTAAAAATTAAGGCCATTTTTCTCTTTGGGTTATCCTTCGCTCGTTCAATTTGTTCAGGGTCACGTTGTTGGAAAAACTCTATGCATGATTGCCAGATTTCTTCTAGCGGTTTTTTGAAAACTTTCTGCTCTAGGTTCTGACGGTCCACCGCAGGGATTTCATCAATGGAATTGTATCGTTTATAATATTCATAAAGTTTTTTGGCTCGGGGTCCAAATAGAGTTCCACGTTTTAAAACTTGTAAGTCCACGCCCATCTCAAACATATCTGATGCCGGAGCTCCCATCACATCTGTAGATTCCACCACTTGTAATAACTTCCGTACATGATCCGATGTTCCCGCTTCAAGACAAGCTTGATTCACACTTCCTGTGACCACGTAAGCAGCACCCATCATAAAGGCTGCGAGGGCAGAGGCTGGGGTAGAGATTCCTCCAGCAGCACCGATTCTTATCTTTTTGTCAAAGCCTGTCTTTTTCTGCATCTCATCTCTCATCTGGATGATGATCGGAAGCAAAGCAACCAGTGGACGATTATCTGTATGTCCACCTGAATCAGCTTCCACAGTAATGTCATCAGCCATCGGAACCAACTTAGCCAACTCCGCTTGCTCCTTGGTGATCTTACCTTTCGATAATAATGACTGAATAAATTCTTCCGGAGCAGCTTGCATGAATGGAAGTGCTACTTCTTTTCGGGAGATCTTAGCAATGACTTTATTCCCTATATTAATCTTATTATCTGCACCTCTGCTTAATCCAGATACCCGATAGTATACAATGTTTTCGGTAAGCGCTAAAAAGGCTGAAGCCTCAACTACTGTAACTCCTTTATCCAAAAATAATTCTACCGCTGCTGCCTCAAGTGCAGGCTCAGACGGTGAGTGAATTAAATTTACGGCAAAGGTCTGATGGGTAAGGTTTCCTTGAATCTTATGGATGGACTCAATAATTTTTTCTGGGACTTGACCTGCTGCTCCATAGGAGCCTAGTAAATTTGCTTGTCCTATGGCAATAACCAAATTTGCGGAAGCGATACCATTAGCCATCGCTCCAGTTTTATAAGCATACTTTAATTTATAATCTTCACAAAACGTCGGATCACCCAATTGTGCCGCAGTCATCGGACTCGTAATCGCGAGTACTTGCAAACCTCTTCCTTCTGATACCAAAGCCCCTGTGTTGCTAACTCCAATCCTACCATTGAAATCCCTCATGATATAACAAGCTTTTTCCGTCTGCTCTAGCTTCTCTCTCATTGCTTCTACATCAAATACAATGTCTCTAGGTGATCCTTGCCAAAATAATTGCTGTGGTGTTCCGTTGAAATTCATATGCTTCATTCTTAATCTTAAAATTTGATGATCTTATGCCTCCTCAATTCCTAAAGCGATGTCTGTTACCTGATAGATTCTCATCTTATCATTCCATAAATAAGCATCAGCCAACATTACTAGTTGTTCGCTTTTTCTTTCTACCGACTTCACGTGTACTTCCAAGTGCATCTGCTTCACAGATAATAAAATCTGACCTCGATATTTCCAAACGGTCTTATGATTCGGTACCTGAACAAATTTCGGAGACCTAAAGTCCTTTCCTAAGTCTTGCTGTAAAGCATAAACCTGCATCGCTTGTAAAATAGATTCTACCCCTAGTGAGCCAGGCATTACCGGATCTTGGTAGAAGTGACAAGTAAAGAACCAGTCGTACGTTTTTACATGTTTGGTAGCATGTATGTATCCTTTGCCGTACTGTCCTTTGTCCTTAGCTATAATTAAGTCGTGCACCATATTTAATTGATCCTCTGCCAATCTATAGTGTGGTTTCCCTTCTGGGGCTTTAAATAATTTCATTTTGCCATACAAGGAGTCCAACTTGATTTGCATGTAGTCCGTCGGTTGTAATCCTTCCGTAACATACCATGCCGGTACTTCGCCTCCTTTATCTAAACCTGCCTGTGCTGCCAATGCCTCTGCTGAGAAAAACCCAAAGGATGAATTCCCTTTATAGAAGACATGACCATCCACCGCAAGCTCAAAAGTATATCGCTGTAAAATTGTCCCTCCATGAGCAATCGAAGAGGTCAACACAGATTTATTGGTAATCGTTTTTCCTCGGAAGTCTGTTCCTGTGGGTAGCGCAAAGGTTTCTCCATCTCCATCAAGATTCCTCAAGTACAAATCCTTGTCTGGGAACTGTAAAGTACTGCCTAAATATGCTCCAAGCAAACCACAAGGTTGAAGAGCAATCTCCATGAGCATGGAGTAGGGCATCGCGACATTAGAATTCTGCTTATAATACCAGGCATCTACTGGTACATCATATTCGGCATAGATCGGAACATCTTTGGAGAAGTCTCCTTTCGTTCCGTCTACCTTCATGATCCTAGAGATTAATTGTAGATCAGAGTTGGGTTGACGAGACATTTTACGTCCGTTATAAATCGCAAAGTCAGGCCCAAAACATTCCGTCATGTTACCCAATGCAAAGGTTGTAATATCCTTCTCATTCATGATGGCCTCAGCTGATCTAGGGGCTATCTTTACACCCTCCGTTGGGTCTAAGTATTTTGGATTATCCTTTTCCCTAAGCTGTAGTCCTAGGTTTTCAAAGTGTACGGTGATCACTCCATCCGAAATGATTTCTAAATCTCCGATCACATACGGATCAGGGAACAATCCTATCTCTTTTATCTCTAACTTGTAGATTAGTTTCGTGTCTGCAGTTGGGGTAACCTGCTTTCTGCATCTTACTCTTTGACCTAGTCCAAAGATGGGTTGGAATCTTGCATCTTTCGTCATTCGCTGAAGGCCAAGCATCAACATAAAGAAACGCAAGAGATTTCCTCCACCTTCTGCCTGTAGTGAACCAGCCAATACTTCGTCATCTCTAAAGTGACATGGGAAGTACCAGTCATCTGGGTGTAAATCCTTTTCAGCAATAATGTAGCCGAGGCCGTAAGCTCCTCCAGTCAAGTCTACTGAAGTGATGCGATCAAGCATCAGAATTTTTTCAGGTGGTATTCTTAGTGAAGAATTTCTTCCATTTGGAAAGTAGGAGATATCATCAAAGCATTTCTCAATTTCTCCATCAATGAGGTATTGTAAATCCTGCTTAGAAAAGGATGTCTTTTTAGTATTCAGTAGTGGTGTGAAGTATTTTCGTTCTGCATTCTTTCTTGCCTGAATCTCATCGTTGGAATAAACAACTCCTGCTCCATCCATCAATTGATCATCAGCAAAGAATCCAGCACATCCACCATCCATTTTTAAAACCAAACGATCTTGTACATAGCATAAATAACTAAAAAAGAAAAGTAGGTTTTCTCCGTTCTGAACAAATGAATTGATAGATATGTCGTATCGCAGTGTCTGTCCTTCATAAGGCAAGTCATCCATGAAAGTCAAGGTGCAATCTAATAATCTATATACTAGGTTTCCTTTGTTTTGAAGGTCAATACCTAGGTAAGAGATAAGCAATAGATCACATTGACCAGATTCTACACAGACGGCAGAAGGGATTTGTTTGTCCGTGGTATACCATGCATTGTACGGAATGTCATATTCCGTCGTCATGGTTGAAGGCTTATACTCGCCCAATTTAGCATTCATCTTAGTAACCCTACTTACCAGTAGATATGGATACATGGGGAGCATGACCCTCCGTCGGTAAGTATCAATGATCGCATACTCAGGTCCAAAGACATTTGCAATCTTTCCTGTCGCAAATTCTTCCAAATCTTCTTGTGAGAAAACAATTTCTTTTCCTTCAAATTGTTCACCTGATTCAAAGTCTTGTAATCTCAGACCGTTCTCACCCAGCTCCTTTTTTGCGGGACTTTTCGTTACTTCTTTGGTTATCGTTGGTGTATCCATAATTGACCTTCTTTTTTCAAGGGTATTTAAATTTGTTGATATTGGTGGAGCATAAGTCTTACTAGAATTTGTTAATCCTAGTTGTTGGCTATATCCTTCACCTTCATGACCAGCTAAAACCAATTCCTTTTGCTTGATCGTTTTTTTCTTTATTGTATTTCTGACAGAGCTGAATTGAGCTCTTACTTTTTCATCTTTAAATAATTCATGCATGGGCATTCCTCCTGGAATGATCTTTTTCATGAACTGCCTTTGCTTGGTCGATTGTTCTTCTTTAGCAAAAAGCAAAGAAAGATCTAAATGAACCCCGTGACTTGTTAACTGAGCGAGTAAATTAATAAGGTTCGTTAGGTCTGATTTTCCTTTTTGATCCATGGCAACTGCTAGATGGGATTCATCCTTAAGGTTAGAAGCAATCCAATTCGTACAAGTAGCATTTGCACCTACTTCAATAAAGATTCTGGCACCTGCTTCGTAAACAGTTTTTACAGTTTTTGGGAAGTTTACTTTTTGAGCACAGACAGCCACAGAATTTTCTGCAATCTCTTGACTAGTCAAGTTAATTTTATCTTGGCTAATGCTAGAGTAAAAATCTACTGCTGGACTATCTGCGATGTCAAAGTGATGCATGTCAAGCAGACCGACTTTTTCCTTAATGCAGAAGTCATGATGGATCACATTCTGAAAAGGGATTGGAATGGAATGACAATTTAGCTGCTCTACTACCTCAAGACAACTTTCTTTATCTCCGGAGATTATGACTTCGTTTTCAGTATTGATAAAGGTTAAGTAAACCCGATCTTTATCTTGTATCAAAACTTCTACTTCAGCCAGCGGCGCAAGAAGAATAAGACTGATCCATTTTTCCTTGGCTAGGTCCGTGCTGATATTCCAATGCTCTGCCAGTAATTCTAAATCTCCAGCATATCTATTTTTGAAAATGGTGGATTTTCTAAATTTCTCTGCACCATTTGGATGCCATACACCAAGTGAATACCACATGCTGCTGCATTCACCCATGCTGTACCCGAAGGCTATGTCAGGATTCAATTTGAATTTGTCTCTCAGTATGTCTGTGAAAATGGCAGAGTAAAAGACCCCAGCAGACATCATCGCAATCGAATTGTCATAGATGTTAGGGTCTTCCTGTTTGGTGCTTTTTAATCTAGGGTAGAGGTACGCAGAATTAATGAACTGATCAAGATCACCCACCATTTCTTCATACGTATCCATCAGCTCAGGAAAGAGTTGAAAACTATCCTTACCTAGGCCTGTATATGCCGTAGCAGATCCTGGATAGACAAACGCAACCTTGCCTTCATGTCCTAAAGGATTGGTCGTAAAGTAGCTCCCGTTTGGAGTTTTGAGTGTGGCTTTATTTTCGAATGCCTGATTCAATTGATTCCTAAAGAAGTTTATTTCTTTCGATAATTTAATGGCGTTCGAGGCAATTAATACTAAGGTGTATTTACCTTTCTTTTGCTTAAATTTTGCGTGTAGATTTTGCGCCTGAGTCTGTAACTCAGTCTCGGGTAGACTAGACTCTAACTCATTAAGTCCGTTTAAAATTTCTTCCTCGCTATTACCTGCGATTAAAAACAAGTTTGGACTTTGTTGCTGAAGGAAACTTGAATCCGTTTCTTGTCTAATGGCAGCACTCGAAAGCTGCATTTGTATATTTCCGACACCATTTATGGCAGCCTTTCTTTCAGAAGCTCCTTTCGAAAGAATCCATGGCCTAGACTCAGAAGGGAAGTAATAAGAGCTATTGATAAAGCCCTTATTCTTAGGTTCTGTCCAATTAGGAAGGCTAGGTATAAATCGGTGATGCATGCATAAAGCCGTCTTGATTAAGCTTGCCATTCCGGACGCAGCAAACGTGTGCCCAATATTGGCTTTCACTGTACCAAGAGCTGTGGATGCAGTAGTACCATTATTTAATATTCTATACTCTTCTTTATCGTCCTCTAGAGAGATTCCAGAGGCAGATAACTCCAGGTATTCTACCGCCTGATTTGGTTGTGCTTCTCCAATGTTTTCAATGGTAGTATATATTCTGTCTTCAGTTGCCTCTGATTTTTTCTTTAATACAACCGCACCGGCTCCTTCTCCGATCAACCATCCATCATTTAATGCATCGAATGCAGTGGTCGGTCTTTTATTTGTATTACCCTCGTTATCCTTTTGTCTTAGAAGTACATTTTCTACTCCTCCAGCGAAGTCCACGGCACCTACCACAACTGCATCGACTTCTCCAAGCGATAGCATATTCTGTGCAATCTCTAAAGCTTTGAACACTGAATTCTCTCCACATGAAACTGTGAATGAAGCCCCAGAGAAATCCCAAAGAGCGCTGATTCGACTAGCCATTAAATTGCCGATGAAGCTTGTGAATTCACTCGGAGCAGTTTTGCCTTCGCGATCGTAAATTCCCTTTTTAACTAATTTAATTAGCTCAGATTTTTCTGCTTCTGTTATTTGAAGATTTGCATTTGCAACAGCGTCTTCAATCTGCCATTCAACATCCCACCGAGCAAGACATTGATGAATGGCAAGCTCTGTTTCCATGGCTACTAATACTGCTACATTCTCATGTTCTTTTAACCCCGCGTCCTTTATGGCGTTATCCGTGACTTTAAGCAAAAGTGCTTGTTGAGGATGTAATCGTTCTGCTTCCTTAGGTTGGATTTTATATCTCAGTAGATCAATCTCAAATTCATCAATGTAAGCTCCTTTTGGTATTGTCCCATTTTCGAAACCATATTTTTTCATCAAGTCAACATTGCTCTCAATTCCTTTCCAACGATTTTTAGGAAGGCTATGAAATTGTTGCTGACCATTATAAATGGTATGATAAAATGACTCTAAATTTTTACATTCACCAAAGTGAGCATCCATTCCAATTACAGCCATCGCTCGCAATTCAATCTTGGCACTTAGGTCTTTATTTTCTTTTTGTGGTCCTAGATAATTTTGAACGACCATGTGTGCATTCGTGCCTCCAAACCCAAAAGAATTAATTCCAGCCTGCTTCACCGTTTCTTTCCAAGGAGTGTGTGATACAATCATCTTTTCACTCCCTTTCCAATCTACATCCGATTTGATAGGATTACTCAAATTAATATTGGGAGGAATCACTTCATGTTGCATGGAGAGCAGAACTTTAAGAAGCCCAGTCATGCCAGCAGCAGTGAGTAAATGCCCCATGTTGGATTTAACGGATCCGAGCAATGGGTTTGTATCGTATTTAGAGAAATAAGTGGCAATAGAATTTAACTCTGTAATATCACCGAGTGGTGTTCCGGTTGCATGACATTCGATGTATGAAGTTTTGCTAGGAGAAATATCATTGTTGGCATAAGTCCTTTCAAAAGCGAGATTTTGTCCTTTTGGGTTAGGGCTGAGAAGGAACTTTCCGCGACCATCATTTGATAGTCCGATGCCTCCGATGACTCCTAAGATTTTATCACCATCTCTTTCTGCATCTTCTAGCCTTTTTAGTAAAACCATTCCAGCTCCCTCTGATGAAACCAATCCCGCCGAGTCTTGATCGAATGGAACAAATTTTTGATCCATCGGAGAGTAGGCATGGAAGATTGAAAATCCCATGTGGATAAATAATTGGTCAGAGGCACTTACAGCACCGGCCAGCATCATGTCTGCCTTGCCAGTAATCAGCTCATCACAGGCCAGCTTGATTGCGTATAATGAAGTGGCACAAGCGGCATCTAAGGCATAATGTGTTTTTCCTAATGCGAGCGCCTCACTCACCATTTCCGATGGTGTGTATTCTAGGATTTCATTTTTTGGTGGAACCTGCTGGTGATCTTTTAATTTAAACTCAGGAGCGCCTAGTAATTCTTGGATGTTACTTTCTAAGGTCCGATTATAAATGTCTGCCATTTGCTGGTGAGATGAGCTGGTAGGGAAGGATAGGTTTCCTAGTATTAATCCACATCCTTTAAGCTTATCTTTTTTCTTATGATAGCCTCCGTCAATCAATGCTTCCTTAGCCGTGTACAACGACCACTGATATAATTTATCCTGCTTTCGCAAATATTCAGCCGGCATTTCAAAACCCGTTGGGTCAAATTCGAAATCTCGAATATAGCCTCCTCGAGTAGAATAGCATCGATCTTCAATCCCTTTGTCTGGATGAAATATTGAGTCTGGTTCCACACCAAAATCTTCCTTGGTTGCGCGCCCTGTTAAATCCTTTTCGGACATCAACTTTTCCCAAAATTTTTTAGGTGTTGATGCTCCTGGAAAAAGAGCTGAGGTTCCTATGATGGCAATCTTACTCATGTCTTACTTCTCAATCTTTTCATGCTTTCGCAAATTCTTCATAAATCTTACCATTGCAATTGTCTTGAAATTGTAACAGTTGCACCTTTGGTTTCTACATAAACATCACCGTGCTCATCATACACCGTGCAGTTAGCAACCAACTTTGTTTCATCTACTTCAGTTGCCGTCACGTTCACAAATAATTTTTTCCCAAATGGCATCTCTCGATACAGTATGGCAGAATCAGTTTGCAGTGGCAAACTATTCGCACCACCAAAATTCTTTTGTACCCATACCAGCATTCCTTGATATTGAATGTCTGCGAAAAAGGTATTTATACTATAGACAGGAAATTGACCTTGCTCTGATAATGGAACTTGAGGTGCTTCACAAGAAAGTACAATTTGTTTTTCTGTACAGTCAAGTATTTCTTTGATTCCTTGAAAGTGGGTATCATGAAACAGCGAACCATCTTTGTATAAAGTCTCACCGTTTGTAGGTTGGTAAGTCCCACTAACTTGATGGGTGAATTTTGGTGCTTTAGGATAGGACTTTTTGTTAAGAAGTGTTACCGTGGCTCTATAATGATTCATCGGTAATTTTCCTCCTTCACTCAACACGCTCGTTTCAAAAACAATTTTTTCTTCTCCTTTTTCTAATTCCTTCAATTCAAGAATGTAGTCTTCTTTTTGATTTCCATCAAAAATGATTCCCTTAAACAAGGCAGTTTTCTCAATCTTAAAGACTGAATAATCTGGATATAATTTCTCGCAACTTTGGGCCATCCATCCCACCGCATTGACCACAGGTAAGACTGCATTATTTTGAATCTTATGATGGTTTAAAAATGGGTTATTTTCTAAGGTTAACTTTCGATGAATTCTATGTGTTCTTAATGCACCTAAGTGACTGACTGCCGCAGGTAATGTTCCACCGATTATTACTTGTGGTTGGGTAGAGTAATCAACATTCAATTCATTAACCAACATGGCTGCACCTCCCTCACTGTTGACAAGGCTTATCCCTGCGGCTTCAAACTGAGCTTTCAATTCTCCGCTGACCATGCCGCTATCCCAGGCACCCCAATTGATCGCTGATACCTGTGTGTTTGGATGATTGGTTTTAAAAAGATGAGCGGCCTTACTTAATATTTCATTTGCAATGGCATAATCCGTCTGTCCCACATTTCCATAGAATCCGGCCACAGAGGAAAATAAGATTAGATGAGCTAAATGATGAATATCAACCGCTCCAAACAAACTCAACATCCCGTCAAGTTTCACAGACAATACATTATCGAAATCACTGTCTGTTTTATCTTGGATATACTTATCTGCTAATCTTCCAGCGCCGTGCATAACTCCAGTTACTTTGCCCAGCCTTTGTGTTGCTTTGTCAAGTTCTACCTTAAAGCTATTTAGTTTTGTTACATCACCTTTGATATAAACAACTTCGGCTCCATGTGCTTGAATGCTTGAAATCGTTTCATCAATCTCTTTCTTAGCGCTGATATTTTTATAAATGCTTTTGACCCTTGGTAGACTTGGTTTCTCTCCTTTGGCTTTCATGTCATTCATGATTAACCGCTTTAATACTCCTTCATCATTTTCGTTCACAGCGAAAGCTGGGATTTCAAAATCTATGGCTGATCTTCCGAGAAGAATAAATTTGCATTGAAATGTCTTCGCCATCTCTACGACACAGGTTGCCGTCACCCCCTTAGCTCCGCCGCTCACTAAGAAAACTGAATCTTTTGTGACCTTCGTTGAGATGTTTTGATGCTCAACTAATTTTGCTGGTATTGCATCGGTAGTTTTCCTTCCTTCATTAGAGTAGGCGACCTCTACAATGGAAACGTTGGCATCTTTATACTCTGCCATTAATTGAGTTACGCATTCTTGTGTTGGTAATTCCGGTTGAATATCAATAATTCTGCAGAAGACTGGTGACCATTCTAGATTTAGACATTTTATCAATCCAGTAATTCCTCCACCGACCACGGAAGTATTTCCTCTTTTATCCTGTCCGAGTTTACCATCCATTCTGGTGCAAGCAATGAAGCTCGCTCTATTGCTTTCTCCGAGTTCATTTAAATCATGTTGTACATGCTTAGCAATGAAGAACAAGCTTTTCACTATTGCTCTTTCTGCATCAAAGTGCTGGGTGAAATGTGGCTTTTGAAATTCAAAGTGCGGATGTAAATGCATCACACTTCCAATTTTCCCATAATTGCCTTGAATCTCTTGAATGGCTGTGCCTATGGCTTGATCACTTGCATCCGTTGCTGTCGCTGCATTCTTACTTATTGGATTATTTATTCCAGCCAAGTTTAATGCAACAACCTTATTTCCTTTTGATTCTAATTCATCAATCACCTTAGTTGTTAAGTCGGTGCCCTCATTGGTTACGACAATAACATGTGTTGATGGTAAACTGAATTCTAGTTGGTCAGGTTGAGGTAAATATTTTAAACCTACTTCAAATCTTTTTACACCATGAAAACTTCCAGTTTGAACCTGTCCTGTCTTGTTGGTCTTGGCAGTATTTTCATTATTTAGTTTTTGGGTTTCAAAACTCTTTACTGCATTACTTTTTTTTTATCGTGAGCACTTACATGTTTCACGATTTCCTCTAAGGTTCTTAGTTCCGTTAATTCATTTGGATTGAGTCCAGATAGTTCCGGATATTGTTTGGTCAAAGCTCCAAAGATTTCTACTCTTTTAATAGAGTCAATTCCTAGATCTGCTTCCATATCCATTTCAAGTTCTAGCATCTCTGCTGGATAACCTGTTTTTTCACTAACCACTTGGAGTAGTGCTTCTTGCATCTGGGCATTGACTGATCCATTCCCATTTCCATTTGAGGAAACTGCTGCTTGAGTTGCTACGGCTGCGGCAGTGGATACTGCGGCAACGGTACCATTACCTGACGATGTTGACTGACTATTGTTAGTGACAAAATCAACTATTTCTTGAAGCGTTCGTAACTCAGTCAATTCATTTGGATTGATGCCAGCCATCTCTGGGTGTTTCTTAGTTAAGGCACCAAATATTTCCACACGCTTAATCGAATCAATTCCTAAGTCCGCTTCCATATCCATTCCTAATTCTAGCATCTCCGTAGGGTACCCAGTTTTCTCACTGACAACTTCTAATAGTGAAGTAGTTAATACATTAACATCCATAGAGCCAGCTGCACTAGCTGATGCTGTTCCATTTCCATTTGTTGAAGGTGTTGCTACTACGACAGGAGTGCTAGCTGTTGTGGTATTAGAAGCTGGGGCAACACCGCTATTATTTGTAACAAAATCAACAATCTCTTGGAGTGTTCTTAATTCAGTTAATTCATTAGGGTTAATGCCTGACATCTCTGGATGCTTCTTGGTTAGAGCACCGAAAATTTCAACTCGTTTGATTGAATCAATTCCTAGGTCTGCTTCCATATCCATTCCTAGTTCGAGCATCTCTGCTGGGTATCCAGTTTTTTCACTCACCACCTCTAATAGGGAACTGGTTAACACATTTGTATTTATGCTTCCATTGCTAGAAGCTTTAGAAGTTTCATTAGTATTAGAAGCTATTTGTGATTTGTTAGAAAAAGAGGGGGCAGCTGCCGGAGCAGCTGCGTAGGTATTCGTATTAGCATTACTTGTATTTACCGCCCCATTTTTAGTTACGAAATCTACGATTTCCTGTAATGTTCTTAATTCAGTTAATTCATTAGGATTGATGCCTGACATCTCAGGATGTTGCTTTGTCAAGGCACCAAATATTTCTACTCGCTTGATTGAATCGATGCCTAGATCAGCTTCCATATCCATGTTTAATTCCAACATTTCAGCAGGGTAGCCAGTCTTCTCACTGACTACCTCTAGTAGAGATGAAGTTAGCGTAGTTACATCTAATCCACTGTTCCCATTTGAAGTTGCTTTTCCATTTCCATTGGAACTTACTGGAACCGGAGGAGCTATCTTAGTCGCTGTTGAAAGGCTATTCGTGCCATTCGTGCTTGACTTGGTATGAATGCCATTGGTGCCATTGCTACCATTGCCAGAGTAAGTGGTTCCTGGTACTTGTGAAATTAATTGGTTGTTAACCATATTTGGTTTTACCATCGATCCATTGTCGCCAGTCATGTGCTGACTCAATATATTCAGCAGCTGCTGAGATTGCTGATTCTGTTCATTCATATATCTTTCAAAAATCTCTAATGATTTTGTCTGATTTAATTGGAATGATTCAAGCGTTGCTTGTAATAATTTATATACTTCTTTATTCATGATTTCTTCTTCTTTTTCAGATGAAAGATGAATCCCATTTTGCATTGGGACTTCAATTATTTTTTCGACGGTTACAATTTTTTCTACAACCTTTGTCTCACTGCCGCCTGAGATTTTAAACCCATCATTCATAAGATCATGATGTGCTTTTTGAGTAGGTTGAGATACATAGTTGTTTCCACTTAGGGCCACGGTTAATTTTGACTTGGGTGGAAGTGGTGCAATTTCTTTTTTGTATGGATCTATGTTAGAAAGTGACAAGCCTAGAACTTGCATTTGAACGGCTGCTTGACGGAATAGTAAATCACTATCTTTTTTAGCACTACCATTAATCGCTATGGCATAATGTTCTTTCCCTTCTAAAATATTTCTGACTAGGTTGGTCAATACTCCTTTTGGTCCAAACTCAATAAAGATTCTTCCGCCGGCTTGGTGAATGTTTTCAATTTGGTTTTTGAATAATACTGGATTTAAAATCTGATTCTTTAAGATTGATTTTAGGCTAGTTAAATCATTCGGATATAAATCTCCAGTGGTGTTGGAGTACACGGGAATCGAAGGAGTTCTGAATGCCTGTTGGTCTACAAAGTTAGAGAATGGTACTTGTGCATGTTTCACAAACTCTGTATGAAATGCTGCAGCCACAGGAAGTGGAACAACTGAAAATCCATTCACTCTTAATTGTTCTTCTGCTATTTTTATCGCTGCCGTTGAACCACCGAGCACAACTTGTTTATTGGAATTTACATTTGCGATAAGCACACCCGAAAGATTTTTAATAGCATCCGCTACTTTCTCTTGAGAAGCTTTCACTGCAAGCATGGTTCCCGCATCCGCGGAAGGATTATCAATCGCCATGGCCTCACCTCTGGTTTTGGCCAACTTTAAGAATGTCTCATCATCGTATGTACCCGCTGCCCACAAGGCCGTCAACTCACCAAAACTATGTCCCGCCGTAAATTCTGGTTGGAAACCTGCATTCTGTAAGGTCTTAAATTGACCCATACTGATGGCTCCAATGGCAGGTTGTGCATGTTGAGTTTTTGTCAACTCTTTCTGTTGCTCTGCTTTTTCTTCTTTATTGAAAACAGGAATTGGGAATATCTTTTCAGATAGTGTGTGACCACCTGAAGCTTTAAATAATTGGTCAACTTGTTCGAAAGATTCTGAGAGGGCTGGAAATGCATTTGCCATTTCTTTACCCATTCCCACATACTGTGATCCCTGTCCTGCAAAAAGTGCAACCACCTTATTTTTCTGAATATCAATACCAGTTGGTCTGTAGTAAATTCCTTTTGGATGATCCCAAGCGGTTGATCCCATTCCTTGGGTAATGGCTGCCTTTAAAATATCAATGCAATCCTCTTTTGATTTTGCAACAAAACCTACTCTTGCATTTTGTTGGGTGAGTGAAATGGTCTTACTTGCCTCTACAAGATCTTTAAAAACGGAATCACTTTCTGTGCCATTGAGTTGGTTTATAATTTCATTTCCTAATTGATGTAGTTCTTGTGGATTATTGGCTTGTAGGAGAATGCTTTTATAAGGCTCATGCAATCGATAATTAGTTTTGCCCTTACCTTGGTATTCCTCCATGGTAATGTGCACATTGATCCCTCCAAATCCAAAAGCACTGACTCCAGATCTTCGCGGGTTACCATTTTTCAACCATGGTCTTGCCTCTGTGTTTATATAAATTGCGGAATCTTCAATATCAAATTTAGAATTAGGTTTTTCCACGTTAATGGTTGGTGGTAAGACCTTGTGATGCAATGCCAAAACCGCCTTTATGATTCCAGCTGCACCTGCCGCAGATTTTGTATGCCCGATCTGAGATTTCACGGAGCCTAAGGCAATGTGTTGCTTCTTTGAATTGTTAGCGCCAAACACCATTTGCATCGAAGTAAATTCAGTTGGGTCACCAGCACCTGTTCCTGTCCCGTGAGCCTCTAATAAACCAACAGTATCTGGTGCATAACCAGCATCTTCATAAGCACGGTTCATAGCCAAAGCTTGACCTGAAGGTCTCGGTGCATAAACAGACTTAAATCTTCCATCACTCGATGTACCCACTCCTTTAATGACTGCATAAATCTGATCTCCATCTCTTTCCGCATCTTCTAATCTCTTCAAAACCAACATACCAATTCCTTCTCCGATCAACATTCCATCTGCCTTGTCACTGAATGGGCTGATGTTGCCAGATTTAGAGAATGCAGGGGTCTTACTGAAAGACATATACATAAATGGAGAGTTGTCCGTATCAACACCTCCGGTTAGCATCATATCACATCTACCTTCAACCAATTCACTTAGCGCCATTTTTATGGCACTTAATGAAGCGGCACATGCAGCATCAACAACTGAGTTAATTCCACCTAGGTCAAATCTATTTGTGATCCTCCCTGAGATAACATTACCTAAGAGCCCAGGGAATGAGTTCTCATTCCAGCCAATGTAGGCACTCTTCATTTTTTCTATAATCTTCGGAATATCTTCTTCAGATACACCGCTCGCTCTCAGGGCTCTTTCCCAGATTGGATACTGAAGTCTAGCAATGAGGGGAGTAATAAGTTTCTGTCCACCTCCGACACCCAAAAGAACACCTGTTCGTTCTTTAAGTTCCTTGGTGAATTTTTCTGAACTCCTCCCGTAACCAGCATCTTCGAAAGCATCTCTTGCTGCGACAAGTCCTAAGAGTTGGGACGCGTCCGTTACTTCAAGAATATTTGGCGGAAGCCCAAATTCCATCGGGTTAAAATCTATCTCAGGCAAAAACCCTCCACGCTTACAATAGGTCTTATCAGGAGCCATCATGTCCTCATCGTAATAGTCGTCTATCAACCATCGATTGGCTGGAACATCCTTGATGCTATCTCGAGACTGAATTATATTCGTCCAATACTCTTCGATGTTTTTTGCATCAGCGAACATAGCAGAAAGTCCGATAACGGCAATTGGGGTTTTTTTAAGAGAAGAATTTAAATTCATTAAATTTTATGTTTGTAACCAGTTAGTTAACTGTAGTTTTTTTTAATTGTTATACTTAGATCTGCACCCTAAAAAGTTCTTCTTGAATGTGTAAAAGTTTAATGCCTTTCTCGGTGCACAAACCCCTCAGATATGGCACCATAATTCCAAAAGTTAATCGCTCTTTACTGAATTCTAAAACAGGAAATTGCTCCGTGTCTTTCAATAGTTTTAATAAGGTCAAGACTGTTTTACCGACCACTTCAACATCCATATCTTTTTGAAAAATGCCATCCTTGATTCCAGCATCCGCTAAATAGATTAACTGCTGGTGAGCGTAATTGCCATTTCTTTTATAAGACTCATGTAGAAGACCAGGGTAGTAATGTATAATGTCGCCAAAAAAGTTTGGGTTAATTTGATGTGATCTTCTCACAATCTTTTGGTGAAGATGCCCCATGGCTTCTATCACATTTTCCGAAGCCTTTATAACTTCTTCATTTTCAGCTCTTACTTTGGTGTTGTACACGTCAAGACAAGCCGTCAATAAGGAAAGTTTATCTTCGAAATGGCTGTAAATTGTTCGTTTGGATGTACGTAACTCCTTCACAATACGGTCAATTGTGATGGTTTTTACCCCATGCTGCATGAATAACTTAGTGGCGGTCTCTATGATTAGTTCCTTGGTGATCATCCCTATTAAATGGCGGTTGGCACTTGTGGTAATATTTTAGTTCTCAGAGTACCAAACAAAGAAAAGAAGATATTTTCAATTTTATGCAGCTAAGTGGATTAATTACTACATTTATTTTCATTACTGCTGATAAAAGACCATTTGAAGCACATTTTATCATTCTAACTCATCAGAATTCTTTGAATCTTATCATCTACCATGCTGATACTAAGCCATTGATGGAGCAAAAAATGCTGCCTCAACTTTTACAGCGTGTGCCAAAATCTATGCATGGCAGAGCAGAAAGATACCAATCAGAAAAAAGTAGCTACAATTTTATTGTCGGTCGTTTACTTTTGATGCATGGACTCCGCAACCTTGGTTTGGATGATTCACTCATACATTTTAAGATTGATGAAAATGGCAAGCCGATGGTACCTGATGCACACTTTAATATTTCACACACAGATCATCAGGTGGTCTGCGCTTTCGCAAATGAAGGAGTACTTGGAGTTGATTTAGAAACAATAAAAGAAATTGACTTCACAGATTTTGACTCCATGTTTACCCCAAATGAATGGAGCTCTATAAAATCTGCGGAAGATCCATTGAAAAGTTTTTATTGGTTTTGGACACGGAAAGAAAGCATCATTAAAGCCCTTGGTAAGAATCTAAATTATTTACACCAGATTGAATTGGATGTTTCAATCGATCATTTTATTGATGAAAATCAGATTTGGTACTTGAAAGATTTAGATTTCATGGATGGTTATGTTGGTGCAATTTGTAGCAAACGGGAAATTAATAACATCGATTTGCTTCATGTCAATCTCTAAAAATCTTTTCTTCTTCCTCGGATAAATCGGAAATGATTTATTGAATTGACCTTTCTTAAGCTTCTTGTTTAGACATAACTTTGGCTCAAACAGAAGTAGATAATTAATCATGAATGCAACCATTCCTGAAGTTGTGCTCACTTGATAGTATAAACCACAAATTATGAATACTATCAAAACAATTTTCGCAACACTACTTATCGGATTATTTTTACAGAGCTGTGATGATCCAATTTCAGGAGCAGGTCTAGTGATCCAAGAAGAAAGAGAAATCTCAGATTTTTCAGATGTAAATATTCATGGAATTTTTGATACCAAAATTATTCACTCATCAGAAAACAAAATCATCATTAAAGCTAACGATGATCTCATGGATAGATTAAAAGCAAAAGTTACCTCAGAAGTTTTAGAATTAAGATTAGAAGAAGGTTATTATAATAACATTGAAATGGATGTCACGATCTATTCAAGTTCACTTGAGTCCTTGCACACCGAAGGATTAGGCGATGTCGAAATTATAGGATTTTCAGATCTTGATATGCTAGAACTTATCCATGGCAGCTCTGGCGATATTACGGTAGGTGGCGGCAATGCAAATAGATTAAATATAATAAAGGTTAGTGCAGGGGATATTAATGCATATGACTTTGAAGCACAAGATGTTTTCTTTAATGTGAATGGTGTTGGAGATGTGCATGTGACAGCGATGAACAGATTAAATGGTCTCGTGAACGGCGTTGGAGACCTTTATTATAAAGGCTCACCTGAAATAAGTGTTGAATTAAATGGAGTTGGAAGTATCGTAGATGCCAATTAGTAGAAAACAGTCTAATCAATACAATCGTACATTTGCAAAAGCGTACAAAATATAATACTCTTAAAAAAATATAATTCCTATCTTAGATAGAACAACTAACCAACAAGCTGAGCCGTTAAAATGGCTCAGCTTTTTAATTTTATAGCTATGTCGAAAATACCTTTATTCTTAGGTGGAGTAATGATTGGTCTTGTTATTCTTTATACAATTAAACCTCCGTCAGCAATTCCAGTAAAAGATGGAGATCTTATCTTTCATAATTCAACTTCAGCTCAGAGCCCTTTTCTCGAACAATTAACGGGTTCGAAGTATACGCATATGGGAATAGTTTTTTTTGAAGCAGGTAAACCCTTGGTTTATGAGGCTGTAGAACCCGTAAGATATGTTCCTTTAGAGCAATGGATTGATCGAGGAACGAATGATCATTTTGTTGTCAAGCGATTAAAAAATTCGAAGGAAGTTCTATCTGAAAAGAATCTTAAGTTAATGAAAAAGAAAGGCCTAGAATTCAAAGGTAAAAGTTACGATCGTCGCTTTCAGTGGGATGATGCAAATATCTATTGTTCAGAATTGGTTTGGAAAATCTACGATGCGATAGGTATTCAAATTGGAGCTTTAAAACAGTTTAATGAATTTGATTTAAATAGTAACGAAGTGAAAAACGAAATCAAGAAACGTTATACAGATGATGGATTAACTTTTGATCCTAACGAAAAAGTAATTACCCCAGTTGATATGTTTAATAGTTCTCAATTGAAAGAAATTCAGCGAGGTGGGAAAGAGCAAAAGTGATCTTTACGTCATGAGAAAATTTATAAGTCTAAAATGTTGAATAATAAGTTGAAAAAATTGCCGTTATATCCACAAACAATAAAAATCAACTTATGAACCATCTTCAATTATTATTTAAAAACACAGCAGTTTTTTTTCTCTGTATTTTTTTATCA
>JAHDGF010000061.1 GCA_020627785.1 Saprospiraceae bacterium
CCAGCTTTACGCGGTAGAATGCCTATCGGAGTAGGCACTGGAGCAGGACTCCCCGAAGTAAAACAAGGTGAGAAAGGAGGTAGGGAAACGTATAATTTAACCGTTGGCCAGATGCCGTCACACTCACATCCATCGACCATAAAAGTGGCGGATGGAAAAGGTGATTCTTTTGGAGCAAATGAAAATTATTTGGCTACAAAAGCCATCGATGCAGATTTAAATCCGCAGACTACCGTTGAGGTTTACAAAATTGCAGCAGGAGCTACCTTCAGCAATGGAGCAACCTTGGCTGGTGCAACCGTAGATAATACTGGAACAGGTGCCGCCATTCTTAATGAGTCGCCTTTTATAGGATTGAATTACATCATTTGCATAGAGGGTGTTTTTCCAAGTAGAAGCTAAAAGTAATAGAGGCTGTTCAAGAAAAGTTCAGCCTCTCTTTATTCCATTAACTGAAACTCTCACCGTTTTCCAATTGGGCCATTCCAGCAAACCGAACTCCTGTCATTATCCCCTCTCCACTTTGGACGATATCAATAGATATTGTATGACCATTCTTTGTACTCACCAACCATTCTTTTTCTTCACCTATAGCTGTAATCATGCCTGCACTAGCCTCTGATCTTTCTTCTCTTTTACTCACCTGAAGAATTTGCAAAGGTTGATTTCTCAAATATCCAATGGCCCCTCCGTAACTAGCGTTGCAGGCATTCACCAATGCAACAATTTCCTCAGCTGTTTGATTTTTCCAATCTATGGTAAAATCTTTTGTACTAGGCTTTCTAATATCTTTCACTTCTTTTGAGTTTTGAGCTTGACTCGGAAAAACCTTTAAGGTATTGTAAGCTTGAAGCATACTACTCACTAGATGAACAGCCATCATTCCAGCTTCACTCATGAATCGACTGTGAGTCATGCTCTGCGTTATCGGAAATTGGCCAGCAGTAATTATCGATCCCGTATCATAATTTTCATCCATCTGATGAATCGTCAAAGTTCCTTCGGATTCCGCATTTTTGATTTGCCAAAAAACGGGATCTGCTCCTTTATATTTTGGCAAAGGCCCCGGATGAAAATTTATAAACCCATGTTTGGGAATAGACAGTAAGGCCTTGGGTATTTTGTGTTTAAAGGTCATCACAAAGACCACATCAGGTCTATCTCTTTTTAAAACCTTTTTCATCCTTTGTTCCCAATTCTCAGCATTCAATTTCAGAGGCAACTTAGAAGAACCAAGTGCGGATGTAATCTTCTGAATTAAATCCACTTTGATAGAATTGCACGCGACTCCGCACAATAAATTGGCTTGAGCCAAAGCTTGAACCATCGGCAGACAAAAATTATGATTGGCTAAGAGAAAAATTTTCATTCTAATGATTTACAACTTGGAAGAAAAGAAAGATAAGGAATAAAAAGTAGGGGAACACGATTATAAATATAGATTAATAGAAAGGTTCCATTGCATTCAATAATTGAAATTCAATCTTTTCCATTTTTAGAATGACAATTTAATCTCGCTATAATCTAAGAAGCTGAAAATTTAGAATTTAAAAAAGCTTATTGGGCTACAATCTTCATATTTATTTTGGTCACCCTATCCGCAGATAGCTAAGGGTAGTTATACATTGAAAAGCAGACGAGACATCGCTTTGCGCAAATGAAAATAGGCCTTTATCATCATGTCATTTCTGGAGATCAGACTGCATTTCTATTATCAAGTCCTAGATTTGTTATTGGCGGCACCCATTTTTGGGGACATGCAGATTCCTATATGGTGATACTCTTATTGAATCGACCCTATGTAGATCAAAAGCAAGAAATCAAATTTTCAAACGGTGTTGAGACCATATTCAAATATTATACGTGGAGAATAACCAATCGTAAACTACGACCTATATGGCTACTGGATTCATGGATTTTGATTTCAGGTAAAGCGATACCAGTATACAATATGGCAAGAGTCGAATAAAATCACCCTTCCTGGATTGGCTGGATTTACATACATTTTAAAAAATCATCTTTTTGAAGCAGAAGTAGCCTATAATTTGAGATGTAAACATGGTTTTTATCTACCAGAAAATTTTCAAACAGAACTTCAAACACCTCCCACCTATTTTAATCTCTCTTATAGGTTTATGTTTAACACAACCATTGGCATAGAAAAGTCTTGGGAGTCTGGAAGCACTAAAGAGACCAATTCGCATGCATAAGCGTTGAAAAAATTGAGCTACACGAGGTCATAAATCATGGAAATGAAAATATGAAAGAATAAACAGAAGTATTATAGATTCTAATTTATTATTCCAACCTTTGGAATAACCCCAGCGATAAACTTTTAAATAAACTTTCTTTGAAAGGCCATACATCTTTGCTGGTAATTCTCTTTTTAGCCTATCCCATTATTGTAGGATCGCAGGCCAAAGGTCTTATTCTACATAATGATACCTGGGGAACCGAAGGTGCCTTTCCATGTGTTTCAGCAGTCGCGGATATAAGTTTTGATTATTGTACTTTCCCAGGAGGATTTACTTCCATTTTCACTCCCCAGCCTTGCTTTAATCTTGATTACGAAGTGATTTTTTTAAATGCAACCTATGTTGAAATATCTCCTGCGGTCATGCAGGATTTTGTAAGTTATCTTCAAAGCGGTGGCAATTTATTCTTTCAGCACAATTGCATAGAAAATTCTAATTATGGCATCAATGCAAACATGAAAACATTACTCGACGCTATCAATCAGCCAGAGGTCACTTATGTATGTAATGATTTTGATGGTCATGGGAGCGCTGTTGAAATAAACAGCATCCATGATATTTATTGCCCTGACACTTACGACAATGTAGACTACATTGATGGAGGAACCTTAATTGGACCAGGCCTAGCTGAGAGCTATATGGTTTCTATAAGTGAGGGAGTCTGCTTGGCATTTTGGCATACGGGCTATGGTGGAATCTTGGGTATAGGTTCAGAGTATTATTCAAGTGGTAATGCTGGCTTTGGCGGAAATGTTGGTTGTACTACTGATTCCGGTCCGATCATATGGGGATTTATGGACCCCGAAGATCCAAGCTGTCTTGAATGCATGGAGCCTACCAATGGATGCGATGATGGTGATTGCCTGAATGGTTTAGAATATTGGAGTGAAGATGACTGTGACTGCCTGACGGAAATGGTAATTGACCCTGGCTGCGATGACGGGGATTGTACCAATGGACTTGAAACTTGGAATGGTTGTGAATGCATAGACGGTATTCCTCCGGTTGATCCAGGATGTGATGACGGAGATTGTAACAATGGGCTGGAAACATGGAACGGTTGTGAATGCGTGGATGGCACACCCTTCTTAGACCCAGGTTGTGATGATCTTGATTGCACGAATGGTGTAGAAATTTGGAACGGCTGTGATTGCGAAACCGTCATAGCAATTGTAGGCTGCACAGATCCCTTTGCTGAAAATTATGACCCAGATGCCAATTGCAATGATGGCAGCTGCTTTATCAATAATAATTACTACATACCCAATGTATTTTCTCCTTCAGACTCAAATCCACTAAACTCACAATTTCAGATACAAGGAAATAACATTGACCAAATTCAATGGAACATATACGATCGATGGGGTAACTTAATATATGAAGGCAATGATTTAAATGACCACTGGATCGGAAACTTCAACGGTCAAAAAGTTACCCAAGGTGTCTATGTATATTATGGTAGCCTTAAATTTTTAAATGGGGAGGAAGTAGAATTTAAAGGAAGTGTCACTTTTGTGGAGTAAATAATTGTCTTCCAATTTATCGAAGACTTTCTAAATTACAGTGTGCTCTAAAAATTATCATTCATGAAGTACTACAAAAGACTTCGCTCAAGAATGGATATCCATTTAAAAATAAAACCGAACAAGCAGCGAAAAGGTCTTTGGAGAAGTATTATAATTAGTAACCAAGACTTAAACCAGCTAATTTGAAGCGAACCATTTTCTTCCATAAAGATGAATATTGATTTTTTATCTCCATCTTTCAAACTCCCGCTGTGCATAAAATCTTGGTCCATTAAAATCAAAATAGATGCTTAGAAGAGTCTTCTTAATTCTGCCTACACTGCTTCTTTTTATAAGCTCTGCTATGTGCCAGAACAAGGGACTTATTATTCATCCTGAAACTTGGGCTCTAGAAGGAGCCTTTCCATGCGTGAGAGATGTAGCTGATATAAATTTTGATTTATGTTCCTACACAGGTTCTAATCTAAATGCGGCTTCTTGTTTTAACAACAGTTATGAAGTCATATTAGTTAATACAACCTATAATAGTACAAGCACCGCGATGATGCAAGAATTTGCTGACTATCTTCAGACTGGAGGTAATTTATTTTTTCTGCATAATTGTTATGGCGATGTCACCTCAGGTTTAAATCAAAACATGGGTATTCTCATGGATGTCATAGGCCAAGAAGAGATACAGGTTGATTGCAATGACACAGATTTATCTGGTACTCCAGCAACATTAAATAGCATTCATGAAATTCAATGTGATACGAGCTACTTGGTAGATTATTTAGATGGTGGAACACTGATGGGTCCTGGATTGGCAAATGGTTATACAGTTACGATTGATGCAGGGGTATGTATGGCGTTCTGGCATACGGGCTACGGTGGAGTTTTAGGTATAGGCGCAGAATATTACTCAAGCGGAAATTACTATTTTTCAAGCGGACAATGTCATGATTCAGGCTCCATCATTTGGGGCTTCATGGACCCAGAAGATCCCTCTTGCCTTTCGTGTGAAGAACCGGAAGATGGTTGTGACGATGGAGACTGCTTAAATGGATTAGAGTATTGGAGTCAAGATGATTGTCTTTGCTTAACGGAGCTGCCCATTGATCCTGGCTGCGACGATGGAGACTGTACCAATGGACTTGAAACATGGAATGGCTGTGAATGTGAAGATGGAACTCCACCTAATGATCCAGGCTGTGATGATGGAGATTGCACCAATGGACTTGAGACCTGGGATGGATGCGAGTGTATTGATGGCACTCCACCGACTGACCCAGGCTGTGATGATGGAGATTGCATGAATGGAATTGAGATTTGGGATGGATGCGACTGCATTGATGGCACCCCACCCATTGATCCAGGTTGTGATGATGGAGACTGTAATAACGGATTAGAAATATGGGATGGATGCCAGTGTGTTGAAGGTATACCATTTATAGACCCGGGGTGTGATGATGGCGATTGCAACAATGGGATTGAAATCTGGAATGGTTGTGACTGTGAGAGAATCATAGCAACTTTCGGCTGCACCGATCCTTTTGCTGAAAACTACAATGCAGATGCCAATTGCGATGATGGTACCTGCTACATCAATAATAATTACTACATCCCCAATGTATTTTCTCCTTCAGACTCAAATCCACTAAACTCACAATTTCAGATACAAGGAAATAACATTGACCAAATTCAATGGAACATATACGATCGATGGGGTAACTTAATATATGAAGGCAATGATTTAAATGACCACTGGAACGGAAACTTCAACGGTCAAAAAGTCGCACAAGGAGTATACGTATATAAAGGCAATCTAAGATTTTTAAATGGAGAGGAAGTGGAATTTAAAGGCAGCATAACGGTCATAGAATAAGAAAGTTTAAGATGCAACCCTAAGATCAAATGGTTTACTTGTACCGCTCCACAAAGTCCTTTACTTCTTCTACAAATAATTCGGGCTCATTGCTCATCGGACTATGCCCAGATGCTTCAAATATCACCAATTCTTTTTCGGTCGTATTTACCAAATTAAAAGCAGATACACCCAGCGCTGGGGGTACCACCAAGTCATATTTTCCCCAAAGAAAAAGGGAAGGCAATGTAATCTCTCCCAAGCGATCGGTTAGTGCATAGGTATAAGAATCATCATTTAGAATCACATTGCCAATTGAATTTGCTGATGAAATGGCTAAACCTAATGATGGGCTATCTAAGTTATAAGGCGGCCCTGAATCGGCAAGTTCAGGATCAGCAATTGGTAAAACTTTTTCCGCTTCGAAGGCCGTTGAATTTAAGTATCCTTGATCCTCATCTGTAATATTTAAGGTATCCATCGCATTGACTGTTTCTAACACTGGATTCCAAAAAGAAAGATTATTTCCAGCAGCTATCTCAACTGTTGCAAATTCTTGAAACAACTTGATTGCTTCAATGTCACTTAGAATATAATCGTGTGCACCATCAATTTCAATCCAACCTTTCAGTTCACTTTGAATTTCAGTATTCACCAAAGCATGACAAGTCGTAAGTCCACCCCAACTATGCCCTGCTAAAAATAAACTGATATCATCACCATACTTGGCTTTAAGAAATCGAGTCAATTGATAAACATCCCTAGAGTTCTGCGCAATGGTCAACGATTCTTTATCATAGTCACCGGTTGAGGCACCATTACCTCGTTGATCCAGATAAACCATGGCGTAATCTTTTTCCAATTCATCAACATAGTAGCCCTCATTATATCCTTCTCCCCCACCTCCAGGTCCTCCATGCAAGAGCAGTATAAAAGTATTTGAAGAAATATTTCCATTCACTTCTACAAATAAATCTGCATCATCACTTCTAAAGAAAAAATGATCAAAGGTTTCAGATTCTTGTTTACTGCATGATACTACACAGAAGCACAGTGCGAATAATATATAAGAAAGATTCTTCATTACTTCGATAGATTTAAGCTGACCCCTAATTCAACAGCAGCGTTAAGAAAATTAGAATGGTTATACTTCACAGCTTGAAATGCTGGTTTAAGAAAAAGGAGTGTCCCCTTTTCTCCAAACCTTCTTTCTATAGAAGGCGCCAAGGCAAACATTAACCCACCATTTCCTGCAAGGTTAATAGTATTGATAGAACCATCCTCTAATATTTCAAAGGTTTCAATATTATAAAATCGACGTAAATAATTCACTTCAAAAGACCAGGCAAAACTTACCTTCTTTTTATTCTTATTCTTATGTCGAGTTACACCAAGTCCCAACAGCACACCTGTATGATTATTGGGATGATTGTAATACCCAAGATTAGCGTCCAACTTATATTGAATATATTTAGTCTTACTTCCTTTCTTTGATTGCTTGGCTTGTCTTTTGTATATCTTGACTTTTGTCTTTTCATGAAGCAAATAAGATGTTCCTACTCTCAAACCTGGATGAACTCCATTCTCCCCATAATAGGACACGCGCAATGGTAGCATCCTTTTATCCGAACTAGAAGTCAGCTCTTGCTCTTGCGCATTCGTAGAAAAACTAATGAATAGAAGGAAGCTTAATGATTTTAATATCTTGCTGTATTTCATTATTACTAAAAATATTTAATACTGATTCGAGGAGCCCATATCTATAATTTGGTCTACCATCAATGTTCAACATGCTTTTTATTGGAGGCCGAATTTATCATTTTAAAATTCTTAAATATAACTATCCCCAAAAATTTGATTCACTTTATAATTTAATACAAAAAATGTCTTTCCTCTTTTAATTAAAATCTGCATTTGAAAGGAGAAAGGTCGAGAATATAAAATTCTTCATTTTATCAGTTTGAATGAAAAAATCCATGTATTTGCGTAGACACTTTTCATAACAAGACCTATGAGCATTTTCTACTAACTTAAAAACAGTCCAAACAAATAGGACTACTATTAATTCGGTTTTATTTCTTATATCCTTAAGGAGACTTAAATCAAAAATGACCCGAGAAAAAAATAGAATTTCTTTCGATATTGATCAGATTAGAAAACTTGGATTATTTAAACAGTCTACGGTTCAATGCATCATAGAATCATTACAATTTTGCTTTTGGTCTTTGGCTTCCAAAGTTCAGGATTAGCTCAGGCTAGAGGACTCATCATCTATCAAGATGAGTGGGGCGCTGATGCAGCATTCCCTTGCGTTCAAGAAGCAGCTGACCTGAGCTTTGATCTCTGTCCACAAGATAATTTTACAACTACGCTATCCTGTTTCGATTTAAGCTATGAAGTCATATTGATTAACATAGGAACCAACGCTATAAACCAAACCATCGTAGAGCAATTTGCAAATTATCTTCAGTTGGGAGGAAATCTTTTTTTTGCTCATGATGTGGATATCGGCACGTCACACATTGACCAAAGTATGAGCATTCTAATGGACGCCATTGGTCAGGAAACAGTAACAACAATGTACCAAAGCATAACGGAACCAAGCACCTCAGGAACACTGGCAAGTATTCATGACATTGAATGCGACACGAATTATTTTGTTGATTTTATAACCGGAAGCACTTTAGAAGGTCCAGGTCTTTCAGAAAGTTATGCCTTTTCAATTAATGTAGGAGTTTGCCTTGCTTTTTGGCATACAGGCTATGGAGGAATATTGGGAATCGGAACTGAGTACTTTTCAAGCGGCAATATTTTTGACGCAGGTGGCGACTGCGTGCTTGGTTCGGGATCACTCATATGGGGTTTTATGGATCCAGAAGATCCTTCATGCTATACTTGCAAGGAACCAGATACTGGTTGCGATGACGGGGACTGCTTGAATGGAATGGAATACTGGGATGAAAATGTTTGCGATTGCTTGAAGGTTATGCTTGAAGACCCTGGCTGCAATGATTTGGATTGTGCCAACGGAATTGAAATTTTGGAATGGTTGTGAATGTGAGACAATTGAAACTACCAGTGGATGTACAAATGTCTTTGCAGAAAACTATGACCCAGAAGCTGATTGCGACGATGGCAGCTGCATTATTTCTAATTATTATTTCATACCCAACACTGTCTCAATCTCAGATTTAAACCCTCTCAATTCTCAATTTCAAATCCAAGGAAATAATATTGAGTTGATTGAATGGAGCATATTTGACCGATGGGGAAATCTTGTATTTCAAGGCAACGAACTTTATGACACTTGGGATGGCAGCTTTAATGGACAACAAGTTCCTCAAGGGGTATACGTATATATAGGAGTTCTCTTCTTTTTTAACGGGGAAGAAGTTGAATTTAAAGGGAGCATTACTCTTTTGGATTAAAAAAGAGCAAATAGCCTAAACCAGAATTTCATCTAGCCTACACTATTTACTCTCATTTCAAAAATCTAATATTAATCTATCTTAATCATCTTTCGAACAAAGACCTCATCATTGACTGTGAATCTAAACACGTAATGACCTTCCGGCAAATCTCCCATATCCCATTGATATGAATTCGCTCCTCGTTTCAATTCAAGTCCTCGTTCTGACCTAATTCTTTCACCAGTATTCGCAAATACATCGATGGTTAATTCAGCAGCTCGTGGGGCAATCATATCCAAGTTCACCAAGGTTCTGAATGGCACTGGATATAATCCCGTAATCAAAAATTCATCTTCGTCGAAGGCCATAGAATTATGGGCAATTGAAATCTCAGCCACCTCTTGATTAAAGTAAGCCTCAGGAGACATCTTATCCTTCTCAAATCTAATGGCTGAATTTAAATTACCATCTCCGATTGCTTGTAGCTTCACGACAAATAATTTTCCTTTCGGCATATCATCACTGGTTCTATGCCATGAAACCGGAAGCATTCCAGAGGCAATTTCTAAATCGCTATAATTCTGTCTACCCATCAAGGTTTCTTCGTTGGTAATAACCTCTTCTACTTGTAGTAATTCTGGATTTATGCTCAGGGCAAATTGGAAACCATCTAAGGTTTCATATTCATCCATGCTAAATTCTACTTCTAATATTTCATCTCTCATAAAATCTCTATCCTGATAATCCAACATTAAAACTCGATTACTTCTAGCTTCGGAGTTATTTGAGATTGTAGAGCTGATGGCCGAGTAATTTATATCTCCAATTTTCACTGCAGTAAAGTCAACATTTAAATCCTCTTCAAAGCCAAAGATGTAATGGGTTTCATCAATCTTTAATGCCAATGGATCTGTAGGATCAGGGAAAGTGTAAGCATCATCTATAATTCTCCAACTGGTATTTGATGGGAATTCATCAAATACGCCTAGAATTAATTTACGCATCTGTATCAAATCAGCTGCCGAAATACTATTGGACTTATTCACATCAGCTGCAATGTGCTGATAAGGTGATTCAAAATTTTGCAAGCCAAGTATGTGTCTTTGCGCAAGAACAATATCTAGTGTTGTTACCCCATTTCTATGATCTTCATCTTTGCTTGGAATCACATCGTAAGTACCTCCAAAAGACATATTTGGAAATGCGTAGCGACCATTTTCATTGGTATAAATTCCAACGAACTGACTTCCTTCAAGCTGCATATCTACATTCTCTACTGGTTCAAATTCTGGATTTCGCACCCTTCCTCTGATCTGACCAGTGGTGAAATTATTATTACAGATGGTCTCCCAATCATTTTCAAAAAAGACAACGACACGGCAGCTATCTACGAGCACTCCATCAATAAAAAAGAAAATACTGTCAGAAATATTACCCATGTTCATTACTGTTATGTCATCACAGCCATAGGTCATAAGTGTGTCTGTAATATCTGAACTATAAGCTATATCTACCTCCAAGTGATTACAATCATTGGTAACAACTAGCGGTATCCAAACATCAGAATCTAATTCAATATCTCCATCTGCTTCAAGAGTAAAAGGGAATTTTTCACAGAAGAATGAGACACATGGCTCACCTATAACAACTACCTCAAAACTATCGATGGCTACATTTGCGCAAGCGTCCGTAGCTGTCACATAAACCACCGTCGTCGAATCAGAAGTACACCACTCTATCATCGGATTAACATTCCCTGCTGCATCTAAGGTACCAGCATCTATAAGGCCAGGCGCATCTATTGTATAAACTATCTCACCAGAAACACTGCAGTCATCTACAATGTTAATCGCATATTCAAGAACCGTCGAACAAGTATTTGCCTCATTGGTTAGATCGATGGTGACATCTGCTGGTAAATTTGAAATAATAGGTGCTGTGTTATCTTGCACTGTAATAATCTGAACACAGGTAAAGACTCCTGCTGGAGCTACTTGACATTGATCTGTGATAGTAAAGGTTCTTTCAATAGTGTAGTCACAAAGTCCGTTTTGATCATTTATAACATCTACACTTGAAACCACTACACCAGAGCAAGCAATGTTCGTTAAATCAATGATTGGTTGGTCATTGATGGTTTCATCACAATTAATGGTCACATCAGCCGGACAGGTTATATCTGCTTGCGTTAAGACATTGGCTCCCAACTCCACCGTGATTACTTGAGTACAACTGAGGACAACCCCATTCACATCAAGCACTTGATCCCCATTCGGGTCAAGGAAGGTCCATGTTCTTGTAATTGTTCCAAGATCACAAGCGTCTAAATCTACAATTACTGATTCTGTCGTTGTAAATCTATGGAAACAATAATCCATCGGTGCTGTTAAGTCAGGTTCACCAAATATTGAAAGATCGGTTATGTCTGTTCCACAATCCACGGTTACATCCGCAGGACATATTCCTGCTGGTATAGATGGTATATCTACTTCTACATTAAAGATAGATTTACACGTTGAGGTGCTACCATTCTGATCGGTAACTGTTAAGGTCACACAGACTTCAGTTCCTAGATTGTTACATCCTAAATTCGTCACATCGGCCGATAGCGTTACACTTCCACTGCAAGCACCGACCGCGCCATCAATGATTTCATTTGGATCTATGACGTATGTTCCATCAATTCCTAAATCGACCGTAATGTTATCAAAACACATCGGTTCAGTCAAGTCAACAACCGTAATTGCTGCTGGACATGTTGATGTATTTCCTGCCGCATCAGTTACCACTAAATCTACACTTAAAGTCTGACCTATATCCGCACAAGTATATGTTACCACTGGCGTCACTGCCAATGTTACGGGACCACAAACATCCGAACTTCCATTATCTACCTCAGCAACATCTAAGACTGCCTCTCCATTTGCATCGAGGAATAAGGTCACGTCTTGTGCCACACAGATTGGTGGAACATCATCAACGACCGTTACATTAGTAACAGCTGAAGCAGTTCTTCCACAATCATCCGTTACTACGAAAGTAACAGCAGTTAAACCCAATGGGTAAGAACCAGAAGCATCTGCCCCACCAGCATTAAAACTGTTTGTCACTTCAGAAGGATCAATTACAGAATTTGCACCAGAACTACAATCTCCAGCAATTGCTACTGCTATCAGACTTACAGAACTTGTACATCCAGCTTCAGTTGCTGAGAGCGTAAGATCTGCTGGTGCTGTAATACTAGGACCAATCTGATTCAATAAAATTATATCTTGAGTATACGTAAGATTTACATTATTGCAACCTGCATTTGAGACAACTGTCCAAGTACGCTCGATGCCAATACAATCTGCATTTGGCAGAGCAATGGTTACGTCTGCAAAAGTGATGTTGAAATCCGCTGCATCGCAATTTGCCGCAATTGTTGGAGCACCGCCAATGACAAGTGGGTCAATATCTACGACACAATCATCTAAGGTCAGACTCACTGGTGGAGCTGTAACACAACCCATCGGTGAGTCATCAACAATTGTTACATTAGCACTGCAGGTTGATACATTACCTGAGGCATCCGTCACAATTAAATCAACGCTTAGGTTTTGGCCAACATCAGCACAGGTATACGTGACCACAGGATCTATGGTCAAGGAAACCGCGCCACAGACATCAGAAGATCCATTATCTACTTGTGCGACACTCACCTCGGCCTCTCCATTTACATCCAGAGATAAGGTTACATCTTGAGCTACACATACAGGCGGGACGTCATCTATTACCGTAACAGAAGTAACGCCTGAAGCAGTACGACCACAATCATCCGTAACAACAAAGGTCACTGCAGTTACCCCAACTGGGTATGACCCAGAAGCATCGGCACCTACACCATTGAAACTATTTGTAATTTCAGAAGGATCAATCACTGCATTAGCACCTGAACTACAGCTTCCTGCTGTGGCTACAGCTACAAGATTTACAGAATTAGTACAACCTGCATCGGTTGCAGAAACGGTAACATCTGCTGGCACAGAAATGCTAGGGCCTATCTGATTTAATAAAATTATATCTTGAGTGTATACCAGATTTACATTACTACAAGCGGCATTTGAAACAACAGTCCAAGTACGTTCGATACCAATACAATCTGCATTTGGCAAAGTAATGTTGACGTCTGTGTAGGTAATATTAAAGTTAGCGGCATCACAATTGGCATCAATAATTGGTGCACCGCCGATGACTGCTGGATCAACGTTGATGGTACAATCATCCAATGTCAAACTTAACGGAGGAGCTGTCACACAACCCATAGGTGTCTGATCAACCAAGGTAATCGATGCACTACAGCTAGAGCTGTTTCCTAATTCATCTGTAACGATTAAATCTACACTCAGATCTTGACCAAGGTCAGCACAGGTGTAAGTTACCGCTGGTGTTATTTCCAATGAAACTGTTCCACATGCATCAGAAGATCCATCATCTATTTGAGCAGGGCTTACAACTGCTTCACCATTAGCATCTAAAAACAAGGTGATGTCTTGAGCGACGCATATTGGTGCTATGTCATCTATGACGGTTACCTTAGTTACGCCACTTGCCGTACGACCACAATCATCTTCAACGGTAAACACCACATTGGTAATACCGAGTGGGTAAGCAGCAAAAGCATCCGCTCCTCCATCTGTGAAGCTATTGGTAATCTCAGATGGTTCAATGGTTGCATTGGCTCCAAAGCTACATCCACCAGCAGTAGCTACTGCCATAAGACTTACTTCTCTCGTACAACCATCGTTGGAAGCCGAAACGGTAAGATCAGCTGGTACTGTAATGCTCGGCCCTATCTGATTGAATTGAATTATTTCTTGTGTATAACTTAACGATACATCTTCACAACCACAGTTGGAAACCACCGTCCAAGTACGAATGGTGCTTAGACAATCTGTGTTTGGCAAACCGACATTTACATCTGTATATTCTATGGTAAAGTCTACGCATACGCAAGTTGTAATTACTGGAGCACCTCCAATAATTGCTGGATCAACACTTGAAGTACAAGCGTCTAAGGTGATGGTCGCCGGTGGTGCAATTACACATTCGATCGGTATCTGAATCGGTTCATTAATACACTCACAAGTCGTCGCATCATAACTGTCTATGGTCGAGCAATCATTATCATCACAGGTATTTATATCTATTGGTGTGTTCTCACAACTACAAGTACTTGCATTGTAACTATCGATGGTATTACAATCATTGTCATTACAATCCGCAGGAGGTAAGGTAATATACTCACACTCGCACGTCGTCTGATTGAAAATATCTTGAGTGGCACAATTATTATCATCGCAGTCGGGTAACTCTACGATGGTATATACACATTGACAATTGGCAGCATCGTAAAATTCTTCCGTTGTACAATCGTTATCATTACAATCTGGTGGTGGGATAACCACATGTGTGCATAAACAAGTTAAAGGATCATATAAATCTTCCGTACTGCAATCATTGTCATCACAATTGATATCTATTGGTGTATGTGTACATTGACAAGTGTCTGGGTCATAAGCATCTAAGGTAGCGCAGTTCCCATCATCACAGACCTCGGCTGACCCTACTTCTATACATATAATGTTAGATTCTCCTATCCAACTACTACACCCAATACGTCTAGCGCAACGACGGAAATACGTTGTTTGTGTTAAGACACCAGGATCATAGGTTGGACCATTGGCTCCAACTACGGTGTACCAAGGAGAGCCCGTAGATGAACCGCTGAATACATTATGCGTACTTGCGATCCATAAATATTCAAGACCACCACATCCGCCAGATGGTTCTGTTAAGCTGGTAATCGGATCTGGATCGAAGGCACTACAGCTTTCTTGATTTCCTGCAATTAGACCACCATAGGTCACATTATCACAAGTTACCTCATGCACACATTCACAATTCTCCGCATCAAAATAATCATAGGTAGAACAATCGTTATCATCACAATTAGGTGTGGTGATTACGGTGTATTCACATTCACAGGTTGTGGTATTAAATACATCTTCGGTGGTACAATCCCAGTCATTACATACCTCTGTTGTTCCTACCGTGATACATACAACATTGGATTCTCCGATGAAGTCTGTACAGGTATTGGTACGAGCACAACGTAAAAAGCACATCACGCCTGAAGCCATAAATGGAGGATCATAGGTAATTCCATTTTCGTTTGGAATGATGGTCCAAGGACCTGTCGGATCTCCATAGTAAGGAATGTTGACGTTCGATTTTAGCCACATATATTCAATGGCACCACATCCGCCTGATGCTGGTTCTAAACTCACCAAAGGTGCTGGATCAAAGGCAGAACAATTTCCTTGATCATAACCAATCCACCCCGCATTGGTTACATTGTTACACACATCGACATACTCACACTCACAGGTATCGTAATTGAAGTAATCCTCAGTGGCACAGTTATTATCATCACAATCAACATCAGTGATTGGTTCATTAACGCAAAGGCAGGTAATGGGATCTAGGTAATCGATGGTGTAGCATAAACCGTCATTACAAGCAGAATCATCGATTGGTATATTTTCACAACTACAGGTTATAGGATTGTAGTTGTCTATGGTTGCACAATTATTATCATCACAATCCATGACCAAAATCGGATCACAACCACAAGTTGCAGGGTTGTATATTTCACAGTTTGGATCACAGTTTGGTGGATTTACAGGAATCCCAGCACATGGCACACATACTAATCCTGAACAAGCATCCAGGCTTTCGATGTCATTGGTTGTACAAGGATTTAAATCATCGCAGGCTTGATTAACAAGCACTTGACAACTTGCAACTGGCGTTCCCTCACAAGGTACGCAAACATCTCCCGAACAAGCATCCAATTGGTATTGGTCATTGATGGTACATGGATTCATATCATCACAGGCCAATATGGTAAAGATGGTACAATCCATTGTTCCAGATCCGGTACAAGGCACACAAACAATTCCAGAGCAAGCATCGACCAACTCTGTATCATTTACGGTACATGGGTTATTGTCATTACAAGCTTGCGGTATGGTTGTAACGCAATCTACTGGGGTTGTTCCAGTCACACAATTACATCCATCCCAAGTTTCTATTCCATTGGCACAAATGCCATCATCACAGCCAGGATCAGCAGGTGGTGTTCCTGGTTGACACATACAGCCATCCCAAGTTTCAACTCCGTTGGTACAATCTCCATCATCGCAACCAGGATCAACTGGTGGTGTTCCAGGTTGGCAATCACAGCCATCCCATATTTCTAAACCATTGCTACATATTCCATCATCACAGCCAGGGTCTACTGGAGCTGTTCCAGCAACACAATTGCAACCATCCCAAGTTTCAACACCGTTGGTACAATCGCCATCATCACAACCTGGATCTGGGATAATTGACACGGTTGGCATGGTTATATTAAGATTGGGAATACCAAAAGAGCAAGAGACTGGAGCATCTGCACAACTCAAAGGGCAAAGATTACCCGGTGCTCCAACCACTATGGTAATATTTTGAAGACTTAAAGCTTGTCCACAGATCCAAGAGATACTGCCTAAGAATAAGTCTTGAAGCCCAGATCCACCAGGTGTTGCGCTTTGAGCTAGAAGAGGACCATTACATTTGATAAAATCACAGGTATTGATACCATCTGATAGATCGGCAAAAACACCGACGGCAGCGTTATTTTCTGTTAGATTATTTAATTGAGCATATACGTTCGCTGACAATATATCTCCGGTCACACATGGGACACAGAGTAATGGATCAGCCTCTAGGTATATGGAGAGTATTTCGACTTCTGCAGTCACACAGGCATCTAATGATGGTGTGCAGGTGGTTAAATCAGATTGAGTTGCTGGGAATGCAGTATTGGGGCAGGATTGCGATTGTCCTAATTGTAAAACCGTGAGGTTCAAAAATGACAAAATAAAAAGCGGTAGCAACCCTCGTAAATTATTGTTCACAGGCTTCATTATTCAAATTGGTTTGAAAAAAAATATTTACCCCATGACATTACATCACAGCGTAAATGAAAAACTAAACCTTATTTAATGAATTGTGACCCAAAGGTCCTTTTAAGCACCTAACCGTTCTATTGCTAAATCACAACAATGCAATAAAGTTCTAGATTAATACGAAAGCAAGAAGAAGATGCGGCTTATTAAACATAAACATTAACACTTATGCTCGGATAAGTTGGATATGACCTTAAAGGGCATAAAAAAAGCTCCGATAAAATCGGAGCTTTCAAATTTGGTATTGTTTTTTTAAATCTTGCGAATGATTGCTTTAATGTCTGTGATTTCCTCATGACATTGGATTTCAAAAGCATCGGAATAACCATCTTCTGATACGACATCACTATCGTAATCAGAGTCAAACATTCCTACTCCGTCGTCCATCATAACGAATTCATAGCCATCTGGCAACATGAATCGCAAATAGTAAGTACCGGGAACTACCGGCTTGAAGATATGTCCCATCCAATTGGGTACATAACCTTCCATCATCATTTCGTGGGTTTCAGCGTCTATAAGTTGAACAGTATAATTTGAAAAAATTATATCTGTTTCATCCCAAGTTCCATTTTCACTACCAGGATAATCTAGGTATACCGCCGGATGAACCATGGTGGTATCAGTCACTACGGACTCATAACACTCGTGATCCTCAACTGGATCGACATACTCTGGATTACACGCTATGAAGCAAAATGTAACCAAGGTTATAGCACCAATCAACATTTTCCTAAACATAATTGTACTCTTTACTCACCCTTTCAAGACGCAATATTATTGCCTAAGTAGTGGACTTGTAGTTTTATGTAGTTGAAATGACCTCTACTTTACATAAACAAGTGCATTATCACTTAGATTGAAGCGAGATTTCATCTTTTGAGCTGAAAAAGGGGAATCAACTCTGGTTTTTCAAAATAATTTCGTCCTAGTAAGAACTTAAATTGTTTGAAAAGGGAGTCCTCCCTAAATATTAAAGCTTTTGTTAATGTTTAAATGGGTAAAATTCCGAAGGATGAGCCATTGGATTTAGAATTAAGGTACACTTCAGAAGTTTCTCTTAGTGTTTCTCTCATTGGTCTGTATTTTAAACCTAATAGTTCTTCGGATTTTCTTCCATCATAATTGGATTGAGCACTTAAGACTTGAAGTTGCTGGCTCGGGAAAGGGAGATTTATTTTTAAGCTTTCGCAAATGCGTGCAAAACCTACAACGACATTTAACAATTTAGGAGAAAGTGGTTTTGTGGGAATTGGAGCGTCTATGTGTTGTGCTATTGTACTGAATAGTTCTTTGTATTTCAGATTGGCTCCATTTAACAGAAATCTTTCATTTGCGCCAGCGCCACCCAAAGCAAGAACTACTGCTTTAGCTACATCTCTTACATCGACCATTCCATTGGATCCAATGGGATAAAAAGCTCTCCCCTTTTCTACTTGAGGTAAAATCGTCGGCGTGCTCTTTTTCCAAAAACCAGCACCAATTACCAAAGAAGGATTAAAAATCACAGCCTCCAAACCTTCAGCAACCCCTCGCCACACTTCTAGTTCGCCAAGGTATTTCGATTTACCATAATCTGAATTTAGCTTACTCTCTTTCCAAGGTGTATTTTCAGTAATGAGATTAGATTCTTCTGCCCTTCCTATGGCAGCAATCGAACTAAAATGAATGACTTTTTTAACATTGCATCGGAGGCAGGCATTGATGAGATCGTGGACCACCTGCGTATTGATTTCATATAAGGCCTTTTTCCTAGAAGGGCGAAAATCAACAATGGCTGCGGCGTGCACTAGTGCATCTACTTCAGGGAGAACTTCTGAAATCTTATCCATGTCCTGGAGACCGGCAGTAACCCATTGAATTTTGGAATCGCACCCATCCAATAATTGCATGCGAGACTTGTCACGTTTGAGGGCTAGCAAATTATGATAACCTTCCTTTAATAGGGTACGTGCAATATAAGAACCAATGAAACCAGTGGCTCCAGTAATTAAAATTTTAGAGTTTTTATTGAGAGAAACCGTAGGTCTTGGACTTTTACCTATGATAAAAGCTTGGCCATGGTGTCTCCGATATCAGCTGGAGACTTCACTACGTGAATTCCACATTCAGCCATAATTTTCATTTTAGCTTCTGCCGTATCTTCAGCTCCGCCGATAATGGCTCCAGCATGTCCCATGGTTCTACCCTTCGGTGCTGTCTGACCCGCGATGAATCCGACCACTGGTTTTGTCCCATGTTCCTTCACCCATCTAGCAGCATCAGCTTCCATTGGACCCCCAATTTCACCGATCATGATAATCCCATCTGTATCTGGATCTTCCATTAACATCTTTACGGCATCCAGTGTCGTAGTTCCGATGATTGGATCACCTCCAATACCGATGCAGGTAGACTGCCCCATTCCAGCTTTAGTTACTTGATCGACTGCTTCATAGGTCAATGTTCCTGAACGAGAAACGATACCGATTCTTCCTGGGTTATGAATAAAGCCTGGCATAATTCCAACTTTTGCTTCTCCTGGAGTCATAACACCTGGGCAATTGGGTCCTACCAATCTTACATCTTTGTCACTGATGAAGTCATGAACTTTAACCATGTCTTGAACTGGAATTCCTTCTGTAATGCAAACGATTACTTTGATCCCAGCTGCTGCTGCTTCCATAACTGCATCTCCTGCAAATCTCGGGGGAACGAATATGATGGAAACGTTGGCTCCTGTTTTAGCAATTGCTTCTTCAACTGTATTAAAAACTGGCTTTTCTAGGTGTGTCATTCCTCCTTTTCCTGGAGTCACACCACCGACAACGTTGGTACCATATTCTATCATTTGTCCTGCGTGGAAGGTACCTTCTGTTCCGGTAAATCCTTGGACTATTACTTTTGAGTCTTTATTGACCAATACGCTCATTTCAATCTTGGTTTTGTATTATTATGATTTCCTCATTTTCTTTATGAAAGAGGAATTTTTCTCTGGCAAATTTTTCTTTGTTGTTTTCAAGCTCTTCCTTATCCTTTAGAGCTACTTGAAGCTGTTCTTCATAGTGCTTTTTATCCTTTTCCAGCTTGTAGATGGTTTTTGACAAGGAATATTGAGTTGTAAAACTCCTAGAATCAAAAAACGACATCCAAACGATAAAGGCAGCAAAGGCTATAGAATACTTATTGATTCTACTTAATCTATTGAATTGTAGCTTAAGATTATCGAAAATACTTGAGACCATTTGTACTTTTTCTATGCCGCAAAATTAAGAAAATCGGGGCTTAAACATAGAAATAATCGTTATTTATGTGAATTCTAGATCTTGTTCGAAAAATTTTTCGAATAGGATTTCAGGATTTTTGAAGACTTGTCTTGTCAAACAAGACAGACAGGATTATTTATAGTGAGTATTTCAGAATTGTGTAGTTAGTATGGAATCAAAGTATCCTGTTCCAAAGTGCTGGCTAGAAAGGATTGAAGTTTGTCTTTTAATGAAAGTATAGAAGCCATAGGTCGTCGTCCAAAACAAAAAAAAACCGCTGATCTCCATCAGCGGTTTTTTTAACACCCTTTATGTTTATGACTACATTTTATGCTACTTACTTGATCATCATGTTCGTATACTGTACATCTGAGTATCCGTCTACCATGAATCCAACTTTGTAATCGCCTGTTTCAAATAAACTCATTCCTAAGTTTACGATTTCTGATCCTACTGGAAACATCATTTCAACTTCTCCATCCTGGTTGAAAACTTGAATCATGCTTACGTTTGATGAGAATACCATTGCGATTTGATCGTTGTCCGCTTCGAAAGCTGATGAAAGGATAAATTCTTTTTGACCTTCATTATCTAAAGTGATTTCTACTTTCTCACTTTTTACGATCGCTAATGTTCCGTCTCCAATGTTTGAAGCGAAAGTTGCTGTTGTGAAGCTTGTTGCGATTGCGAAGATTAAAATTAAATTTTTCATAGCTGCTTGTTTGCGTGTTACATATACAGGACCACGAAAACAGCGTTTTTCCCTATCTACCCCATTCTACAAGTGAACTATGATTGGTTACAGAGGCACTACAAGTAGAGTGAATGGAGCATTTTTTGGTCGGCTAACTGGCATTTAAAATATAATCGTAAATTCTTTATAGGGGTAAAAGAAAATCACAAGACCTAGATTAGAGAGGTCAAATACCTCCAAGTAATAGCTCCTGAATAAGAAAAGCACTTTGTTAAAAATGTTTTTATCTGTCACAAGAACCAATTTCATCAAATATTAAACTATACCAATACTCTCTGAAATGAAACGAATTCAACTCACAGCATTTATTTTTTGCAGTACAATTTTCCTATTTGCAGCGGCTCCCGTTATTATGGACGGCATCTTAGATCTAAACATGTTGGAATCTTATGAAAATCCAATAATTCCAGATTATATATTCATTGATAATACGCCAGCTGATAATATTTTAAAAGATGAGGTGGCAACTTTAGGCCGTGTATTGTTTTACGATAAGAAACTTTCCTTAAATTCTTCCATCGCTTGCGCAAATTGTCACAAGCAAGAATTTGCATTTGGAGATACCTCCATTGTGAGTGAGGGTTTTGATGGAGAGTTTACAGAAAGGCATGCTATGCGATTGGTTAACCTTAGCCATACGACCATTGACTCAATCTTTTGGGATCGTCGCACTGGAATCCTTGAGGATCAGCCTAGCATCACCATTGCCAATCCAATTGAAATGGGATTCAGTGGTGAGAATGGTCAACCAGACCTTGATTCCTTGATTCGAAAATTAGAGAAGGTCGACTATTATGATCCATTATTTAGTCTTGCCTATGGAAGTAATGAGGTGACGATGGATCGTATTAGCAAAGCCTTAGCTCAATTCATGAGAAGTATGTCTTCATTTGATAGTAAATATGATGAAGGTTTTGCAACTGATGCTAATGGATTTATGGATCTTCCCAATTTCACAGACCAAGAGAATCGAGGAAGGGCATTATTTATCAGTCCTTTTCCTCCCATCATTCCTCCATTCGAGAACGATCCTGATCCAGCACCATTTTTTGGATGTGCTAATTGTCATGTGAATCCCACTTTTTCTCAATTTGCAGGTTTTGATGGGAATAATGGAGTTATCGGAGTCGCTGGTAAGTCTAGCGAAATTGATATCTCAATTCGTCGATCCCCTAGTTTAAGAAATTTATTTACACCTGACGGGGAAGAGATTGGTCCGTTTATGCATGATGGAAGTCTGGCAACGATCAAAGACGTTTTAGGGCATTATGAATTTATTCCTCATAACCCGGACAATCCTAACATTGCCCTTGGACTAGGAGGAGGGGCTGCTTTTGATTTTGGTGCTGACCACAGACAACCAATGAGTGATGAGCAAGCAGAAGATATGATCGCATTTCTAAAAACCTTAACTGGTCAAGATATTTTCACGAATGTCAAATGGTCTAATCCATTTGACGAAAATGATATGCTAACAGTAATCCCAATTTGTGAGAATGAAGAACCTATTCAGACTACCATTGACTTATCCGTTTGTGAAGGCGAAGAATATGAAGGTTTTGACACCTCAGGAACCTATGAAATCATGCTTACAGCTGCAAATGGTTGCGATTCACTGATTACTCTTAACCTTATGGTTTTGGAGGAAACTGATCCAGATTGCATGATGGTTTCAACTCAAGATATTGACAGTAAGGATAATCTAAAATTATATCCAAACCCATTTATAAATGAATTGAACATTGATCTTCCATATCAAGGAACTGACTGGTCCTATCAAATTATTGACATTCAAGGTAAGTTGAAAAAGGCTGGAAAATTAAGAACACAAGCTGTTGCCACATTAGATTTAGGATTTCTTCCTCATGGAAGTTATGTATTAAAATTAAAGGATAAGTCTACGGGAGAAATTTGGGTAAGTACTTTGGTTAAATAAAGGAGGTGCTTTTTAATGACTAATTTCTTTTGAGCTTTCAAAAGTGAAAAAGGATTTTCTTTTAGGAACCTGATTTTTCATTTTCTTTGTTTGTCCAAAGTGGGTTGTCTTTGAAACTTTATTTTTGACATGTACCAAATAAGAGAAAGCTTTCTTATAGGATCTTCTTCTTTCATTTTCTTTGCTTGTCTAAAGGTTCTTTTTTATGACTAATTGCTTTTTGAGTTTGCATTAATGATATTGGCTTTTCTTATTAGAACTTTATTTTTCATTTTCTTTGCTTGTCCAAAGAAAATGAAACAAAAGAAAAGACACCTTCCTCAAAGGCACTCTCCCTTCCCTCATATCCTCAGCTCAACATTTCCTACTCCATGGGTCTGCGACCCAAGCCGTTGACGGAAATATTTCGCCGCGTGCTGGTGAGAAAGGAGTGGAGTCTGTCTTTTAATAAGAGGTGTAAATCCTGTCCATCTAATAAATCCTAGCATCCTGTTCTAAAATGCTGGTGAGATAGGTCGGGAGTCTATCTTTTTGATAGAATTTATTAAAGTTTTGGATCTTAATCCAAAACGAGAAAAACCGCTGATCCCCATCAGCGGTTTTTAATTTTAACACCCTTATGTTTATGACTACATTTACGCTTCTTACTTGATCATCATGTTTGTATACTGTACATCTGAGTACCCGTCTACCATGAATCCCACTTTGTAATCGCCGGTCTCAAATAAACTCATTCCCAAGTTTACGATTTCTGATCCTACTGGAAACATCATTTCAACTTCTCCATCCTGGTTGAAAACTTGAATCATGCTTACGTTTGATGAGAATACCATTGCGATTTGATCGTTGTCCGCTTCGAAAGCTGATGAAAGGATAAATTCTTTTTGACCTTCATTATCTAAAGTGATTTCTACTTTCTCACTTTTTACGATCGCTAATGTTCCGTCTCCAATGTTTGAAGCGAAAGTTGCTGTTGTGAAGCTTGTTGCGATTGCGAAGATTAAAATTAAATTTTTCATAGCTGCTTGTTTGCGTGTTACATATACAGGACCACGAAAACAGCCTTTTTCCCTATCTACCCCCATCTACACGCTCACTATGATTGGTTACAGAGGCACTACAAGTAGAGTGAATT
>JAHDGF010000062.1 GCA_020627785.1 Saprospiraceae bacterium
TCACCAGCACGAGGCGAGGCATTTCCGTCAACGGCTTGGGTCGCAGACCCATGGAGTAGGAAATGTTGAGCTGAGGATATGTGGAAAGCAAAAGTGCATTTGAGAAAGGTGCCTTTTCTTTTGTTTCGTTTTCTTTGGGCAAGCAAAGAAAATGAAAAATAAGGTTGAAATAAGCAAAGCCAATTTTATTATTGCGAACTCAAAAAAGAAATTAGTCATTAAAAAGAACCTTTGGGCAAGCAAAGAAAATGAAAGTAGCAGGTTCTATTGGAGAAGACTTTTTTTATTACAAAATTGAATCCTCACTTAAATCATATCAACAAATTCCTGAAACACCTCCTTGTGAAGTGCAAGATCCATATTTCCTGACATGGCCACTCGAGCAATATAATCCTTGTCGCCTTCTTTGGTTGTTCCTTGAGTCGAAGTCGCAGGGATCGTCCAATAGCAACCTTTCAATTGACCATAGCTCACGCAATATTTACTTTCGTTAGGAATCTTGGTGATCATCAGGTTAATTAATTTATGGTTCAGCTTACGCTTGAAGTCTTCTTTTTCTTCTGGTGTATTTCCTTTGGTTGGAAGATCAAGGGAGAATACGGAAGGCGTAAATCCTTGAGCCGCCAGTTCTTCTGAAACAAAATTGATTTTTGCTTCGGGTAATGTTCTTTCTATAAAATTTACAAAGGCCCGCGTATTATTATAGGCGCTCTGAATTCTTTCGAGCATGGAAGGCAATTGCTTGGCTAGGATTTCCATTTGCAATATGGTAGCCTCATTGTCACATAGATTTAAGTGAAGATCGACCTTCTTCATCAATGACTCAGTTATTAAATTTCCTACACAATATCCTGCCGTGCATAATCCACCACTTGGAAATTTCGAACCACTGGCATATGAGATGGTCCGTACCGTTGATAATATTTTTCCTTCCCCCAAAAAATGAACATTGGGGCAGAAGGTTTGGTCTAAGATAAAGACAGGGTCAACTGCCTTATTGCCTGTAGACGTTTTTCTTTCTTGACTTAATACATTTTTTAATTTGTCTAAATCAGGAACCTCGACACGTGGGTTGGTTGGAATTTCCGCGATGATGTATGGAACCGCATCTTCATCCGCAATTTTTGCTAGAACACTGTTTAGACTTTTAACCATTTCATGATCACCATCTACAGGAAAATCAACAACCTCTACTTGGTCGATGCATGCGGCCACTCTTCTTGCCTGATCATTAGTTCCCCCATAGCAATTGGGAGGTACGACAAACTTGATTTCTTTTCCTGGATGATTCTCGAATGCGTCATGAATTAAACCCATCATGATTGCATACTGAATAGATAATCCACTGGAACCGATCAATGGCTCTATCGTGGTACCAGTAATTTCTTTGATGGAATTGATGACCTTAGCTTTATCTTCTTCACGATTGCTGGTCGCAGCTTGTACTTCTGATTTATTTACCAAAGTCTTCAGTGCGGCCAAGCAATTTATGGGAGTCATGGCAATGGTCTCTCTTCTTCTGACATGTTGGATTTCTGGAACATAGTGAGCGTTCTCCTCACTCGTAACGATAATAATGCTTCCTAGGTCGCCATGTAGTTGAACTTGAAAGTCTACATTGGAATCCTTTTGTATGGTCTGATCTTTATTGCTTATGAAAATTGTACTTCCTTCAAAGGCTTCAATTGCATCTCCATCTTCAAGATGCTGAAGTTCGAAATCATAACCATAAACCTTTTTGATTATTTCTGCATGCTTGGCAATGGTTGATTCATTCTGATAAAGAATCCGTGTGCTTTTTTTATCAAGTAAGTTCTTTCGCAAGACGGCTAAGACAGGAGTTATTTTCGACGAAAAGCTAATGACCTGTGCCGCAGGTATATTGTTTAATTCTGCGATGGTGTATTCTAGAATACAAGACAGAGGATGTCCAAGTCTAATGTAGTCAAAGGCAGTCGGTAACTCACTAAGTGTTTTCACATCTGCTTTCCCTTCATTGCCTAGATCTTCAAATCTCTCAAGGAATTCTACTTTAGCCTGGTCTTCCTTGTATATATCCAATCGATGGGTCGTTAGATTTAGCCAATCTTTTGGCATATTTTCCAGAACTTCTCGGATATGATTCAACATTTTTTCTACAACCACTTTCGTCAAATTTAGATATGCCCGAAATATACATCAATCCACCTTATTTTGATAGACATGCATGATGTTTTGTCAGGAAGTATGTATTGAATGGAGAATCTTAGAGATAGATCCGGTTCTAAGGCAGGACCTTCAAACTCGGTAAGTTTATAATTGCTATTTTCGTATGGTTATGAAGACCATGCGGTAAACCCGAAAACATGCATCAAGAATTTGAACCATTAAATAAAACTCAAACTTTGATTGAGTCAATTTGGACATTCAGTTCAGAGGGTTCAACTCATTTTAAAGTTTTGCCGGACAGTTGTGTTGACTTGATTTTAGATTTAAATCAAAATAGAGGGTTAGTCTCAGGATACATGACAAGATTTCAAGAATTGACACTACCTGAAGAAACTAACGTAATAGGTGTAAGATTTCAAGCGGAGTCTTTTGCCGCTTTTTCTTCCATTCCATTGTCAGCATTTAAAAACAGTCAAATTGAATTCGCTGACCTACAGTGGAGTTCAAATTTGCTTTATTTGTTGAATGAATCAAGTTCTTTGAAAGAGCGATTTTCATTGATTGATAATTTCATTTGCAATAAGCAGAACGAGAATACTTCCAATAGAGATGATCTTATCTCGAGGATTGTTGAAACAATTAGAATGCTGCAAGGTAAAATCGGTATTAAGGAAATCGCTCAATCGCATCTAATCAGTGTACGTTAATTGGAGCGAAGATTCAAGAAGTATATGGGCGTGACTATAAAGGAATTTATAAGTACGATCAGGTTTATGAACACAGCAAAAGCAATTTCAACAAATAAAAATCAAAGTTTGTTACAGATTGCTTTCGATGGCGGGTACTATGATCATGCACACATGACTCATAACTTTAAACAAATTGCTGGAGCTAATCCAAGTACATTTCGGTGATGTCGTTTTTTTACAAAGCAATTTCTTTTTTTGCTTATAGCTTTGCATAAAAAAGAATGAATCTTAAATTTTGGATCAGTGCAATTTTCTTCATCCCATTTCTTTCATTACTTAATGCATTTGAATCGATTGAAAAATTGATTAAACAAAAACAAAACCAGACCATGGAACTTCAATATGCTTACTCAATCTTATATGTTGACGACGTCGTGCAAACCATTAAATTTTATAATGATGCCTTCGGTTTTCAACAAAAGTTCATCACGCCTGAAAATGACTACGGTGAAATTATATCAGGTTCCACCACACTAGCCTTTGCCAACATTGAATTGGGTAATTCAAATTTTAAAAATGGATTTCAAAAAAGTAGTGTGAATGAGAAACCTTTTGGATTCGAACTTGCGTTTACGACGGGTGAGGTGGAGAAGGTCATGGATAATGCCATGAAGCACGGGGCCACGATTCTATCAGAAACTGTTGAGAAACCTTGGGGACAAAAGGTTGGATATCTCCGAGACATCAATGGCTTTATTATTGAAATTTGTACACCAATTCCAAAAACTTAGTTAACTTGAAATTATCAAAATTTATCCTTTCGTCGTTTTTTAATTAAACACCAAAAATAAAACAGCTTTTCCTCTGTGCTTTTTCACTTATGTCGTTAAACTTGATGGCTCAGACCATCGAATCTACCTGGGTTCCGCAAGTTGGTGATTCAATGGAAATTTATAGAGTTTTTTATGAATCAAATGTCGATGCAGGTAGTGATGGGTTAAATCAATTTTGGGATTTTTCATCCTTTGTCCTTGACTCCGCCATAACATCAATTGAATATATACGCGAAATTGAGAATCCAATAATACTTGCAACTTTTCCGGATGCAAGTTATGCTTCTGAAACAACCTTGAGTAATGGAAGGATAGATTTATCAATTTTTGGGGAAGAAAACGCCGCTCTTATAAATTATGGTTTTCTAAGAGGATTCGACCCCTCGGAATTAGATTATGCTCTTTTCGCTGAACCTAGCGTTGTATTCGAATTTCCGTTTGAGTTGAACGATAAGTTCACCAACACCACTAAATTAGATTACTTTAACTCTGATGGAACTCCATCTATAACTTCGAGTCGATGCACCTCTGAAATAATAGAGTTTGATGCGATTGGTACTGTTAAAACAAGTTTTGGAGAATTTGAAGATTGTATTAGAGTCAAGAGAATTGCAGAATCAACAAATTGTATTGATCTTGATGACATCATTATCTCAATCCATTATGATTGGTATTATATGAGTCTAAGCAATAAAGTAATGACCATTAATGAAAGCTTTATTAATAATCAAGTTTTCTTCAAAAACATTACTTTTCAATCAAATGTAAATGCAACTACTACATCTTTAAATAAAACAAGCTCAAAGGAAGCTCAGATATTTTATAATGGCAATGGATCATTCAGTAGTGAAAATATGCTTGGGCAACACATGGCAAGTATATACAGTATGAATGGACAACTTATTAATTCGAAAGAACTTTTACTTCATGAACAATCAGCCTTCAATTTTGATTTAGGCCCTTCAAGCAAAACTGTTTATTTTCTCTTATTAATGGAGCCTACAACTGGAAACTTTAGATTAAAGAAATTTATTCATTAATTCCTGATTGAACAGTTCAGTGGAAATTCATTTTAGTAAAGCCTTATTTGCATGCAAATGTCAATCATCTTAACTTCACAGGTGCTCATAAAAAACAAATTTGAATGACTGAATGAAGTGATAGTCAATGAAGTCAAAGTCAATGAGGTCTTAGCTCATATCCAAGTTTGCGCTAAAATCAATCAGGTTGAACCCACATATTTTTAACTATATCCAAGGTAGTCTAATTATTATCGGTTTAGGTTAAAAAATATAGTCTCCCATAATTTTTTTGTGCTGAAATCAATAAAAAATATCTCAAGCGCATATTGATACGTTAGAAAAACCTTTGGGGATGGCAATGAATATGGCGCATTCTAGGGCGTCAAAAATTTTTCTTAAAATATTTTCATATTCATAAGCATCAAAAACTAGACTTTCGAACGGTTTTTGCGTCTCATAGGTATAAACTAATATTAAATATCTAATTACATGTCAATTAATCTATTACAAACATTAAAATCCAAGGTAGGTCAAAGCCTCGCCACAAATTCTGCCGACTTTTTTGGGGAAGAAGAGAAGAACACAGGAGCCGCGGTTGATGGGACCTTTGCTGCTATTTTGGCTGGAATGATTCAAAGAGTCAGCTATGATAAAGGAGCCAAAGACTTACATAAAATTTTAAAAAGCGAAAATGTAAGAGATTATGATCTTGAAGATATTTTCGTAAGAAGTCCTCAGACAGTGAATGGTTTGGTCAACAGAGGAAACCATTTTCTTCCTTCGCTTTATCCAGGTAAATTAAGGGAAGCAACAAATACAGTTGCTGAAGAAAGTGGCATTAAGAAAAATAACTCATCGAAGATGGCTAAAATTAGCGCTCCTTTGATGTTGTCAACCTTGGGTAAACATGTCCAAGAAAATAATCTTAGTGTTGATGGTTTGAAGACGCTTCTGAATGGACAGAAAGATCGAGTTAAATCAGCATTGCCAGATCAATTTTTTGAAACTACTGAGCTATCTTCTTTTGGTTGGATTAAGAAGGAAGAAGTGAAGGAAGAGCCTAAACCAAAACCACAGAAGGTTAAAAAAGAAAAGCCAGTTAAGCCTAAAAAAGTTGAACCGGTGGTAACTAAAGAACCAGTAGTAACAAAAGTAGAGGAAGGAAGTAAGGGCATGGGAATCTTTAAGTGGCTGGTGCCTTTATTACTGTTGCTAGGGCTGATCTGGTTATTGATGACGAAAGGTTGCTTTGCGACGGATACCATTGCAAAAGCAGTTCCTGAAAAAGTGGCAACTACGACTACTGCTGTAGCTGAAACTGCAACCAATACGGTGACCAATATTTTTGGTAAAGTAAACGATGCCGCCTTAGGCCTATTGGATAATATCAAATTTGCTGCAGGTTCTGCTGGCGAACAAATGTTGGCCTTTATCAAAAATGATAGTAATAATGATGCGGAAGGAAGATTTAGATTTAAGAATTTAAATTTTGCTTCAGGGTCAGCAACAATCGCTGGAGAATCCGGAGTCGAAGTTGACAATTTATCTGCAATCCTAAAAGCCTATGAAGATATCAAGGTGAATATTGAGGGATACACTGATAGTCAAGGAAATCCTGATTCTAATCAATTATTATCTCAGCAAAGAGCGGAGGCCGTAAGAGCAAGATTGGTCGCTTCCGGAATACCTGATGCTAGAATATCTACGCAAGGTTTTGGTGCTGCTAATCCTGTGGCCACCAATGATACGCCAGAAGGTAGAGCGGAAAATAGAAGAATAGAAGTGGTAATTGTGAAGTAAGATTACCAATCATAGTTAAATATGAAAAGCAAGATGCCGTTGGTGTCTTGCTTTTTTTATTTGCACTTCTTATGATTTGATAATCTTTTTCTAGGAATAAAAAATTGAGTTACATTCTTTGTGCGCTCCAGGCAAATGGATACTTCAGTCAATGATCTTAATTCCTTATCATTTAGGATTATTGGTTATGAAATAAATTAAATCAGCATTGCGTCATCAGTTATTTTCTATGGATGCATTTGCATGCAAATGCCACTCAAATTAAGTTCAAAGTTATTGAAATATTGAAGGGAATGGTTGAACTAGAAAAAAGGAGAAATAATGGATTTAGAAAGGTGCTGGAAAAAAGTATCTTGAGCCTCAATCTAAAAAAGCTAGTAAAAATTGAAGTCACTACATGCCTTGCCTCATTTTTCTACTAAAAATGAAATGGAGGTTTTATTAAGGACGTAGAACTAAAGAACAATTAAAGGAATAAAATGAAATTACTCAAAATACTCTTTTTGCTCTCCACCGGTCTTATTCTAGGTTGCAATCCAAATGAGGCTACCAGTAATAATACATCCCAACAAAGTAAAGCTTCTAGTACTACAACACTTTTAGGAGGGACTCAAGCCATGGCCAAGGAGTTAGATGATCTTGTGGCCAATGGAAGCCCTCATGATTATTATCATTGGAATACACAAAGAGCAAATATTTCAAAAGCTGAAATGGTAAATGCAACCGCTCAACAAAGTGGTCAAAAGTTTTTTAGTTATGCGAGTGAAAATTTAAACGCTGGAAATTCTGAGCAAGCGGCGGCAGATATCGAAAGAGTATTAAAACAAAGTGGAGCATCCAAAGAAAATTATCAACCTCGTTTTAAAGCAATCTATGATCTATTGGCCTTGGCTTATTTAAGAGATGGCGAACAGAAAAATTGCATAAATAATCATACCCCTTTTTCATGTTTGGTCCCTTTAATGGAGGAGGGCCAACATTCAGATAAATCAGGCTCAGAAAAGGCAAGTGAACTATTTAAATTATTAGTAAAAAAGCACCCACAAGATTTGCAGAATCGATGGTTATTGAATCTAGCACAGATGACACTTGGCAATTATCCCGAAGGACTTTCTAAAGCGGAGTTGATAAATTTACCGCAAGAGGCGAAGGACTTTCCTCGTTTCAAAGAAATTGCTATGTCAACAGGCGTTGCTCAAAATGGATTGTCGGGTGGGGTCTGCATTGATGACTTTAACTCCGATGGATTTTTAGATATTTTTTGCACCAGCTATGGGATGGAAGACCAGGCCCAATACTTTCAAAACGATGGTACTGGAGGGTTTAGAAATGCAACAGCACAGGCTGGCATCAATGGCATCGATGGAGGTCTTAATTGTTTGCATGCCGATTATGATGGAGATGGACATAAAGACATCTTAATACTTAGAGGCGGTTGGTTAGGATCTGCTGGCGTTCACCCAAATTCTCTTCTAAAGAATAAGGGTAATGGGACCTTTGTAGATGTCACTTATGAAGCTGGACTTAATAGTAAATACCCATGTCAAACAGCAACCTTTCTGGATTATGAAATAGGATGGCGATCTTGATTTGTTTTTTGGTAATGAAGCAAGCCCCCAATTTCTTATTAAATCTGAGCTATTTCAAAACCAAGGCGATGGAACCTTTGTAAATGTTTCTGAGCAAGCTGGAATCAGTTTTTCCAGATTCGTGAAAGGAGTGGCTGCAGGTGATTACAACAATGATGGATATCCAGACTTATATATCTCCACACTTGAAAGTAAAAATCTCCTGTATCAGAATCAAAAAAATGGAACCTTCAAAGAGGTCGGAAAATTAGCGGGTGTAGGCGAACCACAGATGTCCTTTCCGACTTGGTTTTTCGATATAAATAATGATGGATGGCAAGATCTTTATGTTGGGAGTTTTGATACGAATCGGGAGAATATGGCGGGACACGACTATGCCGCAGAGCTCCTTAAGATGCCACCAATGGAAGAGCAACCGAGACTTTACATCAATCAAAAAAATGGAACCTTCAAAGATATTTCACAGACTTATGGTGTCCGAAAATCAATCTACGCCATGGGTAGTAATTATGGGGAACTTGATATGGATGGATTTTTAGATTTCTACATAGGGACCGGCACACCGCATTTAGGTTCTACTGTACCCAATCGAATGTTCAGAAATGTTGCAGGGAAAAAGTTTGAAGAAGTCACTTATTCTGGTGGTTTCGGCCATGTGCAGAAGGGGCATGGAGTCTCGTTTGCAGATCTAAATAATGATGGAGATCAAGAGATTTATGCTGTTATGGGAGGTGCCTTTGAAGGGGATACCTTTACAAATGTGCTTTTTGATAACGAACCTAATGCAAATAAGTGGATAAGCTTTAAGCTTGAAGGCTCAAGCAAAAATGTGGATGCAGTCGGTGCAAAAGTGATTGTAACAACAAGCAAAGGTCAGATCCATAGGGTAGTGAATACTGGGGGTAGCTTTGGCAGTAATCCCTTGAGACTTGAAATAGGACTTGGTGATTGTGATCCCGAAATAAATGTACTAGTTATGTGGCCAGACAAGGCAAGATCAAAAACTGAATTGAGTGGGATCGCCGTCAATAAGGCTTACAAGATTAAGCAAGCGGATAGTAGCATTGAACCCCTAAATGTCAAAAATTATACATTTAAGAAAGACGGAGGCCACCACCATCACTAAAGAATGTTCAGTTTTACAATGTAAAATCATTAAAACACTTTTTGCTTAATGACGTGCACAGGACTTTTATCTCAACTTACGCATTAAGAAATATGGACGACTTGACATATTCATAAATCCTGCATAATTTGCTGACTTATGAAACAAAATCATAATATACATAATGCATGTTGCTGCTGTTGTTGCCTTAGTGTACCACTGAGCAGAGAACGGCGTATGTAATTATTTGATTATAATATTGATTTAGAAGAGCCTTCTCGCTAGCGTGAGAAGGCTCTTTTTTTTGAACTCAAAAAGAAATACTATGAAAATTTATGTAATCCATGAAAATGATGATTGGGTAGTACCCTTAAGAGCGGCCTTTGAAAAATTAAATCTTCCTTACGAAGAATGGTTTATTAATGACCTCACGCTTGACCTGAATTCAATTCCACCTCAAGGCATCTTTTATAATCGTATGAGTGCATCAGCACACACAAGAGATCATAGATATGCCCCAGAAATGACTGCAAATATTCTAGCATGGCTTGAAAGACATGGACGGAAGGTTATCAACAATAGAAAAGCACTGCAATTAGAGTTGAGAAAGTCTGAGCAATATATTGCCCTCCAAGAATTCAACATCCCTCATCCGAAAACCATCATTTCGAATCATGTAGATTCACTACCTAAAGCAGTAGATCAACTGAATATATTTCCATTTATTTTAAAACCAAATCGTGGTGGTAAAGGGACGGGTGTGCAGTTGTTTCACTCGAAGGAAAGTTTGATTCAATCCATTCAAGATAATCAAATAGGTGAATCATTAGATGGAATTTGGTTGGTGCAAGAATATATTAAACCAGTCAGTGGCCGTATCGTCCGTGCTGAGTTTGTAGGTGGAAAGTTTTTATATGCCGTAAGCATTGATGCTGAAAATGGATTTGAATTATGCCCTGCAGATTCATGTAATATCGGAGATGCCTTTTGTCCAGCAAGTAAAGAAGTTCCTACGTCTAAGTTTATAATTCTAAATGAATATGAAAATGAGCATCTTGAAAAATATGGATCATTCCTAAAGTCTAACGGTATTGGAGTTGGCGCTTTGGAATATGTAGAAGATGCAAACGGTGTCAAGTGGGTCTATGATGTAAACACAAATACCAATTACAATTCTGGGGCGGAGCAAAAATCTGCTCTAAAGAAAGGAGGGATGTTTGAAATTGCGAAACATCTGGCAGATGAATTGAGTAAAATATCCAAACAAAAATTAAAAAGAGCCTAATGAATTGAAACCATTGAAGGTCTCTGGCTATTGTTGAATGAAGGTGCCAATTTCTTTCCCTATCATGGTAAGATACTTTCGAGCATTGGTCATTGCGTCATTTATATTCTCAGAATATGAGATAACCGAATGGAGAAATAGAAAATTACTTTTATTGAAGGTTTGGTCTTCGATCATTCCAGAAATTACGCCGCAAGGTGTCTGGTGTTTTTTGCAAAGTTTGGTAACATTTCCAACGACCTTCCCTTGGAATGAAGTTGAGTCAATTTTACCTTCTCCGGTTATAACAAGGTCTGCATTTTTGATTTTTGTTTCTAATTGGGTTAAGTCAGAAAGCATCTGGAAGCCGTTCAATAAAGTAGCATTTAGAAGCCCGACAAGGGAAGCACTGACGGCTCCGGCGGCACCCATTCCAGCCATGGTACCTAAATCTTTATTGAGTTGATTTTGCAATATACCATCATAATTTTTCAGGCCCAGATCTAATTCTTCGATATCCTGGTCACTGGCACCTTTCTGTCGGGCATACGTATGTGCTGCGCCTGTTGAGCCATGCATGGGATTGTTGACATCGCAGAGAACCAGGATTTCTACATCATCTAAATCAAAAAGCTGATTATTATTTATGTTCTTAATTTTTACTAAGTTTCTACCTGTGGGTTCAAGCTGCTCATCATTCTCTGATAAAAAATCAAATCCTAAAGCCTGAGCAATTCCTATACCCGCATCGTTGGTCGCACTACCTCCAATAAATAAATAGATTTTTTTGAGACCATTCATTATGGCATGCTTAATCATTAATCCAGTGCCACGTGTGGAAGTGAATAGGGGGTTGCGCTCATATTCATTAAGCAGCACTAAGCCACTTGCACTGGCGAGCTCGATGAAGGCAGTATCTTCAGACTTAAAATATAGAGCCGTTATTTCTCTTCCGATGGGATCAACGGTTTGGGCAGAAACTTTTGTGAGATTTAGGATTGATTGGATGATTTCTATTGATCCATCACCTCCATCTGCCATCGGAGAAGAAATGATGTTGCACGCGGGATACTTGCTTAAAATTCCTTCGCTCAGATGTTCGCACACCTCCATGGAAGAAAGCGAACCTTTGAACTTATCTGGACATAAAAGAACTTTCAATGCATTACTTTTTTAAGATAGAATCTCCGGGAGATAAGCACAGAGTACCAAGATGAAAACAAAAAATCCTAATAGAATATAACTTTCCTTACATAAAAAATCTTTCCAAGTAAAATGCGGTCGTTCGATTAAGTTTTCTTCTTTTGCCTTTGAAGGCGATAGATAACTGATCGTGTATGCGATGCCTAAAGCTAAGAAGAAGCCTGTGAAATTGAGCCAGATCCAAAAGATAGAAATGCCTGGATCAAAGCCAATGATCCCTTGCATGGTTTTAGAAAAAATAAGATTGATCAATACAGACACGATGATTCCGATCTTCATGCCAGTGGAACTCACTTTTTTTGAAAAAATGGCTAAGATGAAAGTTGCCAATACTGGCCCATAAAAAACAGAACCAATGGCATTAATAATTTCTATGACCGGGTTTTCACTTCCGCCAAATAAGAAAGCCGCACCAATACATACCACTCCCCAAAAGACAACCATGTACTTAGAATACCGCATGTAATTATCGTCATTCACAATGCCTTGCCGTTTCAGGATGTCTTCTACAGTTACCGCAGATAAAGAATTTATGGTAGAGCTAAGGGAAGACATGGCTGCAGACATGATCCCAATCATTAGTAATCCTATGAGTCCGTGCGGTAGATAATTCATAATGAAGACAGGCATCATTAAATCTGCCTTTATGCCGTTGCTTGCATATTCTTGCGGAAAGTGTTTTTGTGTGAGATTCTGAATATCGGATAAAAATTCGGGAGTGCTCAAGACCAATTGGCCGATGATTAATCCCATGATGCAATAAATCAGAACCACCGGAAATCTCAACAAGCCATTTGCTAATACTAATTTTTTTATGGTTCCTTCATTCTTCGCTGATAACATTCTTTGAGCTTGGGTTTGATCACAACCGTAGTAGGAAATATATAAGAAAAGCCCTCCAATAATCATCGGGAATAAGCCGTATTCTTCTCCTTCTCCGATGCCTAAATTTAGATCAATAACTTGAAGGCGACTTGCGTCAAATGTTATGGCTTCCACGGTCTGTGTTAAGTGTGACCAACCATAGAATAAGCAGACAACTAAACCCACGAATAAAATAATCATCTGTATGGCATCTCCCCAGACAACGGCTTTCATTCCTCCTTGCCATGAATAGATGATTGTAATTACACTGATGATTAAAATCGTTACGCTAAAATCCAAGTCTAAGACTGCTTGTAAGATAAAGGCAATGGCGTATACCATCACACCGGTGCTAAGCGCTCGATTGATTTGAAAGACGATGCTTAAAATCATTCTAGTTGAATAATCAAATCTTCGTTCAACATATTCATAAATACTTACAATGCCGGATCTGAATAGCGGTGGTATAACGACAAGCATAATAAACAGCATGGCAATAGGAACTGCCATCTCGAAAGTCAACCACTTTAATCCTCCATTCATTTTCAAGCCAACAAAAGCCGGAGCTGAAATAAAACTAATGGCAGAAAGTTGGGTTGCCATGGTGGATAAACTCAATGGAAACCAGCCCAAAGAATTGCCTCCAAGGAAGTAGTCTTTCGAGGATTCATTTTTTTTAAATAAAAAACCTAGACAAATGAAGCCTATGAGATAAGCAAATACAATACTGTAATCTAGAATGTTCATCTGTTCGTGTTTAAATGAATGTAACTAGAGGCCGTCCAAGAGAAGTTATTCCCTCCATAACCTTTTTGTAAAGTTTCAACTACTTCTTTTTGTGCTTCAAAATATTCATAGAAACCAAGCTTGTGAATTAATGTGATGAGATCATCTTTTACAATTCCTGCTGTTTCGTCAAAGGAATATTCTAAAAGTCCTTTGTGCACCATCCAATTCATCTGTGGCCAGATCGGTCCTCTCCAGTATCTCATGGATTCAAAATTGGGACTATCGACATCGTAGCTTGGGCAGAGGTAATATCCTCTGCTCGATAAATTTTGTAGATAGTCATTAATCCTCTTTGCTTTACCTTGGTCGGGAATGCTAGCAAATAAGGGCACGATGCCACCAATCTCCTTGTGAAGCATTTGTTTTTCATTTCTTAAGTCATAACCTACATACATTCCCAACTCTTCATTCCAGAATTTTTGATCAAAATTGGATTTACTGAGCTGTTGCCATTCAATGACCTGTCCCGCATCTAAGCCCAGATCCTCCGCGATTTGAATTAAGCTATCGTTGGATTTGATGAGTATGGCATTCATCATATTATCTTGAACAAGGAAAGGACTTTCTTCTGCAATTTCTTTCCCTTCGTATTTATATTTCTTACCAAGCTCAAGGAGATAAACATATCTGTCGTATTTATCCTGTGTTGGTCTTTGATTTTCATTTGAAAGTGCAGTGTCCTTTCTTTCGTAGGGAGGTATTGTTCCAGGAAGGATTTCAATATTTTTCATAGACTCATCCCAAAGCGGCGAATTATCTCTCCCAGATTCCCAGGGGTGATAAATAAAAAAGAGTCCTTCCTGATTTGGATCTCTGTAGTCGTAAAGGAATCGATGATAGTTTACCACCTTAGGAAATATACCTTTTACAAAATCTTTAACCTCTTGGTTTTCCCAATGATTTTTTAAAATATCCTCCAGTATAAATCCAAATACTGCAGGTTGAGTAATGCCAGATGATTTAGGATTTGTGGGTGCCCCTTTATTCACCTGAGAATTCCAGAAATCAAAATTTGGGAAATAGGTGTGTTCGTTTTCGCTGTGAAATAGAATGTGCGGAATCATCCCATTCTCCCATTGGCCAGAGAATAGTTTTCCTATTTCAGTCATGGACATTTTTACATCATAGGTGGCGGTGCCTAAGGCCACAAAGCCAGAGTCCCACATCCATTGAAAGGGATATAATTTTGAAGTAGGGACAGAAAAGCCATCTCTCCAATTGTTCTTAATGATTTGCTTAGCAAGCTCTAAATCTCTCAAAGTTTAATGTTGTTCTTTATCAAAAATAACAATCTTACATTGAATACAAAGTAAATTAAAGTCAACTACTTTGGGTCTATATGAACTTGATCCAAGCAAATATAACTTGGAATTTTAGAGCTCTTAATCATTCAAGACTTGGCATTGGTCAAGCCTTTACGATTATTTTATTAAGACATATTCAGTGGAAATTTATTGAATATCAAAGGCTTATTAAATCCTGTTCAATCATTCTATCAATAAATTATTAGCTTTAAATCAATTATTAATGATTATGACAAAGAACCATATTTTGATTGTCTGTTTTTCTCTTGTTTCACTTGTACTTTTTGGACAAGAGAATATTTGGAGCATTTTAAATTCAGGGAGTAATTTTGAAAAAATTTGCGATCAAGCAGAGGCATATTTTAAAGAAAAACATCCCAACATGGCAGCTAAGCAATTGGTAGCTGGCGAACATAGAGATGGAGAATTTGTGAAATATATGCGCTGGAAAAATTATTGGGAGACCAGTCTGAATCCAGATGGGAGCTTTGGAGATTTTACTGCCTATTATTTCCAAAAGCAAGAAAATTCTCAACGTTCTGTTTTTGATGATCTTTATAAAGATGTCGAATGGTCCAACATATCCAATACAAAATTTATAAATCTTCAGATTTCTATGGGTCGGACTTCATGCTTGGCTTTTCATCCAACAGATCCAGATATATTTTATGTTGGCGCATCCATCGGAGGTGTGTGGAAAACTGAGGATGGAGGAGGTACCTATACGGCTATAGGCGACGAGCTACCATATCTTGCAGTTTCATCAATTGTGGTTGATCAAGAAAATCCTGAGGTTCTTTACATTTCTTTAGGTAATCACATATGGAATGGCTCACCTAGCATTGGTATTTATAAGTCAGAGAATGGAGGAGATGCTTGGAGTCCAACTAATTTTATTTTTCCAACATCTATAAATGCAAGGATTTATTGGATGGCGGCTGATCCAGAAAATAGTCAGACAATATTAGTTACAACAAATAATGGTTTATATAAAACTACCGATGGTTTTAATTCATTTAGACAGGTGACTGATTCAAGATGTGAGCAAGTGTATTATAAGTATGGAGATAATAGCGTTGTCTACTTAGGAAAAAGTAACGGAGAATTTTTAAAGAGTACCGATGGTGGCGAGCAATTTTCTTTCATTGAAGATTTTGGTACTAGAACAGTAAGGATTGCATTAACAGCACAAGATCCAGAAAAGGTTGTGGTGACCCATGGAAATGAAATAAAAGTGAGTATCGACTCTGGAGAATCTTTTTCGATAACACATACCGCTCCAGAATCTTTTAATTCCCAAGTGACTTCCATTAATCCACAGAACTCTGAAGATTATATTACTGGTTATTTTGATCTTTATCGATCTCCAGATGGTGGAGCTAATTATAACCAAATTACGCATTGGTTAGGGAATAACGGTCTGCCTTTGATTCATGTGGACATGAGAAATACTTATGTCAATCCACTACAAAATGATCGTATTTATTTTTGTCATGATGGTGGTGTAGATGCATTGAATATAGAGACGGGCGAGTTTATAAATTTAAGTGATGGGTTGATTATAACACAGTTCTATGACATTGCTGTTTCGCAATCCAATGAGAATGTTATTTCCGGAGGCTCACAAGATAATGGCAGTATGTATCGAGATGGAAATGGTACTTGGGATGATTTAGCTGGTACGGGTGATGGAATGATTACTGAGATTGATCCCAATAATGAAGAACTAATTTATTGGGAATATCAATTAGGCGCCATGCGTCGATTCAATGGATCGAATAACACCAATATTTCTCCTCCTAACGAAGATGGGGAAGGGGCATGGATAACGCCATATCGTTTAGATCCGAATGATTCAAGGCGTATTATTGCTGGCTATGGTCGCGTTTATGAAAGTTTGGATAGAGGTGATTCTTGGACACAAATCAGTGAAGAACTTGATGAAGGTTTGAACCTGGCCCATATTGCAATTGCAGATTCAAATAGTGAACGCATTTATGCTAATCGTACAGACAAGCTGTTTGTGAAAGATACGGACGCAGATACTTGGACTAGTAAAAACTTACCGAGTGGAAGTCTCACAGACATGGAGGTGAATCCTCTAGATATGAATCATGTTGTTATAACGGTAGGTGGGTATACGCAAGGAACTAAAGTATTCTCTTCTAGAGATGCTGGAGATACTTGGGAAAATATTTCAGGCGAACTACCAAATGTTAGGTTTGGAGCCATTGAATTTTACAAAGATATTGATAATGCGATGTTTATCGGTTCTGAAGCAGGGGTTTATTATAAGGATGATAATCATCTTGATTGGGTGCCTTATGGCAAATTACCAAACACCAGAATCAACGACATTGAAATACAGTACAATGCACAAAAAATTAGAGTAGGGACCTATGGACGGGGGGTGATTGAGGCAGATATTGAAATTTTGGATTGTGATGTAAATAGCCCTGATACTGATGAAGATGGAATTTGTGATGCCTTTGATGTGTGCCCAGATTTAGATGATAATCTAATCGGTCAATTATGTGATGATGGTGATGCATTGTCCTCTAATGAAATGTATTCAACGAATTGTACCTGCGAAGGAGGAGCCTCTAATCTGACCTATTGTGAAGGCGCTGGCTCATCAAATACTGGGAGTGATTACATCACTTTCGTGCAATTAAATGAGTTGAGCAACACTTCTGGTAAATCAGATTTTTCTGACTTCAGGCATCTTTCTACAGAGCTGTATGCAGATACAAGTTATGTGATAACCATATCGCTAAACATTGCTTTTCCATTAGATACTGCTTTTGCTTGGATAGATTTTGATCGAAGTGGAACAAACTGACGAGTTGATTACCATGTCTTCTTTCGAAAATAATACCAGCACTGGTGAATTTACTATAGAAGAAATTCAAGAATTGGGTGCTACGACGATGCGGGTAAGAAATATATTTGGGAGTAACGTTACAGCAGATCCATGTGGTGGGTATCCAGGAGAGGTGGAAGATTATACCATTCAATTAAGAAACCCAAATATTGAACTTGTCGATCTGGATGGTGATGGATTTTTTAATGATGTAGATTGTGACGATGATAATGCAAGTATTAATCCTGGTCAGTCAGAAGTTGTTTACAATGGCTTGGATGATGATTGTAATCCAGCGACGCTTGACGATGATTTAGATCAAGACGGTTTCCTCGTAGCTGATGACTGTGATGACAATAATCCAGACATAAATCCTGATGCCGAAGAAATTCTAAACAATGGAATTGATGAAGATTGTGATGGCGTCGATGCAGTTACTTCTACACATGACCTATCAAGTGTGAAGCTAAATATATATCCTAATCCAGCTTCTAAAGTCATTTATATTGATGTTAATGGGCAGCTTAGCTTTTCAGCAAATTTATATGATCTAGAAGGAAAGTTGCTTGGAAGTTATAAAAATGTAACGGAGATTGAAATTAATTCATTTGTGACAGGTACCTATTTGCTTGAAATTCAAGATCTCAATTCAAGCCAAAAGGTGCTAGAAAGAATTGTGATTGAAAATTAAAAAAACGATGATGGTTAGAGTTATTTTAATACTGTTGCTTTTGATGAATTGCAATCATATATTTGGCCAAGATCAGATATTCACCAATGTATATCACAGAGATGCTCTTTCTCTGAACGGGCATTGGAATTATATTGTTGATCCATATGAAAATGGATACTACAATTATCGGTACGAACCATTTGATCAGCAAGAACATCCTTGGGCAAGTGCATTTTTTCTAAACTCAAAACCAAAAGATAAAAGCGACCTAATCGAATATGATTTTGATAAAATGGATCGCTTAATTGTTCCTGGCGACTGGAATTTGCAAAAGCCAAATCTACTTTACTACGAAGGGACAATATGGTATAAAAAGTCTTTCGAGTTTAAAAAATCAAAAGAATCGAGTAGGGTGTTCCTTTACATCGGCGCTTCAAATTATAAAACGGAAGTTTATTTAAATGGACAAAAGTTGGGAACACATGTCGGCGGCTTCACACCCATACAATATGAAATAACAAACGTTATTGATGATCAAGAAAATCATTTGATCATAAAAGTTGATAATAAAAGATTAAAAGAAGGGGTTCCCACCTTGAATACAGATTGGTGGAATTACGGAGGAATTACTCGTGATGTCAAAGTTTTTGAAACGCCCGAAACTTTAATTTCAAATTATTCAATTCAGCTATCGCCTGATAATCCTAAAATAATCGAAGGAGAAATAAGGCTTAATGGAAGTCAGATTGAAAATCAGGAAGTTTATTTAAAAATCCCCGAGCTTAAGTTGGACAAGCCCATTCAAAGCAATGCAGATGGAAACTATACATTTGAGTTTAAGGTACAAGATCTCGAACATTGGTCTCCAGACTCACCAAAATTGTATCGTGTAGAACTGTCAACATCCGAAGATAGATTGGTAGATTCCATTGGTTTTCGAACCATAAAAACTTTGGGTACGGATATTCTACTAAATGGACAATCGATTTTTTTGAAGGGAATTTCTATCCATGAAGAATCTCCGTTAAGTGGGGGCAGGGCTAACAACATCGAAGATGCAAAAATATTATTGGGCTATGCTAAAGCTCTAGGATGCAATTTTGTGAGGCTTGCACATTATCCGCACAATGAGCACATGATCAGAATGGCTGATAAAATGGGCTTAATGGTATGGGAAGAAATTCCAGTCTATTGGACGATCGCATGGGATAATGTGCAGACCTACAAGAATGCGCAAAACCAACTATCTGAAGTCATGGATCGGGACATCAATAGAGCCAGTGTGATTATTTGGTCTATGGCCAATGAAACTCCTACCAGTGATGAACGTAATCTGTTTTTAAATAAGCTGGCTACATTTGCAAAAGCAAAAGATAATACACGGCTCATCAGTGCTGCACTAGAACAGAAGGACTATAATAATGACCCCAATACCAGAACCATCTCCGATCCCTTTGCAGAAGTAGTAGACATCCTTAGTTTCAATCAATACATCGGGTGGTATGATGGAACCATTGAAAAGTGTCAGAAAATAAAATGGGAAATAACTCAAAACAAACCAGTAATAATTTCTGAATTTGGTGCTGGTGCAAAGTATGGCTTACATGGAGCGAAAGATGAAAGATGGACAGAAGAATATCAAGAGTATCTCTATGAAGAGACTTTAAAGATGCTTGATCAAATTGAACAGCTCAGAGGAGTTTCACCTTGGATATTAATGGACTTTAGATCACCAAGAAGGGTATTGCCAGAGATACAAGACAACTTCAACAGAAAGGGTTTAATATCAGAAAAGGGAGAGAAGAAAAAGGCATTTTTTGTACTGAAAAATTATTATGAATCGAAGAATTGATTATTCCGAGACTGTGGTTACAATCTATTTTAAAAAAAATATTTTAGCAAATATAAGTTTGTAAAAGTAGTTTTAGTATATCCATTTTATTAATGAACAATTTATGAGATCAAAAACCGCCATTAAAATTTTACTTATTTTATTGAGTCTTGTCATCTTTTTTCACCTTAGTATTTTAGTAAAGATTACGCCCTATGAAATTGCTTGGGGAGGTAGATTGGAAACGGATGCTCAGATGTATGTTTTTGAGACTATTTCAATCTTCATCAATCTATTTTTGATTGTGGTACTTTTAATCAAAGGGGCGTATCTAAGCGCCTTTATTCCTATAAAAGTTGTCGATGTTTTATTGTGGATATTTTTTGTGCTTTTTGTTTTGAATACGGTCGGTAATCTTTTTGCTAAAACCAATTTTGAAAAATTTTTTGCCATCGTAACCTTCGCTTTTTCGCTTTTGATTTTCGTGGTTCTAAAAAGAAAAGACGCAAAGTGAGTTGGATTAAATTGCACAAGTAATTGAGTGTGCAGAAATCAGCTGTCATTCAATCACTTTAGACACAGCTCTTGCAGATAAATTCTTTCAACTATACAAAGCCAATTTTAAAGGCTATAGTGAAACAGTTGCTCGCCAAAAATACGTCGCAGATCTTGAGATAATTCCTACGGTTGAATTCGATTTACTCCAAGAAAATCCTTTTGCATTACTTTTCTAAAATCGATATTTCAAGAGTGATGTCAGAGGACGAAGCCTACCATTTAAATTTCATACTGCCAAGTTTTTATGTTTAATAGCAGTTTTTGACCATGAATTAGTCAATTCAAGCTCGTAAACTACATATACATGTAGGGGAGAGCTTATGGTGGTGATTTACTTTTGGATTATTGGAGTTTGACATTCAATCTCTAGAACAACTTTCAATTTTACAATTATGAAACTTAAAATTTTTCTAAACTTATTTTTACTCTGTTGTACCATTTCTTTATCATCCCAATGCGTACCAACAACAATAGAAGCCACTGATGCGACGACTTGCCATGTGTGATCAAGACAATGGATCAATTATAATGTGTGGTCTAATGAGATATGAGGATTATATCATAACTGTAACCTTGCCGAATGGTACAAACGTAATGGCAACATTTAGCACCGATGATACTGGATGTGGACTGACAGGCAATATGTTTTTTGCTGGCTCACACATCGTGGTTGATTTAAGACGAGTGGAAGATAACTGTGTTGCTGAGGTAAATGAAACAATCATCCTTACACAGCCAAATCCACCAGCACCATTTCCTGCGGTTGGCATTAACCCGACGGTTTGTTCTGGAACAGATGGACAAATTAGGCTCTGTGATTTAGATCGATATGAAAGTTATGATATTCAAATAACAGCACCAGATGGAACAGTTTCTATAATGAGTGTAAAGAGTAATGGAGATGGTTGCTTTTGGATAAATAATCTATCGGCAGGAACTTATCTACTCGGACTCTTAACAGACAATACAAGTGAATGTAGCACTACTTTAAATGAGTTGGTGACCTTAGATGATGGTTCGTCCATAACATTGAGTTTATCTTCATCTGCTGTTTCATTCTGTTCTGGACAATCAGCTACAGTGACAGCAATGGCCAGTGGCGGATCAGGTTCCGGTTATACTTACCTATGGTCCAATGGAGAAACTTCACCAACCGTAAATTTAACAAGTGGAGGTACCTTTGCAGTAACAGTTTCAGATAGTAATAATTGTAAAGCGACTGAGAGAGTGGTTGCTACAGAAAATATTCCTCAGCAAGTACAGATCATAGGGGCGACACAATATTGTATGGGCAGTTCTACCGATTTACGAGTTGGAAATTATGCTTCATATACTTGGTCTGATGGTTCAAGCCAGCAATCTTTAATAGTCTCAAGTCCTGGCACATACGCGGTAACAGTTGTTGATGTCAATGGCTGTTCAACAACAGATCAAGTGACAGTCACAGAATTGCCGGTTCCTAATCTTAGCATTGAGGGAGACTTGATTCTTTGTTCTGAGGGAGATGACGAAACGAGCTTAGATGCTGGTACAGGCTTTGATAGCTACCTTTGGTCTACTGGAGATACCTTGCAGGTGTTGAAGACAGACACGGCGGGTACTTATACAGTCACGGTTACCAACCAGTTTGGTTGTTCTAAGAGTGATACAGTAATGGTGCGCGTAAATTCAGAAATGCAAATATCGGAATCAGTATTGCGGCCAAGTTGCGATCGAGAAGATGGACGCATAGATCTAAATGTAAATATGGGAATGGCTCCATATTCTTATAACTGGAGTAACGGTTCGACCAGTAAAACGGTGGTTAGCTTAGCGGGTGGTACTTATACGGTAACAGTGACTGATGCCGCGAATTGTACGCAGACAAAATCATTTGTGATTGAGACGATTGATTCACCAACTGCCTTTGTAGCATCTGCGCCTCAGTTGACTTGTGAACGGAATCAGATAACTTTGGATGGTACAGCTTCTTCTTCTGGACCTAACATGACATATACTTGGTCAACCATGAATGGGAATATTGTTTCTGGATCTACATCACTCACTCCAGTTGTTGATCGAGAAGGTGTTTATGTACTGACGGTTATGAATACAGCTAATGGATGTTACGCCATCGGAAGTGCGGTTGTTCTTGAAGATTACAATACACCTTCATCCTTGTTCAGCTATACTGCGGTAGGCGGAGAAGTTCAATTTGTCGATGGTTCAATAGGGAACCCTAGTGAATGAGCTTGGAATTTTGGAGACAGCTTCGGTTCCAATGATCAAAACCCAATCCATAAATACGATTTAGATGGAGAATATAATGTATGTTTAACAATCACCAATGAATGTGAGTCTAAAGAATCTTGTCAACTAATCGTAATCAGTGGTGCAGAAAGCTTAAACTATTTAGTTGAAAAACAGGATGTCGTTTGTAATGGTGAAAACAATGGTTCAATAAGCATTTATCCTTCAGGAGGCAAGCCGAACTATAAAATTTCTTGGACAGGTATTGGTTTAGTGTCAAATAGTTTCAATCTAGCAAATCTTAAACCCGGTAGTTATCACATGGTTTTAACCGATGCTGCTGAAACTTCATTGAAGGAAACCTTCATCATTGCAGAACCTGATGCTTTAGTTCTTTTGTCAAAAGAACTTGAAGATCTTAATGATGGTCAATCTGATGGAGCCATAGATATCGAAATTAGTGGAGGCACAGGTTCATATACTTATGAATGGAGCAATGGTGAAAGCACTCAAGATATTTTTGGTTTGGAAGAAGGGGAGTACCATTGTTTAGTGACTGACGAAAATGCTTGTCAACTAAATGTTGGTCCTATCTTCATTGAAGGTGTGGTTTCAAATATTGACGTCCCTGACTTTGTATCTAATTTCGAAGTGTTCCCTAATCCAGCATCAACGTATGTCAATGTTGTATTAGATATGGATGTGACAAGAGCATTTGAATTATCCATACCCAATACATTAGGTCAGCGCATTCAGACCAATAAATTTAATACGGCTGAGTTGAATACAGTGATATGTAGGCTTCCCCCAATTAGAACCATTTATAATTCCACTAATTTATTGTTTTTA
>JAHDGF010000012.1:0-35317 GCA_020627785.1 Saprospiraceae bacterium
ACCTTCGGGTTATGAGCCCGACGAGCTACCAACTGCTCCACGCCGCGATGTTTATATCTTTGGTTTTTGGATCATTGATTTCTTCAAATCAAATAGATTGCAAATATAGTATATATTCCTTTTAAGGCAAGTATTAAGCTTAATATCGAATGAAATATTTAGAACAAGCACTACAACCGTAAAGCATCAATTAGGCTGCTTTGGGCCAATTAAAGTAGAAAGTTGTGCCTTTTTCACTTGAATCAAACCATAATTTACCCCCATTTTTATCTACAATCTTCTTACAGATCGAAAGCCCAATACCAGTTCCACTATACTTCCCATCAGAATGAAGCCTCTGAAACACATCAAAAACCTTTTCTCCATATTTAGGGTCAATGCCTATTCCGTTATCTGAGACGATAAAAGTATAATGATCTTCTTTTTCATCACACTTAATCTCAATTAGCTTATTTTCTGATTCATTGTACTTCACTCCATTTGTTACCAAATTCTGAAATATAAGCTCAAACTCAGTTTTCTGAATTAGCAAAGAAGGAAATTCGCCCTTTAATTTACAATCAGTGTTACTATCTACAAAGATGTAAGGAAGACTATCAATGGCGGATAAAATAACTTGCCTGGTATCTTCTATTTTATATTCCTGATCATGACTTCCAATCTTAGATAAGGATAAAAGGTCCTTGATAATTCTATCCATCTTGTCGACTCCTGCCGTAACATAATCCATGTACACTATATCCTTCTCATCAAAGTTCTTTTCATTCTTTCTTTTGTACAATTGAAGAAAACTACCAATGGCACGCAACGGGGATTTTAAATCGTGAGAGGTTACTGAAGCAAACCTTTCTAGTTCCTTGTTTGAATCTTCAAGTTTTTCATTCGCATCGGCCAAATCCACAACCTTCTCATTTAATTCTAGCGTTTTTTCTGCTACCATTTGCTGAAGCAAAAGACGACGTCGTCTTGAAGTAAAAATATTATAAAAGCCATATATAAAGGCTAAAAATAATAGCCCCATAAGGACCTTAAATGAAGTTGTATTTATGAAGGTTGAATTAATTTTAAAATTCACTCTACTGACCTTTCCTTCTTTGTCTTGATTCACATGACGCACTTCAAAGGTATACTCTCCAGATTTCAGGTTACTGTAATGCGTTTCATTATTCCTCGTATATATCCAATCCTTATCTACACCACTCATTTTGTAGGCATATATCACTTGATCATTTCTCTTAAATGCCAGTGCATTAAATTTTATAACAATGTTATTTTCATTAGGCTTTAAATCATAACTTTTGCTGATTGGTTGTTCCTCACTATTAATCTCAATGGTCTCAAAAATCAAAGGGGAATTATCTTCTTCGATGATATCATCTGAAAATTTATAAACACTCAAGCCTTTTGGAGAAGCGATTAATAGTTCGTCGTCCTTATATGCTAAGTTACGGACCTCATTACTAATCAAACCATTCACCTGATCAATGACATTTATAGGATAAAAATTTTCTCCTTTATTTTCAAAATCAATAACACTGATTCCCTTATTTGTTCCAACATAAAGTTTATTCCCAATTGAATTTAAATCAAAGCAAACATCGCTGGAAAGTCCTTGTTCAATATCTATTTGACTAAACTCAGTGTTTTCTGGAAATAGCAACCCTTCCCCATTTGTTGAAGCACAAACCCAACCATTTTCAAGTTCTATGATCTCAGTTATGGAAGCACTAAAAATGGGTGATAAATCTTTGAAATAAATGCGATAACCAGAAGGTGTAATTTTGATTAATCCTTTCTCAATATTACCAATCCATTTATTGCCTTTCGAATCAACCATTGAAGCAAAGGTTCGCCCTGGTTCAATTATTTTAACATTTTCATTTCTTTCAAATTCCTGAATAATTTGGGGTTCTTCCATTTCTGAAAAGTAGGTATCTGAAACTTGAAAGCAAGTACTATAAGTATTTATCAATAGGCTATCCCCAAAAAGATGAATTTTCTTAGCAGAGGTCTTTAATTTTAATTCAGGTCTGCCATTCTTAAACACAAAAACTCCATTATCAGTAGAGAAATATAAATTTCCTTTTTGACTTCGTTCTATTTCTAAAATTCTAACGATTGGCTGTATTGAATTTGTATTTAAATTGAATACCTCAAATTCAGAACCGACTTGTTTAATCAATTGAGCTTTAGAATTTCCATACCAAATGGTATCCCCTTCTACAAAGATTGTTTCTAGTCCTTGGAACTGGTTATACTCGGTTGCTGGATATCCAATAATTTGCTTGGTTTGTTTTGGAAACATGAAACAACCGGATTTATAGGTTGCGACCCAAAGATTATCCTGATCATCAATCGTAAAGCTTGAACACAGAATTCCCTCTAATAATTTATAAGAACTTATTACTTCATCATCCCGATTTATCTTTAACACCTTTATACCTGCTTCAGGTTCTGAAACAAATATATTATTATCCTCAACCATCAACTTTCTTGATCCTTGAATCTCTTTATCAATAACCTTAAATTCTTGAGTTGATAGATTTAATAATGCCAAGCCTTCACTACTGCAGTAATATAGCTTATCTCCCTTTAAGCAACTTTTCGTCCACCGAATGGAATCTAAAGATTGGCTATTTGGAATTGCAAACTGACGAGTGATTGAATCTCCAACAATAAAAATTAAGGACTTATCATTCCTGATAATTAAAGAATCTTGTTTCGTACCAATCAGTTGAGAGTAATTTGTTCTTAAATTCAGGTTTTTTGGGAGCTTTTTTAGCTCAAAAGTTTGACCATCTAGTCTCTGAATTTCCTTGGAAGTTGCGATCCAAATATCTCGATCGCTATCTTCAACAACTTGAAAGGACCAGATCAAATTTGTCTTTTCTGTGCTTTCTAAACTTACAAACTCACCATTCTTCATAAATGAGGTGGATCCTGTGGAATTCAACCAAATTCGATTGGATTTGTCTTGAATCATGGTCACCACTTCGTTTTGTACGAGTCCTTCTTTTAATCCGTAATTTTTAAACTGATTCCCATTAAATCGACTTATTCCAGCCTCTGTAGCTATCCAGATATATCCGGCACTATCCTGAACAATATCATAGGTAGTTGCACTTGGTAAGCCATCATCATGCGTGTAGTGAAATGAATTTTGATATTCTAGTTGAGAGAACCCAATAACAGGGATAAATACAATCAATAATAACAGGGAATACACCTCTTTCAATAACTTGAAAAAGGAGCAATGTCCAAGAAAATTTAAAATCAACATCCCTCTATCAATTGAATTCTTCAGAATTTAATGAGTTAAAGAAATACGCTTCAAATATCCTACCTATTTACCTAGAATGGAGCATTTCACATCAATTGGCTCAGGTTTTACATAAATAGGCACCTAAAAGACATTTTTTAACAGAATCTTAAAATTTATTTCCACACATTTATACATAACTGCAGTAATTTGCGTTTAGACCACACAAGACCGCTTCTATTAACTAACTATTAAAAATTATTATGAAAAAGATTTTATGTCTTTTACTAGGAGGATTTGTGCTGGTATTCACCTCATGCTTCAAAGATTCCGGTAGTGGAACTTTCACTTTCTTCAAAGCAACACCTGTCTATGAAGACCTAAGCCAAGCTTGGGATGGAGACCTTGTTACAGAAGCTAGATCAATCGTCGATCCAGGAAAAATTTACATCGGCGATGATTTTATCTTAATCGGTGAAGAAGGAAAAGGGATTCATATCGTCAATAATGATGATATTGATAATCCGATTCCTACTGCATTCATTAGTATCCCTGGCAACAAAGAATTCTTTGTAAATGAAAACATCCTCTATGCAGAGTCATTATCAGATTTTGTAAAGATTGACATTTCGAACATGGACAACATCCAATTGGTGCATAGAAATATCAATCTAATTTCTGAACCACTATTAAACGACAAAGGAGAAACCCTTGTAGACTTTACTTTCGAAGAGGTTACTGAAAAGCTAGACTTAGATGGTGAATTATACAATGCACTGAATGGAGGAAACAATTTTGTTTACTTCGATTATTTGAATGAGATAATTCCTAGCTCTGCTTTACCTTCTTCTTTCGCAGGAAGTGGTGGCAGCAGTGGTGCAGTAAATAGAATTGCGGTTAAAGATGAATACATTTATCTAATTGATAAATTTGGAATGACAGTCATCGAAGATCAAGGTAATAGCCTTGTAAAAATTGATGAAGGGAACATTAGAGGTCAAGGTGATTTGGAAACGGTTTTCGCGGATGGAGATTTACTATTTTTTGGAACTTCGCAATCAGTAGAAGTATTCAATATTAGCAATCCTAGCCAACCATTCCAGGTTAATGCATTTTCTCACGCCACATCATGTGACCCTGTCTTACCAAAAGGAGACGTTGCCTATGTAACTTTAAGAACTGGAATGTTTGAAGACGAGAGACCTTGCGCTGGAACAGTAAATCAGCTGGTAACTCTAGAAATTAGAGATGAAAGCGGTATTGTGCCTTCAAGTTTTATTAATATGGAAAGCCCTTATGGCTTAACGGTTGCAAACACCACACTTTATGTAGGAGAAGGAGCAAACGGGCTAAAGATATTTGATGTTGAAAATAGATACGAACCAAGTTTGATTAAATCTATTGAAAACATCGAGGCCTTTGACATTATTGCGCACCCAAATAGACCTGAACTAATTCTAGTTACTGGACCAAATGGTCTTCAACAATTTGAAGTATCTGAAACGCTTGGACTAGAGTTAAAAAGTACGATTTTATTCTAAAGCATGATTAGATCAATCATATTAGTTCTTCTGACATTAATCATGTCAGAAGAACTTTTTTCTCAGACAAAAGTCGGGCGTAAGAAAAGAAGAGTAGAGACTACTGAAACAGTTGCACGATCATCTCAATCAAATAGAAACAAGGTAAGTAGACCAGCCAAAATAAGAGGTCCCCAAAATAAAGCCATCGCTTTTCTTAAGGAAGGATCAATCTATATTGGAGAGTATCTTGGTGAAGATGAATCGCAGGTATCTCTGAAGTTAATTACAGAAGATTCAATTTCAATTGACCGTAGCTTAACCACAGATATTTACACACCTCAAAATGCCTTAATTTACAATCGAGCAAAATTTCATCCCACAGAAGGTCTTTACATGCACTTTGATTGGGGAGGAAATTTTAATCGAGAAGGTGGAGGTTTATCAACTTCTGTAGGATTAGGATATCGATTAAATAAGAAATGGGACCTACAAGCTGGCATTGGGGTTAATAACACAACAACTAGAATTAGAACCAATCAGTTTGGATTCCAGTTTAGAAACTTGGCGGGTGCACCATTGTATATTGGTGGACTATATAATATCACAGATTCAAAAGCAAGGTTGTTTGCTTTCGCAAGAACAGGCCCAGTCTTTCAGTTTGAATTTAATAATGACAACAACCTAGGCTATCTTTTTGAAACAGGAATAGGTGTGAATTTTGCATCGTCCACTTCAAGTAGAATTCAATTTACACTATCTAATTATACACAATATTCTCAATTAGATCTGTCGCAAATAGATTCTTTTGGCAACCCGTTTGTGGGTACTGCTAATATTTGGTTAAATCGATATGCCATCAGAATAGCATATACACTATACTAGAATAAAATAATAACTTGACTTCTTCAGATTCCTACATTTGACGGAAGTCAAGTTATTATATTCCCTTGCCCACATATATCTTTCAACAAGTATATATTGATGTGACATTATAATTCAGGGCTAAAACTTCAATACCTTCTGCATTCTTATTTCGTTTTTCTTATCTTGAAAGTTCAGATAATATTTGCCGGAAGGCAGGTCCCGATTAAATTCAATCATACCATCAGTCACTGTAAATGGCACAGCTAATCCTAACTCAGAATAAACATTGACAAGTTTATATTTTTCTGAAAAACTAAGCTGATGAACAAAAGGATTTGGAAAAACTTTTAAGTCTAAAGCTGTTGCTTCTAAATCATGAAGAGAGGTGGTTAAATCATACTTAGTAAGCACGTGATGAGCCTGATCAATGTTAGAATATCCTTTAGTGATAATACAATTATCAACGGCGAAACATTCTATAATCCGATCATCTTTATCTCCAAGATCATAATCAACGATCCACGACTCTTCCCAATTTTCATCCAGATACATTCCAAATGCATCGGTAGGATTTCCTAAGCCTGTGAAGACAGTTCCCGCAACATAAACACTGCCATCATCATATACCATTACATCACTTCCTATCTCTGCATTATTATCGCCAATCCCAATGTATCGATGCCGACGCAATTCCTCTCCATCAGGAGACAACTGAATGGTCAGTATATCTGCATTGGTGTAATTGTCTGGATCGTCATAATTTTCTCCATTATGTCGACCAGTAACAATTATATTTTTATCAGCATCAAAGGCCAATGCATTTAACCGATCAGCAAAAACATTATCGGGTAAATTACTCGGTTCTTCAAAGGTCCATATTTTATTTCCGAATGAATCATACTTAGAAAGATGATAGGTACCAATTTGATCTCGAACAAAAATGTTTCCTTCCTCATCGAACAATGGTTTGATACCAGTTCCAGCTTCAACATCAAAAGTTTTCTGACCAATAATGAGTGACTCTTCATATACAAACATATCTAAGGTAGAGCTACCAGGATTGGTCCCTAAAACTGTAATCTGATTATTTCGCTTATTTAACGTCATGCCTCTCTCAACACCTGGATTTATGACACTAAATTGTAATTCACCTTCTGCTGATAATTTTTCATAAAAGATCTGGGAACCTGACATAGTTGCCCCCTCTCCAGTAATGTAAATGCTATTATCTTCATCAACAATGGCATGATTTATTTCGGGAATTCTCTGTTCAAAACCTTCCAATTTATAGTCCCATAGAAATTCACCATCCTTTGAGATTTTGGCCAATACAGCCTCACCTTTAGTAAAAACTAAATCATAGTCTATGATCTCCTCTGTCGTAGAACTTCCCATGATGAGAATATTATCCTCTTGGTCAAGGGTCATATATCTTAAATTAGTTCTTACGGTTGTGGTATCTATATATCTATACTCCCATAATAAGTTTCCATCCAAATCATATTTCAACAAACCTATTGTACTACCGTTTTGATCATTTGCTAATGGAACGTTACAAATAATATCACCAGTAGAATCAAAAATAGCCTGCTGCGTATTGTAACCGTTTAAAAATAAAAAACCACGCGATGGATGTGCTTGCTGCCAAACAATCTCGGGTTGTGCCATTAATTGCCAACATGTAAAAATTGTCAAAGCTATTCTCATAATTTAGATTTTATTAAATCAAGCAATCTAGTAGAATTGAAAAGTCCTCTTCACTATTATAAACATTAGGACTCACTCTGGCTGCATCGCCACGAAAAGAAATTTTAATCTTATGTTTGGAGAGACTTGCTTGCATATTTTCGATATCCCGTCCGTCAGGAATTCTTATACCGAAAAGATGTTTGGCGCGGTAACGGTCGTCTTCAATGAGGTAACCATGCTTTCGCAAATGTTGAATGCAATCTTTTGAAATTTCGTCCGTATGGTTTTGGATATTCTCTGGACCCCATTCAAAAATTTGTTTAAGTCCTTCAGTCATCATTGGAAGTAAGATAAAGTTTGAGGCCTCCCCTACTTCATATTTTCTAGCCCCAGCTCTATGCCTAGATTCATAATTTACAAGTTGCGAAAAGTCTTGCGAACCGACTCGATTTATCCAGCTTTCTTCAATGGGTGTTCCTTTATCAAAACGTTCAGAATAATAAGCGGTACCTATGCTGTAAGGACCTAAAAGCCACTTATAGGCTGCACAAACAATTACATCCGCTTTAATCTCTTGAAGACTGAAAGGTAAAGCACCTAAGGATTGGGTTAAATCTAAAACTAGGTAACCACCCATTGAATGTATCCGCTCTTGGATGGCCACTAAATCAAAAAAGGTCCCATCTGCCCAATGCACTTGAGACATACTTACAACCTTGGTTTTGGAATGAATAAACTCTAAAATTAATTGATTCCAATCTGCTGCTCTGTTCTCTGATTCAGGCGCTGAGACAATTTTAATTTTTGCTCCTGTCTCTGCTGCACGTCTTTCCCAGATGTAATAATTACTTGGAAATTGTTCTCCGACAATAACGATTTCATCTGATGGATCTAGGGGGATATTATTTGCAGCATTTGCCATCCCATAGGAAACAGAAGGAATTATCGCTATTCGATTGGGTTCTGTTGAGCCGACCAATTGAGCAAACAATTTACGTAACTCATCGCCAGGTTTAAAAAAATCATCAATGGTGTAGTGGCCAGGATAATTCTTTCTTTGGATGGCACGCATTCCAGCTTGTTCAACCGTCTTAAGATTCGGAGACATATATGCTCCATTCAAGTAAATTAAATCCTCAGGCAAACTAAAAAGAGCACGTGCTGCTTTTTGATTTATACTCATTTATTTAATCAAGGTAATGGTTCCTGTTTTGACTTCTTCAATTCCATCTCGGAAAACGATTTCAAGATAGTAGGTATAAACGCCCGCTTGAAGTTCTTGTCCTCGTCTCGTTCCATCCCAGAAAGCGTCTAATCCAGTATCCTGATATACCCGATTCCCCCATCTATCCAGAATTAAAAATTCTTTGATGTCTGCAATGTCTAGTCCGTAAATCCGAAAGGTTTGATTTTCTCCTAGTGCGTCTGGGGAAAAGATATTTGGGATATAAACATCCTTCAAGGATTCAACATCTATGGATATTGATTCACGGATAAAACAATCCTCATGATAATAAAAAACGAGGTCGTAGACCTGAGGTTCTTCTGGTACAAAGGTCAGATCGAAACATCCATCACAGACCAATGAATCTCCAAGAAACCATTGTATTGATACCACTAGACTTGGATCAATATCCAAAGATAAAAGAGCGGTGTCCCTAGCAACTAGATTTAAATCTGGACTCAAAGTATAAGACGGGAAAGGTGCATTTAATATCGTGGTCTGGATCAATTGGCCATCACATCCTTCTGGTGATAATACATCAAAATTTTCTATGCCTGCCTCATCTGCTTCACAGGTAAAGAAGGTATCTCTAACAATGTAGTCTTCTAAATAATCTACAAAGAAACTATCAATTTCAAGGCAACCAAATTCATCGATGATCGAGACAACATAGGTTCCACTTTCTGTCGGTTCAAGTGTGGATGTCAACTCTCCTGACAACCATTCATAGGTGATGCCTTCATTTGTTACATCTAAAAAAGCTTGATCACCAAAACAAACAGGTGTATCATAATTAACCATTACTGTGTCGAAAAAACTGAGCTCAACATTAATGATCGAATCACAACCACCAAATGCTTGTCCAAACAAGGTATCTGAACCAACAGGATTATTCACATCATAAATGACATTATTAAATTCAGTCTCATAGGCGAAGCAAACCATGTCTTCAAAAAATAATTCTGCTTCACCCAAGGGTATGAGATCTAAGGTGTAGTTAAATGAAATACAGCTACCAACATCGATGGTTCCTGAAAGATTTGTGAGATCAAAGGTAAAATTACCAGTCCCATAATTATCATCGGTATTTTGCTGATAACCGTTACAGCAACCTCCGTCATTATCATATATTTCAACGGATAGAGTAAACTCCGTAATCACTGCTGGAAATATTCCAAGTGAGGCAGTGTAGCCATTATCACAACAATCTGGATTGCTCGACAAGTTAAAGGGCACATTAGTATCTGGGCCATTAACCTGGTTCAAATTTTCAATTTCGTTATTGATTAAGATGTTACCTGAAAGATCAGTGATTGTTATGGCAGCATCAATGCCCCCTCCATCATTAAAATCACACCCTGGTTCAAAATTCATCGTTACCAAATTTAATGTGACATCAAAACTGCATTGACCAATACAGTAGTTAGCACAAGTAATGATGCTAAGGGCAAAGCACAATAAAATCTTATTCAATTTGATAACCATAACATGGTAAGCTTCTATTACAAAAGAAACGATAAAAATCCCCAATAGCAAACTTTAGTTTGAGCATTCCTAAAGCATCTAATTTTTAATCATCCATTAGACAATAAAGAAGAAACCTTCCAATTAGGTTTTGAATTTTAGGAGTAGATTATAGAGTACCTCTTAACTCTTGTTCTCTTTCTAAGGCTTCAAATAAGGCCTTAAAGTTTCCTTTACCAAATGACTTTGCACCCTTTCTTTGGATGATTTCAAAAAACATGGTCGGACGAGATTGAACGGTCTTTGTGAAGATCTGAAGTAAATATCCTTCATCATCTCTATCGACCAAGATCTTCAAAGCTCGCAACTTTTCAATATCCTCGTCTATCGGTCCTACCCTTTCGTTAAGTACGTCGTAATAAGTATCAGGTACTTCCAAAAAGTCAATGCCTCTAGATTTTAAATCTTTCACAGTAGCAATGATGTCATCTGTCGCCACAGCAATATGCTGCACACCTTCCCCTTCATAAAACTCTAGATACTCATCTACCTGTGATTTCTTCTTACCCGGAGCTGGCTCGTTTATTGGAAATTTAATTCTACCATTTCCATTGGACATTACCTTACTCATAAGGGCTGTAAACTCAGTGGAGATGTCTTTATCATCAAAGGACATAATTTGCTTAAAACCCATCACTTCTTCGTAGAATTTCACCCAGTGATTCATTCGACCCAAAGCTACATTTCCTACCATGTGGTCAACAAATTTTAACCCAACTGACTTAGATTCAACAGATGAATCCCATGCCTGATAACCAGGTAAAAAGATGCCATTGTATTCCTTTCTCTCCACAAAAATATGGACGACTTCACCATAGGTATGAATTCCAGATCTGACGACCTTTCCATGATCATCTGATTCTTCTCTTGGCTCCATATATGAGTCAGCTCCTCGCTTCATGGCTTCATTGTAAGCTTTGGTTGCATCATCAACCCAAAGTGCAGTTACCTTCACACCATCACCATGCTTATCAATGTGTTTTCCAATTTCAGAATTGGATCTTAAAGGCGAAGTTAGGACCAATCGAATTTTATCTTGAACAACTACATAAGATTCTGTTTCTCTATTTCCTGTCTCTAATCCTGAATAAGCTAGGGAGCTAAAACCCATGGCTGTCTGATAAAAGTAGGCCGCTTGTTTAGAATTACTAACATACAATTCAAGGTAATCAGTACCATTAATCGGCATGAAATCTTGAGTCTGATCTTGGTTGTCTTTAGATTCTTCGGAAAGTTTATGCATTGGTTTCGGTTTGTATATTAAGTGTATCAACAATAGTTGTTAATGCAAGTTAATTAATGATGGATAGATATTCAACTAAACTTCACATTGATTGCTTTAATTATATCAGTTTACACATGGCCCATTCTGTCCAAGATCCATCATAAACGGCCATTTCATAGTCAAGGACCAGTTCCGCCGCCAGTAAAATAATGCAAGCGGTCAAACCGGAGCCGCAAGAAAAAACCAAGGTTTTTTTATCTAAGTTCAATCCCTGAAATATTTCTGTGAGTGCCTGCTTAGATTTCATTCGACCATCTTCTAGTACTGACTTGAACGGCAGACTCAACGAACCTGAAATTGAACCACTTGGTAATTCTTTACGCGGTTCAGGTGCTGTTCCATTAAATCGACCCACACTCCGTGCATCTAGTAGTATAAATTCATTTTGTTCAATATTCTCTTCAACTTGATCGATGGACTTTACCAGTTGTGGTTGAAAACGTGCCACGAAGTTTCCTTCTTGATAATCCATGTTATCTTTTTGGTCTTCTAGAGGAAGTCCAGCATCAATCCAAGCGGCCATTCCGCCATCTAAAACTGATACCTGATCGAAGCCCATCGCTTTAAACATCCATCGAACCCTCGGAGCTGAATAAATACCTAAATTATCATAAACAACTAGGGTTGACTCCTGATTTATTCCAAGTGCCCGAGCAGCGGCTTGAAAATTAGCTTCAGTTGGCAGCATGTTGGGGAATTTTGAATGGCCATCGCTAAATACCTTCTTCAAATCAAATTTTCTGGATCCCTTTATTCTTTTGTCAGGACTTACTGGAATCAATCCAGATTTATTCGATGCAGGGCTAGCATCAAGAATTATGACCGATTCATGATCCCACATTTGCGAAAGCGTATCGACTGAAATTAATGGATTCATATTAAGAGCTGTAATTTTCAAAAACCTTATTTATGATGCGTGTGAATTCCTGATAATCCTTCATATCAAGACCTCCCCATCCTTCAACCCGTACATTTTCAACCTTCTTCAATAGCTTTTCAGTAAGTTCCCTTCCTTCCTGTGTCTGATGAATAATGTAGATTCGCCGATCCTGAGAAGATGGATTTCTTACGACCCAACCTTTCTTTTGTAAAACATCAATAATTCTTGAAATGGTTGGCGCATCTTTAAAACTAGCGTTGGCAAGATCTTTTTGAGATTGATCATTATTCTGGTATAAGGAATCCATCATCACCCATTGTTCTGGTGTCATATCAATGCCCAATTCCTTGAAAAGCCGATGAAATTTCAGTTTGACGACCCTCGTTGTTCTCTCCAGCATAAAACCCACTGGCTGTTTATGTATGTTTTGTTCCATTCCTTCTAAAGTTGAGTATTTCAAGTCTAGAAACCAACTTTTGATGAAAATTGATCGATATGACAAGAAAGTGAGAATAAAATTAATAAAATGTTCGCTTTCGCAAATGATTGGTTATCAAAGAGTTAAACTAAATTTGGGACATTTTACAACCTAATGCGTAATATAATGTTGTAATAAATACGATTCAAAAGTGAGTAGTTGGCTTCTCGGCTACATCTTATAATAAATACTTGACTATGAATACATCTGCAAAATTTTTAATGTTCCAACAAATCGGCATTTTAGAAGATTTGAATGAAAACCAAATGCAAGAGCTTGCAAACTGTAGTAGTTTTCAGAAATTAAAGAAAGACGAAAAGGTTTTTGATACGGGTAATACCATCAAATCAGTCTACATTCTTTTAAAAGGCAGCCTTAAGTTAGGTCTTGAAATGGAACCTGGAAAGAGTATTATCAAACAATTGGTAGGTGAAGGAGAAATCTTTGGTGAAAATATTCTTACCAAAAAGGTAAACCGTTCTGACTATGCTCAAGCCTTGTCTGAATGTCAAGTTTTAATAATTCCAAAAGATAAGTTTGAAACCTTACTTTTTGAAAACACAACGTTCTGTTCAAAGATTGTTGGACAGATCATGGTACAGCTTTCCACCTTGGAACAGCGTATTGCGGATTTCGTTTACACAAAGGCACAGAAAAGAATTGAAAGCTTTTTAAAGCGAATGGCCATGAATAAAGGGATAAAGATTGGCCTTAATGAACTATTAATCAAGCATAATTTATCCCACTCTGATATTGCATACCTCACAGACACCAGTAGGCAGACCGTCTCAAGAGTATTAGGTGATTTAAAGAGAGCAAATATCATTCACTTTTCTGCAAGAAAACCACATAAGATATTGGTAAGAGATATGGCTCAACTAGCCATTTAAAATAAAATTAAAGTCACTTCCAACGTATCAAAGCCTCATCAAGAAAGGAAATCATTTCTGTCTGGATGAGGCTTCCGTTATTTCTAATCACTTCTCTTCCTCGACCATCTAAGACAATAAATGTCGGCATGATCTCAACGCCGTATAAAAACTTCATGTTGGCCCCTGAACCTTTTTCTATGTCAAGCTTATAGTTTAAAAAACCATTGTTCATGAGCGTGGCAACATTGGAATCTGTAAAAACTTCTTCACTCATAACCTTACAAGGCAGACACCATTCTGCTTCAAATTCAACCAGTAATGGTTTGTCAATCTCTGCGGCCTTTTCTATGGCAGCAGTCAGATCCATAGCCTTGTAAAATCTGACACTTCCATCATAATAATAATCAGAAGAAGCCTTCGGCACTTTTGCTTTTGTTTTACACCCAATGCATAAGGTCAAGAATAAGAAACCATACAACAACTGCTTCATGATACTTTTTTCATTTCTAAATCGTAGTATTCTATTTTTTTTCTTGCAAGCTTGGCACTCATTTTACTGATCTGATATCCCAACGACCCGTCCAAAAAGCCCAATTGAAAAATATAAGATTTTAGAAACCGAACACTAGGACCAGCCAATCTTTTTAGAAAGCCAGGCTTATAAGATTCATCTATCCACCGTAAGGCTGATAGCTTTGCATAGTTTTCTGTTTTCTGAAGGTGTTCTTCGTAGCTTGTATAGGAATAATGCCACATCATTCCTTTCAGTTCTACCCTCTTTAAACGCTTCGCACCATCGAGGGATTCATGCACAATTTTATGATTCCACCTTCTTTCATTCCTATGGTAGAGGCGAGCCTTAAAAGCTGGTTTCCACTCCGTATGTTTAATCCAATGCCCACAATAGTTTACTCTGTTCCTTATCCAATACAAATGTCCCTCCTCTAAGGTTAAGTCATTTATTTCATCCTGCAGCTCGGGCGTTAATATTTCATCTGCATCAATTGAAAGAATCCAATCATTCTGTGCCAGATCAACTCCATGGTTTTTATTTTGACCATATCCATCCCATTTTTTTCTTACAACAATTGCTCCAGCGGCTTCTGAAATTTTTGCCGTAGCATCCGTGCTCATAGAATCAACAACAATTACCTCACTGGCAACTGGATGGCATGATTGAATGCATTTTTCAATGTGTTCCTCTTCATTGAAGGCAATTATGACTACAGAGATTTTAGAGGCTACGTTCATTCGGTTTAGCAGCCTTTAGCTATGAAGTGAGGGTTCAATAAATTTTCTTTGTTATATCTCAGAGGTGTTTGGTCATCCGCTCTGAAGACTCTTCCTCCGGCTTCCTCAAGGATAATTTGGGCTGCAGCTGTATCCCACTCCATGGTAGGGGCTAATCTTGGATATACATCCGCATTTCCTTCAGCAATGATTAAAAATTTCAATGACGACCCTTTGGAAACAGTAGCTGGATCATTCAAAGCAGCTAAAAAGTTGCTTGTTTCTTCATTTAAATGTGATCTCGAGCATACCACTTTGAGACCTGAATCATTATCTGAAAATTCATTTGCCTTGAGCGACTTAACCGTTCCTTCCTTAGAAATTTCAGCACCTTCCCCCTTTACTGCATAAAATAATTCTTCTGTTACCGGCACATACACAACTCCGGCCACTGACTCATTATTATGAATCAAAGCAATGTTCACGGTAAACTCGCCATTACGCTTTATAAATTCCTTGGTACCATCTAATGGATCAACTATCCAGAAATAATCAAAATCCTTCCTCTCCTCATATGGTATCTCCTTATTTTCTTCGGATATGATAGGAATACTTGAATTCAATTGGATTAAGCCATCACATATAACCTTGTTTGCCCTTTGATCAGCGATGGTCAATGGTGATTCATCATCTTTCAGCTGAATGCCTAGACCATTTTCATCACCATATACCTCTAATATTACTTTTCCAGCATCAATGGCTATCTTTTTCACAGACTCTATTAAGTCCAATATTTCCCTATTATCCATCTATTTATTTTTAAGTCTACAAAATTAGCTAAAGCAGATTGCAAACACATTAAAAGTTATTAAATCCTTTGAGTTAAGATCCTCTGTAATTAAGACATATTACAACTCTGGAAATATTAACTTTTTATCAAAAAAGATAGGTTTTTAGGCAGTCACATCTCTCAAAAAGTCTTAAGTTTGCTATTATAGTCATAGGGTGTCTGTAATTTCGTTGCCTTGTCGATTTCTCATCGGCAAGGTTTTTTTTGTCTATAACTGCCTCATTTTAGGGCAATTGTACGTCTCTATGAACTATCTTCGTTTAGGATATGTAAAAACGAAGTATGTATAAGCAGCTCATTATAATAGCATTAACCTCATTTTCTGTCTTAGTTCAGGCTCAAAGTTATTTTCAGCAACAAGTGGACTATCAACTTGATGCGGAGTTGATCCCATCTGAGGAAAGGATAAAAGTCGCAGGAAATTTAGTTTACACCAACAATTCTTCAACCAGCCTCAATGAAATTTATTTACACATTTGGGCAAATAGTTACAGCTCAGATGAATCTGCTTTTGCTGAGCAACAAATAAGAATAGGTCAGACCAAATTTCACTTCAGAGACAACATTGAACCTTATGGTTATAGAAGCATCAATTTAAGACAAGGCGTAAGAGACTTAAGCTTTACCAACCACGATGGACATCCAGATGTTTTGAAAGTAAGTTTGGAAGATGCAATTGCTCCTGGGGAAAGTACAACAATAGACATGGACTTTGAATTAAAGGTCCCTCCCTTCTTTTCTAGAATGGGTACTCAGGATGGTTACTTTCAAGTCACTCAATGGTTTCCTAAACCCGCCGTTTTCGATAATAATGGATGGCACCCGATGCCATATTTAGATTTAGGAGAGTTTTATTCTGAATTTGGCAAGTATCAGGTTGACATCACAGTACCTGAAAATTATCTAGTAGCTGCCACAGGAATTTCGGACGAACCAAAACTGGCTGACAATGGAAAGAAAACTTATTCTTTCTCTGCGGAAAAGGTGCATGACTTTGCATGGTGTGCCTATGATAACTTTAAGACCAAGGAAGGGGAGGTTACTCTAAGTAATGGTCAAAAAGTTAAGCTTTATGTATATGAGGTAGATGAATATCAAACTTGGAGTAAATCCCTTGAATTCTTAGAAAGAGCCATTGTTTACTATTCAGAACAGGTTGGCCCATATCCCTATCCTCAAGCTACAGTTGTTCAGAGCCCAGGCGGTACAGGTGGAGGAATGGAATATCCGATGCTTACCACCATAGACACAGAAGATTCAGAACAAAGCGTGGACCATGTCATTGCGCATGAAGTTGGACATAACTGGTTTTATGGAATACTGGCAACGAACGAAAGAACAGATGCTTGGATGGATGAAGGAATGAATTCGTTTTTCGATCATAAATATAATGATGAATACTATGACAGCGGAACCTACGATTCTAGCTTACCAAAATTCTTTAGAGCAGATAGCACTCGTTCATTTTTAGAAAAGACGGTGGTATGGCAATGTAAAAGAGGAAGAAATCAAGCCTGTAGAATTCACTCTAATGAGATGAATAGTCTGAACTATGGATTTGGCGCTTATGAGTATCCTGCATGGAGTTTCAAATACCTTGAAAATTATCTCGGCGAAGATCTTTTTGACAAGTGCATTAAAAGCTACTATGAAGAATGGAAATTTAAGCATCCACAGCCAGAAGATCTAAAGGAAGTATTTTATAGAGTGTCTGATAAAAATCTAGATTGGTTTTTTGAAGATCTTTTGGGTGAGGCGGGATTTGTTGACCACAGCATTGGTAATATTACTGCAGAGAAAGTCAACATTAAAAACAATGGTCATCTCAACATTCCTGTCCGCTTAGATTTTAAGAAAGATGGAGCGTGGATTGGACATCAGTGGACAGATGTGATTGTTGATGAGGTGGAGATTCCACTTGAAATGCAAGACTTTGATGAAGTATATATTAATGGTGCTTCCCCATTTATGGATGTTAATCCTAGGAATAATCACAAGGGGATAAAAGGTCGCTCACCGGCCAAAAGTAAACTAAAACTTTTTGCTTCAATAGATGACCCTGAAAAAAAGGAAATTTACTGGCTTCCATCATTGACTTGGAATTACCATAGTAAAGCTATGTTGGGTCTGCATCTTTACAACTCAACTTTCCCTCAAAAAAAGACGCGATTGTATGGCCATGTTGGATATAGCATTGCTGAAAATAGTCTTTCATGGATTGGTAATGTAGAGCAGGATTTTATGATTAAAAATCCAAGATTTAGAAAACTGACCACCGGCATTAATCATAGAAAATTTACTAGAAGAAACACCTTAGGGTTAAGTCAAGCCGATGATAGTTTTTATTACAGGACATCCCCATTTTTGAAATTGTACTTTACCCCTGATTATAAAAACAGAAAGGATTCTTGGTTGACTTATAGCTACACAAATCTTATATATCAATTTGCAAGTGACGTAATCTTGATCGATGAAACGGAGATCAATCATTTTCACGAGCTAAGTTACAACCTAGAGAAAAAGAGCGCATTAAAACCATATGACCTTGAAGTCAAAGCGATGTTCCATAGATACGATTCGCCAAATCCAGAATTAGGAGCAGATCAATTTTTAAGAATATCAAGCACTTTTAAAGGTGAATTAAAGTATAGTGAAAAAAGCGCATTCTCCTATCGATTTTTTGCAGGGTTTTTCCCGATCAATACCAATAGAGATGTTAGTAGTTTCAACAATGATTTAGCAAGAGGCTCATTGAATTTAAGCTACAACAGTTTTGCCGATGTAAGCTATAGTGATTATTGGCTTGGACGTGGAGTTCAAGATCATTGGACAGAGAAACAATTTCTATATGAACAGGGGGGATTTAAAACTCCACTTATTTATAACAATGGAAATTTAGGTAAAAGTAACAATGCACTTTTTACCGCAAATTTCAAATCAGATATCCCGATACCGTTATTTAGGGTAATCCCCATTAAGCCTTATGCGGACTTTGGAATTTACTCAACGCCGATTCAATCGGGTCTTCCGGGAGCAGGTCAAGAATGGAACTTTGACTATGACGCTGGTTTTGCCTTGGAATTCTTGGATGGTGCTTTTGGAATTTATTTACCATTGATTCAATCCGAAGGAATAAGGCAAGTTTATGACGCAGAAGAGTATGTGCGACGGGTAAGTTTTCAATTTGATTTAAGAAAATTAAAACCTTGGGATCTTATAGATCGTCTTGAAATGTGATATTTTTGATTTATCAATCATGAATTTATGGCCGATTGATGCTATTTAACGAATAATTAATAGCTTGCATTGATCCCGATTGATAACAATGAGCGCCATTTATTCGTCAAAATTACAAACCAGTTACTATGTATAAGTATATCATCAGTTGTTTATTAATCATTGGAAGCCTTTCGGCAAATGCACAGGTAGAGAGTGAAGTTGGATTTCTTTATGTAAAAGCAGAATATTTACTAGAAACCCAAAGATATGATGAGGCCGTAACTGCCTTTACCGAGGTCATTAGAATGCAACAAGATTATGAGGATGCGCTTTTAAAAAGAGCTTCTGCTAAATATGCCATGGCCGCCTACAGAGGGGTCAAGGATGACGTCTTTAATTCTATAAAATTGAAAGGATTGAGTTATGAGGCGGCTCGTCTTCTTGGATTATCAGAATACAGGCAAAGAAATTATCAAGCAGCCATTAATTCATTAAGTATGGCGGCTTGTGGATCGAGCGATCAGGATGTATTTTATGCTTTAGGAGAATGTTATCTAGCAATAGAAGAATTTGCGAGTGCCTGCGGTAGCTGGAACGAAGCGGCAAGATTAGGTTCTAACAAAGCTCAATTACAAGCAAATAAGTATTGTGGAGATGTTGTTTCTACAAAGCCAAACTCAGGCCCTAGACCTAGACCTAACGGCGGGAAACCAACAACTGAGAAACCAAGCTCTGGAAAGCCTATTGACAATTCATCAACTGGGACTTCAGGTGGTGTTGTTAAGCCCGACTTAAGCAAGCCCGGCACTAAGCCTTCAACCAATAGACCAGGCTCTGGTGAAGTACTGACTGAAACAGACGAGGTTGTGGTCGTTGAAGAACCAAAAATGCCATTTGACGATTCTGTCAATGAAATATATGTGGATGAAGATTTGACACTCATTATGAAGAATGGGATTGGAGCAAGAGAAGTTCTCAAGCAGCCTAACATCCTAATTTTGGCTGAAGACAGTGGTTCTGTGGCAATTGATGTAGTTATTAATGAAAGAGGGAGAGTGGAAGATGCTAGTTTTAACCCGACCGGTTCAACCATGGACACCAGATCAATCGTTTCCCTAGCGACCAGAAAGGCCGGTGAATTCTGGTTTGAAAAGTCTGATTGGGATAAAATGGAGGGAACCATCGTATTTAAGATCTCCGGTAGATAATATCTGTTAAAATATTAGCGACCTACGTAACATATTACTATTTTTGCTAATATGAATAAGGTCTTATTTATCGGTACGTACGATAGTTATCGTTCGAAATTTGCCGCGCTATACTTTAACAGTGTGTGTAAAGCTGCTAATCTTAGATCAAGAGCATTTTCTGTAGGCTTTGAAATAAGTCCCAATAAACGAAGAATGCAAGCCAATCCAGCCTTAGACTATCTCGGATATCTAGGTATTTTAACAGAAACGGATGAGCTTAGACCGACTGCCATTAATGAAGTTTATCTAGAATCCTGCAACCGCAGAATTTGCATGAACATGGAAGAACATTTAACCATGATGCGCAAAAGATTCCCAACGTATGTCCGTCATTGTGATTACTGGCATTTTAGACATGATGATCACAATACACTAATCAACTCCTTGCCTCTGATTCAAAAAGAAGTGGATCATCTCATTGCAAGTCTGAAGGTTGAGGGAGCTGGCGTTTAGTTTAGCCAAAGGTTATAATAATTTATACAAGGCAATTACTAATTTTACAGAACGTTTCTTTTAGGAACGTCTTCACTTCGTTGAAAAAAATCACATGTCGAAAGAATTAAAAATTTTAGTTACCAATGATGACGGAATTACAGCTCCTGGAATCAAAGCATTGATCGAAGTTGCTCGAGAATTTGGCGAAGTATTGGTTGTTTCTCCAGATAGTCCTCAGTCAGGACAAGGACATGCCATTACCATATATAAACCGCTAAGATTGAAGAAGGTGAACCTCTTTGATGGGATTGAGGCTTATCAGTGTTCAGGAACTCCTGTTGACTGCGTAAAACTTGCTAAGAATGTTCTTTTAAATGATGTGAAGCCTGACCTATGTGTGTCGGGAATAAATCACGGATCTAATTCTGGAATAAACATCATCTACTCTGGAACAATGAGTGCAGCGATGGAAGCCAGTATTGAAGGCATTCCATCCATTGGTTTTTCTTTATATGACTTTTCTTTAGATGCTGATTTTACTGCCTCTAAATATTATGCGCAGAAGATCATCAAGCAGGTATTAGAACAAAAGATGAAAAACACCAATTTGTTGAATGTAAACATCCCAGCGGGTGGATTAGCTGATGTGAAAGGAATAAAGGTATGTGAGCAGGCGGAAGCCCTTTGGGTGGAAGATTATAAAGAAGCCACTGACCCTAGAGGTGGCAAGTATTATTGGTTGGCTGGTAAATTTGAAAATAGAGATCCAGAAAACAAAAACTCAGATGTATATGCCAATAACAATGGCTATGTATCAGTGGTACCAAGCTGGCATAACTTAACCAAAGCCGACGCCATTGATTCTTTAAAATATCTTGAAAATATATGAGACAGCATCGATTCAATAATATTATGATTGGCATTCTTTTGGGAGCCGTTTATCCTATTCTTGCCTTTGTTGTCATAGAACAATTATTTGTTTGGCTAGCTGCAGCTGACTTGGTGGCTGATATAAGCAATGATGGTGTTGGAGATGCAAGGCGAGAAAGGACTACTTATCTATTTTCTTTAGTTGCAGCAATTATTCCATTGCAGATATTAAGTAATAGACGATGGGGAGAGACGATTAGAGGATTTATGCTTCCAATGTTTATTTATATAGCAGCTTGGATCTGGAAATATGGATCTTACCTTATGGCTCACTTTTAACTTGACACAATCAATATTTTGACGACCACCAAATTCCAAACTTGCGTTACTACATAATTGCCGGAGAAGCATCGGGCGATATCTATGGTGCCGAACTTATGGCTGCCATTAAGCAGCAGGATGCTCAAGCAGAGATTCGATTTTGGGGAGGTGATTTAATGAAACAGCACAGCGATCTGCAGGCGATGGATTATCGCAAAACTGCATTCATGGGTTTCTGGGAAGTCATCAAAAACATCGGGACAATCCGTCAGCTATTTAGTTACGCAAAAAAGGACATCAAAGAATTCAAGCCTGATCGGATGATCTACATAGACTACCCTGGCTTTAATTTGCGGATGGCAGATTGGACTGCAGCTCAGGGTATTCACAACTCCTATTTTGTCGCGCCACAACTCTGGGCTTGGAAAAAAAATAGATATAAAAAAATCAAACGGGTGGTTGACCAACTCTTTGTTATCCTACCCTTTGAAAAAGAATTTTATGCAGAGCTAGGAATCAAGGCACAATACAATGGGCATCCATTAGAAGCGATGATTGAAGCCAAAGAGGAAAAAGGCATTGATCCCCTCAACCTAAGCATCGGGATATTGCCTGGAAGTCGTCAACAAGAATTGGAAAAACATTTACCAATTTTTAAAGAATATATTCTAGCTCATCCAAACATTCAATTTAAAATTGGATTGGCTCCTCAAGTGAGTCAAGCTCAAATCTTAGCACTACTAGGAACGCATCCCGATAATCTCAGCTTCCAGACCGACACAAAAAAAATGATCCAAAATGTTGATCTTGCCATTGTCAAAAGTGGAACTTCTACCTTAGAAACAGCATTGATCGGCACGCCGCAAATTGTGATTTATAAAACTTCGAAGCTTTCATACTTGATTGGTAAACGATTGATTAATCTGAAGTTTATATCTCTGGTCAATTTAATCTCAAACAAAGAGATCGTGAAAGAACTGATCCAAGATGAATTCACCGTCAAAAATCTTGAAATCGAAATTGATCGTTTGCTTAAACCAGAACGATTGAATTTTATCAAAAAGTCTTATCAAGATTTGCGTAAGCAGCTAAAGGGAGGAAAAGTTTTCGATTTGGTTTCAGATCAAATCATTAAAGCTAAACCATAATTTCAGTAGAGATGGCTTAAGAGGCTTCGCTAATTCTACTTTTATTGATTACTTTAGTCATAGCCAAAACTATCCTACTTATGAAAAATCTTTGGGTTCTCATCTTCTTTCTGTCATTCCAATTAAGTTTCAGTCAAGATAATATTCGCACGACCAAATCAATTACTACAGAATATCTGAAAGGTAATTATAATACCGTTGCTAAAGGAATTACTACTCCAAGTGAAATTGCTGAGGTTTTAGTGAACGAAATGAATACAGATTCACTTTTCAACTATCTGGCTGTCTTAGAAACTTTTGAGACTCGTAATACTGGCTCAGATACTTTAAGTGCGACAAGAGGAATTGGTGCTGCACGAGTTTGGATTTACGATAAGTTGGAAGAGTTTAATATCCAAGGTGGTATTAATTCAGTCGTTGATTACTTGGAATTTGATCAAAACATCTGTGGTATGGGACACCACAAAAATGTATTGATGGTTCACCCTGGCGAAATTCCTGATGCAGGAGTTGTCGTACTTGAAGCACATATGGATTCACGTTGTGAAGAACGCTGTGATGTAGATTGCCTTGCCGCAGGAATTGAAGACAATGGATCTGGGGTGGCCTTGGTTTTAGAGCTTGCTCGGGTAATGACCAAACTTAGATTTGAAAAGACTTTGGTATTTATGTTAACGACAGGCGAAGAGCAAGGATTAATGGGTGCAACGGCCATGGCCCAATTCTGTATTGATGAAAATATTGATGTAAAAGCGGTGCTCAACAATGATGTTATCGGAGGAATTATATGTGGAGAAACGGCTTCACCGCCTGGCTGTCCTGGACCAGGCCATGTAGATAGTACACAGGTCCGACTGTTTTCCAACGGGAGTACCTTATCTCCTCATAAAGGCTTGGCTAGATTCTCTAAGCTTCAATACACAGAAGAGCTTCTTCCCTTAATAGAAACACCAATGCTCATAAGCATTATGTCTGCGGAAGATAGAACAGGAAGAGGTGGTGATCACATTCCATTTAGAGAAAGGGGATTCCCTTCGATAAGGTATACTTCAGCCAATGAAAATGGAGATGCTGGCATAGATGAAGAGTACGTTGATCATCAGCATAGTACCAGAGATATTTTGGGACTTGATACAGATGATGATGGCATCTTGGATAGCTTATTTGTTGATGTAAATTATCTCAAACGAAATGCTTGTATTAATGGTATTACAGCAGGAGTTGTTGCCATAAATCCTGAAGCTCCTGAAATTGAGATGGATCAGGTCGGTGATTATGTCCGCATAAGAATTATTAGTGATGATCCTTTCATGCATTACAAGATTGGGGTGCGAGGTCAAGGAAATGATTTTGATAGTTTGTATACGATCATAGATACTAAGGAGTTGATTGTTCCGGCACCCGAGCCCAATACATTCTTTATTGTGAGTGCCTGTGTTGTAAATAATGTTGGTGCTGAAAGCTGTTTTTCCGAAGAGGAATTTGTTTTAATCTCGAAGACTGAGGAAGTTCAAATAGAAAGACAACGCAAGGTACACTTAATGCAAAATAGACCAAACCCATTTGATGAGGCGACAACGATCGGCTGGCATGTAGATGGCCATATTGATTATGATAAAGCCGAGATAATTATCAGCGACCAATCAGGAAAACGTTTGAGTTCGAAAGAAATCGAATTAAATGATGGTTTTAATGAGTGGGTATTTAGACATGGCTGGGGAACGCAAGGAATGTATTTTTACTCCTTGTTTATTGATGGGCAATTGATTGAGACGAAATCGATGATCTTTGCTTACTAGAAAAATACACCTAACTCTGTATTGCTAGAAAATATATTAATCTTTATTATCATTAAATCGATCAAGACTAATTTCAATTTTTCTTTTATGAATCTTTACTAGATGATTGACTATTTCTATCATTTCTTCCTCGCTAAGAATTTCGTCGTATCGTCTTTTTCCTAAACTTGTGTTTAATGAAAAAATTTCATAATCTAACTCATTTAAGGCTATTGTAATAGCTGAACTATTTTGAATTTGTTTTAAGTTTTCCTCTCGAAATTCTTTGTGCATATACTGAACAGCAATTGATTTAGATTTATCCGATATCGGTATTGCTTCAAATTTGACTGTGGTCCCATCAACAACAAATTCTTTGCCCTTATTTGCAATTTCGTGAATTAAAATTCTTTGACAATCGAAATAATATCTATCAAATAAAGAAGACTTTTTAAGAAAGAGTTCGAATAGCGGTTTTATAGAATTATCAAGAAGAAATTGAATGGCATCAATACTTTTTTTAACCTTTAAGAGTTTACCTACATTATTTATTTTTTGCTCAAGCAATATTATTTCTTTGTCAATATCATCATGTTCATAGATACTCAAACCATTAGCTCCTTTAATCATGATCTCTAAAGAGTGAATTAATTGTCTCGTCACAAACTCAATAAAAGGTATAAATAACTCCGCATCAGCTTGTTGAAGCGCTGATAAATATTCTTCCCTATCTTCACTTTTGATAACAACTGGAGGAAATCCAAACCTCATTAATATAAAATTCATAAGAATCCTGGCTGTGCGACCATTGCCATCATCAAAAGGATGAATTTTCACAAAACGATAATGAAAATTAATTGCGAGCAAAATAGGATTACTATTTTTATTTTCAGATTCCATTTTGTACCAAGCCAATAAATCATTCATCTTTGCAGGAGTTTCTTCTGGACTAGAAAAGTAAAAGATTTCTCCAGTTTTGGTTTCTACATGGTTCGGGATAGTTTTATATTTACCTACTTCGACTTTTTTCCTGGTGGGGTTACCATTTGGTGTAATTGCGTCTACATAGTAAGATTCTTTCAAAAGCAATAAGTGTAACTCTCTTATAAATTTTTCACTTAAAGGCCTTTGCTGTTTTACAAGTTCATAAACCCAATTTACCGCTTCATTATGTCCTGTAACTTCAAAATGATCTTTTAAAGGTTTTCCTTGAGCAGTTATCCCAAACAATATCAAGGCTTTTGTTTCACCATAAGTTAGCGAATTTCCTTCTATACGATTTGAATGATAATTCCAGTCAAGCCTGAATTTTTGAAAAATCTTTTGTTCATCTTCCTTTTTCAATGGGCGTAACCCATCTAGTTCTTCCTTTAAGGACAAAGCTTGAAGTAATAAATCCATCATAAATCTTTATGGTCTAAATTTACGAATAAAAGAAATATGTACTATAAAGTCAAGAGGTTCATAATCCAAAAAAAGAGATCGCAATTTCTACGATCTCTTTTTTGAATTATTTCTTAGCAGCCTTTTTCTTTGCTGGTGCTTTCTTTTTTGCAGCTGGCTTTTTCTTCTTGGCTGGTGCTTTTTTCTTTTTCTCTTTAAAAGAACCTGGTAATTCAGCCTCCACTAAATTTTTAACTTCTTCTAAGGTCATCTTCGCAGCCTCTTCTGAAGTCATACGTTTATCGTTGATCTTAGGAAGCTTAATCGATTTCTTTTTAAATCGAATGAATGGACCCCATCGACCGTTCTCAATAGCCAATTTAAGTTCAGGCCATTGCTGAACAAATCTATTGGCTTCTTTGATTTTTTTAGCTTCAACCAATTCATCAATTTCTGCCTTGGTTAGATTCTCGTGATCGTATCGCTTTGGAATATTGATAAATAATTCATTCCATTTTAAATAAGGTCCGAATCTTCCTTTCCCTTTCGTGATAGGCATGCCATCAAACTGCCCAACCGGAGCTTGCTCTTTAATTTTAGCATCAATCAATTCTTGAGCTCTTTCCATGCTGACTGTCAATGGATCTTCTCCTCTATCTAAAGAACAGAACATTTCATCATACTTCACATATGGACCGAATCTCCCTTGTGCTACTTCAACCGGCTTACCCTTATATTCGCCCAATTCGTAAGGCAATTTAAAAAGCTCCATCACCTCTTCTAGGTTGATGGTGTTCATTGATTGTCCTGGCTTTAAGCTTGCGAATTTTGGCTTACCCTCTTCGCCGACTTCTTCTCGTGTCCCAATCTGAGCTACGGGTCCGTATCTAGACATTTGAACAAGGATGGTATGTCCAGTTTTTTCATCGACGCCTAGGTCTCTGCGGCCTTTAGCACGCTCGGCTTCAGCGATTGTTTTTTCTACGGTCTCATGAAATGGATCATAGAATTTCTCCAACATATCCTTCCACTCTATTTTCCCTTCTGCAATCTCATCCAACCGTTCTTCTACATTTGCCGTAAAGGCATAATTCATAACAGAATTAAAATGCAAGTCAAGAAAGTCTGTAACAACCATTCCGATGTCCTTACCATATAGTCTTTTACTGGTTGATCCCGTATTTTCTGTCTCCACGGTTTGCGTAAGCGCATCAGAACGCAAAGTCAATAATTTAAAATCTCTTGGAATTCCTTCCCTACTTTCCTTTTCAACATAACCTCTATTCGGATCCATTATTTTAGTGATCGTCGGAGCATAAGTTGATGGTCTTCCGATTCCTAGTTCTTCTAATTTTTTAACCAAACTAGCCTCCGTATATCTTGAAGGCGGTCTTGTAAATCTTTGAATGGCCTGGACATAATCAAGTTCCATGTCTTGCCCTTTGGTTAGAGGAGGTAGCAAACCTGATTCCTCATCTTCATTATCCTCATCCTTCCCTGCAATGTATAGCTTCAAGAAACCGTCAAACTTAATCACCTGACCTTTAGCTACATATTCAGCATCAGCAACAGTAGATACACCAATGGTCACTGTTGTATTTTCAAGTTGAGCATCTGCCATCTGAGAAGCAACTGCTCTCTTCCAAATTAAACTATAAAGCTTTTGCTGATCTTGTTCTTTTACTGGCGCATTTACTACCGCAGCATTTGTCGGACGAATGGCTTCGTGTGCCTCCTGTGCTCCTTTGGATTTTTTTCCTGTATAATTTCTTACCTGTACATATTCTTCCCCGTACTTTTCACCAATCTGATCGGCCATGGCTGCAATTGCTTGCTTCGAAAGGCTGGTTGAATCCGTTCTCATATAAGTAATGAGTCCTTGCTCATACAAACGTTGCGCTGTCGACATGGTACGATTTACCGAAAAGCCTAATTTTCTACTGGCATCTTGTTGTAAGGTTGAAGTAGTAAAAGGCGCCGAAGGTTTTCTCTTACTCGGCTTGACGACAATGTCATTTATTTTGTAGAGCCCCCCTTTGGATTTTTCTAGGAATGCTTCGGCTTCTTCTAATGTTGGGATATTGGATTTAAGTTCAGCTCTAAGTTTTACTTTTTTTCCGTTTGCATCGCTGACAAAAAAGTGTGCATAAACCTTATAATAGTCTGTGGATACAAAATCCTGAATTTCTTTTTCTCTTTCAATGATCAACTTTACAGCGACCGATTGTACTCGCCCTGCTGATAACTTATTTTTGACCTTTCTCCATAAAACTTCTGAAAGCTCAAAACCAACCAATCGATCCAGTATTCTACGAGCCTGCTGTGCATTGACTAAATCAAGATCAACAGTTCTAGGTTCTGTAATGGCATTTTGAATCGCCGATTTGGTAATTTCTCTAAAAACAATCCTTTTGGTTGTCTGAGCATCTAGGCCTAGAACCTCACATAAATGCCATGCAATGGCTTCCCCTTCTCTATCTTCATCCGTCGCGAGCCAAACCTCCGTTGCTTTCTTCGCTGTATCTTTTAATTCTTTAACGACCTTGGTCTTTTCAGGAGAGACCACATATTTGGGTTCAAAGTTCTCCTTATCTATGCCTTTATTTCCTTTATCTAAATCTCTGACGTGGCCATAGCTTGACTTAACAATAAACTCATCATTCAGATATTTGCTAATGGTTTTTGCCTTTGCCGGTGACTCTACTATCAACATCTTTTTCGCCATGGTCGAGGATTTACTTATTTACTTTGTTCTAATTAGGGGTTGATAAAAGGTAAAATATGAAAGTATTTTTCGCCTATCAAGCTGCAAATGTATATTAAAATATCAAAAAACAAATGTTCGAGTTCGACACTTGCTATTTTGTTGACGATCAGTTTTTACCCTTTGCCTCAATTTTTCGAGTCTCGGATTTTATAATCTGATCCCCATCTCTCATTTTTTTCACTTCTTCTTCATGACTCTTATTAACCAATTCTATGGTCGTTTTTTCATCCAGTTCAGTTCCATTTAAATACGCATGCAAGGCCCAAATCATATACTGAGACATTGCATCAGGGGATTTAAGTCCTTTTTCTTTCAACTGATGAGACAACCTAGAGCCAGTTTCAAACTTCCAATTGACTTTCATCCATTTCCCAATTCCAAAATGAAGTCTTTTGGCTACCTTTTCTATGGGCGCTTGCGCAAATTTATCTAACGCATTTCCTTCAGTCAAGGTTTGAATTTCTTTAAAGGCTTCCTCTAAATTTGCTGGTATGTAGACTCCATCCAAATGAGTTTTCCGTATATCTATATTATACTGTTTCAGAATTTCTTCCTCTGTAGTAGGTAAGTCTTGGGCATTTGAAAGGTTAGAAATACCAACAAAAGCCAATAGAAGTAATAAAATTCTCATTTAATTCGTGTTTAACTACATTAACAAAGATTGTGCGTTTTGTATTTCAGAAGGCCTATTCTTAACAAAATCTTAGTTAATTTTGGATTATAACGTACATAAATCGTTCCTAATGAAATTATATTCCACCATATTATTGTTTTTGAGCCTCTTGGCAAATGTATCATCCCAGGATAGATGTAATAGTTCTGATCATTACATGCATCAACTCCTACAAAAGGATTTAAACATCGTTGGAGAAGTACTCAATATTGGTGAATTACAAAAAAAATCAATCAAGGAGTGGAAAAAAAGTCAATCATCGGTTAGCCGGTCTGTTGTCCCAGTTATCATTCCTGTCCATGTAATTATTCAACATGCACCAGGACAAGCAGTAGGTACTGGCGATAATCTTTCATTAGAACGTATACAATCTCAAATTGATGTCATGAATGAAGATTTTTCTGGCACTAATTCTGGATTTGCTTCAGTACCTAATGAATTTGACACTGGAATATCAGAGATTAGCTTCTGCATGGCTAGTGTTGATCCCGACGGTAATCCAACGGATGGTATTACTCGATTTGCTTCAAATCTGGATTGGGAAACCAACAACTTTAGCATCATGGAGCAGACCATTTGGGATAGAGATCAATACATGAACATTTATGTAACGCCGAGCATTGAGGGTTTAGGAATTTCTCCTGTGGCGAGTACAGCATATAATATACCACCGCTTTATGATGCGCCAGCCGTTTTAACAGATGCCTTCGGAGGACCTGGCTATGCGACGATACAGCAGTACAATCTTGGAAGAACAGCAGTGCATGAAATAGGTCATTGGCTTGGATTGTCCCACGTATGGGGTCCAAATTCTGGCGGCTGCAATGAAGACGATGGAATGGACGATACGCCAGTACAGGAACAACCGACTTACTTTTCCCCAGACTATCCAGTATCGGATCCTTGTAGCAATTCGATCATGTTTATGAACTTTATGGATTATGTGGATGATAATACCATGCATGCTTTTTCTCAAGATCAAGTCGACTACATGCACTTTATCATTGAAAATGTAAGAAGTGGTTTAATTTCCAGTGCTAGCACTAATTGTGCAGGTGTAGGATCAACACCATTAAGTTTATCCATAATCAATACCATTCAGAATGATTGTTGGAATGAAGACAATGGATCCATTAGCGTCTCTGCCGTTGGTGGACAACCTCCTTACAGTTTCAGTATTGATGGAGTTTCCTTTCAAGGCGATTCTGAATTCCTAAATCTCGAAAACGGAAGTTATACGATTGTTGTTATGGATGGAAATGGAGATACTGCATCTGTCTCTGAAAATATCAGCTCAGGTCCTGAAATCCTTGCACAGGTTGTCGCAGAATCTCAACCATGCTCAGGATTAAATAATGGATCTTTTGGTATCGTAAGTACAGGAGGCACAGGAAACCTGACCGTTCTTGCTAATAACATGAGTGGAAATGCAGATGACTTCTTCACCAATTTAGGAGCAGGCGTATACTCCATTCAAGTGCAAGATGCTTTGGGATGCGCAACAATGATTGAATATGAGTTGGCAGAATTAATTGATCCGATTACCATAAACTCGATTGATATCGTCTCTCCTGATTGTATCACAGGACCAGATGGAGGTCAGGTCTCATTTAATGTAACTTCAATAAACCCAGTGACAAGCTACACATTAAATGGAATGAGTAATAGTTCTCCTGACATCGTGGGTTTAACGGCTGGAGACTATGATTATGAAGTGACAGATTCACAAGGATGTTTTACACAAGGAGTTTTAAGTATAGAAGCGGCTACTGAATTTGAAGTAATCACCGAGGCAACAGATGTTTCTTGTTTTGGAGAAGAAGATGGATCGATTGTTTTTGAAGTAGATGGAATTACTGGAGACTACACCACTTTATTTAATGATGAGACTATTACTACTAATATAATCACTGATCTGGCAGCAGATAATTATACATTGACCGTTCAAGATGATGAAGGTTGCATTGTTGAGCTAATTATACCCGTTGGTTCAGCGCAGGAAATAGTGGCCACCTCCGATCTTTTTATTGGTAACTGCAGTAATCCATTTTCTGACATCGAATTTACCGCGACTGGTGGTACAGGAGGTTATTTATATACGGTTGGAAATGATACCAATTCGGATGGATATTTCGCAGAGCTAGAAGGAGGTGACTATGAATTGACAATTATAGATGATGCCGGTTGTGAAATTACCATGAGTTTTAATATTCCAGAAATCGAACTTTTAGATATTGAGCTATTAGCCTCATCGCCGATGGGTTGTGCTGGAGATTCGACTGGTGTCATAGAAGCCATCTTGACGGGAGGGACTGGACCATTTGAATATGAGATAAATGGGAATTCAATAGACGGCCCAATATTTGAAAATTTACCTGCAGGCAACTATCAGGTGATGGTTACAGATTCTGAAGGTTGTGTCAGTGAAGCTATTGTTGAATTAACACAGGCAAGTTCAATTGTACTTGATATTTCTGTTGATGCAGCAGGCTGTGATGATGCCAGTGGAAACGGCTTGACCATTTCTCCAGATGGAGGTACACCGCCCTACACCCTATTAGTTAATGGAAATCCGCAAACAACATTTACCCTGACTGACCTAAGCAATGGAGATTATGATGTTGAAGTGATTGACGGTGAAGGATGTAGTACAGGCATACAGACTGTACCAGTAGAAGGATCTTCTCCGATCGATATTGCTGTAAATAACCAGACCAATGTAAGTTGCAATGGAAGAGCAGACGGGAGTCTTGACTATTCATTTGAAACAGCGGTAGGAATTACTAGTATAACAGTGATTCCTGATGATGCAAATTTCAACGCCTTAGCTGCGGGTATTTATACCATTCAAGTAATGAATACAGATGGCTGCACAGCTCAACTGGTTATTGACATCACAGAACCGGATGAGCTAACCATCGCTGATGAAGAATTAATAGCCGCAGGAAATTTAGCGGGTAGTGCTACTTTCACTATGGGTGGAGGAACTCCACCATTCAACTTTGAAGTTAACGGAGTTGAAAATCAAGATGGAATTTTTAGTCTCTTGCAAGGAGATTATACTTTAAGAGTAACAGATGCAAACGGATGCATGCTGGTTCATGATTTCACCATAGAACTTGAGTCTTCTACCTTTGAATTAAATCAATTAAACTTAGAGGTTTATCCTAATCCAGTATCTGATTTTCTACAAGTGGAATGTGCAGAATGCTCAGGTGATGCTAGCTATAGAATATTGGGTGTCGATGGAAAAATATTAAGGACTAAACAGACGATTCAACAGCAGATTTCATTGGAAGAGCTACCATTAGGATTACTACTTTTTGAAGTCACGGATGGCTTAAAAATTTCAATGATACGCCTAATTAAAAGTTAATCCATGGGCATCGGAGAAAAGGATGGCAAATACAATTTCTTGATAGGGATGGTATTTGGCATCGTTGCCTACATCTTAGTTTTCTATGTCATATTGCCTTTCTTTAAGGGGTAAGAAAAAGATTAGGCTTTATCACTTTTGCTTTTTCTAATGAAGTAATCAATAGAAAAGGTATCCCACTCTTTCGGGAGCAATAATAAAGGGATTAGAAATATGGCTCGAACCAAAACATGGGAAGCATCCCATATCGGTTCTGCCAATCCGTGACCAAAGGTGACGACTACCAAGACTGCAGCTAGTAGATACAACGCCCAATCTCTTTTAAGACCAATGACTAGAAGGAAACCTGCAATCAGCTCGACATAGGTTGTAAAATATGCCGTGGCAAGAACTAAGAAATCAGGGAGTAAATCTTTGTAAGTTTCTTTAAAAAAGTTGTTGTAGACATTGTCTATTCCAAACTTAAAAACCTTACCGTATCCTTGCCAGAAAAAAAGAAAACCAAGGATGAGTCGTGTGGTTAAAATACCTACTGATTTATTAAGAGTCATATTATTGAGTTCTTATCAAATGTAAAAACTTATTATGACTTTAATACTTGGACTAGCTCTTTGCTTTATAGTTAGGCTCAAGTTCGACAATAATTTCATTCTTCCGATTCACAACTTCGTACGGAGGATTGTAACCAAAAAAGTAGAAACGATTGGTGAATAAAATTCCTTTGGCACTCAATTTTTCTTTAAGTTCCTCTTTATATTTTTCGATGCGCTGATTATTGGCCCAACCACCAAATCTTAAAGCAGCCATTATTTTTGCTGGCTCCTCTTTAAACTCGATGGATTTACGATCAGGTTCTGGAAGATTTTCTAGATTATACTTTTTAGGGACCATGAACATCATGGTAATTGAATCTTCCAAGCTCATGGCTACAGGAGAGGTCATCGCAATTTTTTCATTCTCCTTATTACCACCAAAAATATATCCCGCCAATATTGAAAAGCCATTACTTGAGGCAGATTCATATTCACTGGTTGGTAACTTCACAGAAGTGAATAGACTGGCCTCGTAAGCTCTGATTTCTACATTATTGTATGATTCAATGACTTTGTATGGATAGCTTTCGATTTTGTTTTGACTACTCATGAAATAAATTTGGGCAACCGCAAAAAGTAAAATTAGAATTGCTGCTGTAAAAAGGAAGGCCTTCATGGAATAATATTGATGTAATTATAAGATGCACATATTAGATAACATGGTTTTCGTCAAATGTGTTCAATTTATTTTTCATCACTGAAAGAAATAAAAACTGAGGCTTCCATTAAAAGCCTTAACAAAGAAAAAATAACCAACCAAGAAAAGTATTTATAATAATCAAGATGGTTCACCAATGCATCACCTATGGTATCTCTGCCGTATAGGGCAAAAAGTAAAAATAGCAGGACTAAGATTACATCAAAGATGAAATATCTTGGCCTATGACTACTTCTATAATTTTTTAAAAAATTTAGAGTAATTAAAATCATGGCTGGCAAAAAAAGTAACATCGAGTATTTCATCTGATGTGGAAAAATCAAAATGCAGACTAATAAGGTGATTGCGATTTCAGAAAAGTTAAACTGATCAGTTGACCTCGAGTATAATCTCAATAACAAAATCAACAAACCAAATCTCAGCATATTTAAAATCACTTCTAGCGTCAATGAATCCATGGCAAAAATATGTCTGCGTTGAGGTTTGTAGTCTGGATCTAAGAGACCTTCAAATTTTTCACTGAAGTAAGCCGGCAGGAAACCATTCAAGGAGATGACCGTATTTTTAGTTTCTACCCCAAATCTTTCACCCAAAGGATTAACGGTTGAAATCCAATCCTTCCAAAGATCTTGATTTGTGAATTCTTCATTCATTGAACCGGGAAGCAGGGCAAAAAATCCAAGAAAAAATATGGTGGCGGACAGAATCACATACCGCCGTTTGACAAGTAACCAAAACACAAAAAGTCCAGGCAATAATTTCATGGTTATACCGGAGGCCATTATCACTGCTGCTTTAAAACGTGAGTTACCATTCACCTGAAAACAAAATTCAAAGCTCACCCACAACATGGCAATGGTCATCTGGCCTAATTGAATGTTGTGATCAATCATTCCCATACTACAGGCTAGAATTATAAAAAGCACAAGCGGTTTCTTAAACTGATTTTGAAGCCAAGATTCAAGAAAATGCATGAGTAAACTTAGCACTCGCAAAAACAACAGGAAATTAAGTATTGCCCAAATCACCCGGCCTATTGGATCGCCTAGCCAGGTCAAAGGGACAAAAAGTAAAATGGAAGGAGGAGGATATAAATAGTATGGGTATATGTTCTCACCATTTAAATACATCTTCGCTGCATTTAAATAAATATGTATGTCCCCTTCA
>JAHDGF010000012.1:35327-97177 GCA_020627785.1 Saprospiraceae bacterium
GCTGAAATGATCGAAAGCAACAAATGAGAAAGTAAATTAGAAAAGGCGGCCAGTATCTGAGAATCGTTTTATTCATATAGAATATAACTTCGTCTGAGGCAGCCATATTAGACCTCACAAGTCACTAGGAACACTTCGATTGATTTTATGAAGTTAGGATATGGATCAAAAAAAAGAGCGTCCGGAGACGCTCTTTTTCATTGGCTTTGTAACCAACCTATTTTGAGTTCTTTATTATTGTTCTTTTAAATGCTTGATGTACTGAGCAAGTTCGATTTCTGAATGGAACAATACTTCTCTCGGCTTGGAACCATTGGTATCGCCAACGATACCCAACGTATGCATTTGATCCATAATTCTCCCGGCTCTGTTATACCCCAATTGCAACTTACGTTGAATCATAGAGGTAGAACCATGCTGGTTCCCTACAACTAATCGGGCAGCATCTTCAAACTGACTATCTAGATCTGACCACTTTAAATTCTTACCAGTACCACTGATGTCAGATTCTTCGCTAACCTCTGGCAATAAGAATGGCTGCGGGTAACTTTGCTGCGCATCAATGTGATCAATCACTTTTTCTACTTCTGGAGTATCAACAAATGCACATTGTAATCTCACCAATTCTGAACCAGCGGTAAACAACATATCTCCCATTCCTACCAATTGCTCTGCACCTTTAGAATCTAGAATCGTTCTAGAATCTGTCAGAGACATAACCTTATAGGACATTCTCGCTGGGAAGTTGGCCTTGATCATACCTGTGATAATATTTGTCGTCGGACGTTGTGTCGCAATAATTAAATGAATTCCAATCGCTCTTGCTAGCTGTGCTAATCTAGCCAATGGTAATTCGATTTCTTTTCCGGCGGTCATGATTAAATCTGCAAACTCATCGATAACCAAGACAATGTACGGCATGTACTTGTGTCCATTTTCAGGATTCAATTTCCTTTCAATGTATTTCTTATTGTACTCTTTTATATTTCTTACCCTCGCTTTTTTCAATAGATCATATCTATTGTCCATTTCGATGGTCAATGAGGTTAAGGTATGTATCGCCTTAGACGTATCCGTTATGATCGGCTCTTCTTCATCTGGTAAGAAAGTAAGGAAGTGTTTATCCAATTTAGAATATGGATAAAGCTCCACTTTCTTAGGATCGATCATGACAATCTTCACCTGCGATGGGTGTTGCTTATATAGCAAGGACATTAGAATAACATTGATTCCTACTGACTTACCTTGTCCTGTTGCTCCAGCAATCAGGAGGTGAGGCATCTTGGTTAAGTCTGCTACAAAGATTTCATTAGAGATCGTTTTTCCTATGGCGATGGGCAGGGCCATTTTCGCTTTTTGGAATTTATCAGTAGAGATGATTTCCTTGAAAGAAACAATGCTCTTTTTCTTATTAGGCACCTCGATACCAATGGTTCCTTTTCCAGGCATCGGTGCAATGATTCTAATTCCCAATGCGGCCAAACTTAAGGCAATGTCATTCTCCAGATTTTTGATCTTATTGATCTTGGTACCTGGCGTAGGAATTATTTCATAAAGTGTTACTGTTGGACCTATCGTTGCACGTATTCCCTTGATGGAAATTTTGTAGTGAGATAGCGTCTCAACAATTTGATTTTTATTTGCTTCAAGCTCTGCTCTATCAATTGAATTTTTACGATCCTCGTAATCATCTAGATAGTCAAGACTTGGATATTTATAACCTTTAAGGTCTGCTTTCGGATCGAAAGGAGGTAGATTATAATTGTCTTCTTCTTGGACTGGCAACACCTTTTCTGGAGTTGTTGGCTTCTCTACCATTTCAAACGGTAGGTCTGAAGGCGGAGCGGTCTGTCCAGGAATCGGCATCTGATCAGAAGGAGTTGTATTTATCTTTACACTCACCTCCTCTTCACTCACTCCTGGTACTTCTTCAGCCATCGGAGCAGCAGCTGCCGTAGACTCTTTTAAAGTTGAGCCAGTGAATGATTCTTTTATCTGTGTAGGATTCACTAGATCCAACATTAGGTCTTTTAAAACTTTTGGGGTTTCTCTTTTCTTTTCTTTCTTTTCTTGTGGCGCATTCTCAATCTCCATATCGAAGTCTGGAAATGCTGAAGGATTATTTAAAGGCGATACTTCTTCCGTTTCTTCAATTTCTAAATCGTGAACCTCTCCTTCCATCTCGTTCATCTCCTCTTCTAACTTCCCAAGGTAACCTCCAATTTTCTTTGGTGCTTTTTTGCGAGACTTTTTAGCAGGGGCTTCCGCTAAGTCAGCACTTGCATGAAAAAAGTCGAAGCTAGGTAGGCTAAATTTGCCGAAAGGCATATTCATACCAGCTAAAGAAGGACTCACTTGTGGATTTAAAAACCAAACTGTACTGAATCCAAGAATCATTACGATGAAAAGGAATAATCCCAATCGACCAACAAAATTAGTCATCCAAATAAACACGGTTTCTCCCATTACTCCACCCCAACTAAATGCTGAATTGTAAAGTAAAAATTCAAAAACGATGGATAACATGGCCATAGATAGTATGGTATAGACGGAAAATTTTACGACGTCCATCAATGGTGTCTGCATGATCATGGCAAGCCCTAATCTTCCTAAGATTAAAACGAAACCAAAGGAACTCAGACCGAATCCCCAATAGAAAAATGAATTGGATACAATTGCTCCAAGTCTACCAAGCCAGTTATCTACAGACACACCGCTTTCCAGTAAAATGGACCATGAGTGCTGTAATACCTTGTCCTGATCTGCAGACCAAGTAAAAAAGTAGGAAACAAATGCTATGATTAGATATAAAGCCAGAAAAAGGCACAACAGACCCGATATCTTCCAGGTCCTTTCATCATTAAGGATATTCGAAAAGCCCTTCTTTGAGCTTTTTCTTCTCTTCTTCGCCATGAATAATCGATTTTTGGATAATCAATACAAAGAAAGACAATATCTTACATATTACAAAATTCTTTAATATATTAAATTGTTGTCTTAGTTGGTACTAACCCTGCAAATTGTTAAAACTTATTATAAATTCGCATCGAATTAAATAGTTGTCATGACACATAAAATACTAATCGCAGGAGCAGGGGGCATCGGAAAAGCTACAGGTTTAATCTTGGCGGAAAAATCTGATTTTGACTGTGAAATCTACATTGGAGATAGATATGAATCTTCAAGTAACGCTTCTAAAAAGTTCATTGAGGATGGAGCAGCCAATGGTTGTAAGGTCGTAGCCTTCACAATTCCTGAATCTGGATTGAGCGATGAATTTGAGAAAGTATTGAAGGAATGTGACATTATTTTAGATTGTCTACCGGGTAGTCAAGCTCCAAGATTGGCTAAACTGGCTGATTCACACGATTTACATTATGCGAATCTCACAGAATACGTCAATGAAACCGATCAGGTAACTAAGATTGCGGAAAACTCAAACAAAGGGTTTATTCTTCAAACAGGTCTTGCGCCAGGATTCATTAATGTATTGGCGATGAAATTATTTAATGATTTCACCTCGACGCATCAGGTGGAAAAAGTCGAGCAGATTAAAATGAAAGTGGGAGCTTTATCTGACCATGTTTTGGCACCATATTTTTATGCCTTTACTTGGAGTCCGATCGGTGTAGCCACGGAGTATGTAAAAGATGCCATTGCTGTTAGAAATTATGAGACCATTAAGATTCCATCGCTTTCGCAAATACAGCCGATCATTATTGACGGACAATCATACGAAGAGACCTTTACTTCAGGTGGTGCGGCAGATTTACCATTGGCACTTGAAGGAAGAGTGAGTGAATTGGATTATCAGACCTTGAGACACCCGGGACATTATGCATGGGCAAAGGATATTATAAAGAACACTCCAGCGGGTGCTGATGTGATTCAGAATTTGGAAACGACCATGCTTAATTCCATACCTGCCATTGAAGATGACAATGTCATTGTATTCGCTAGTGTTATTGGAAAGGATAATAATGGTGTGCTCAGGGCAAATGAAGCTTCTTATAAAATTAAGCCGACCTATGTTGGAAAGCAAAAATTAAGAGCCATTCAGACGACCACTGCTGCTCCACTCTGTGAAGCAGCAAATATGTTATTGACTCAAAATCTAAAAGGGCCTGTATTCCAGAGCATGATTGATCCAGAGAAATTTATGAATGGGCCGTTTGTTAAAGCCATCTACGGATAAGGTCAAGTTCAGATCATTGATTTTTTAAGGTCGTACTTTCTTACGGCCTTCATGGTTTGCATGGAGTTTTCCCAGACAAAGCTGCGCTAAATAGTGACATCTACTTCACTGGTTAGACATATTGTGGTATTTTTAGTCAAACTAAGAATTCATGATGCTAAGATCAATCTTACCCACTTTATTTGTTTTCAGTTTATTCTCCTGCTCACAACCCCAAGCTGATTCAGTCGAGAAGGTAAAGGAAGAATACTATCCGGACGAGGATTATTTTAGCAAGCGAAATTATCCTGAAACAACCTTTGATCATGTGAGCTACTTTAAGAAGATTGAAAAAACCAAAAGTGAATTTGCGAGCAGAGTTATTATGGGCACCTGGGAAGATCAAGGTCCTGGAAATATAGGAGGCCGAATAAATAAGATTGCTGTCAATCCGAATAATGATTTAGAGATATACTTAGGCTTCGCAAGAGGCGGTGTTTACAAAAGTATAGATGGGGGTATACATTGGAATTCCATTTTTAATGAATTCAATTATCTGTCTACCTCACACATTGAGATTGATCCCACCAACTCGGATATCTTATACATTGGTACCGGAGATGAGAACATCAGCCACTATCCTGCCATTGGGAATGGAGTTTATAAATCTGTAGATGGCGGAGAAAATTGGGAGAGTCTTGGTCTCAGTGAAGCGGGGATCATTTCCAAAGTCACGGTTGCGCATACGGACAATAACATTGTATATGCTTCTGCGATGGGAATCCCATTTGAAAAAACCAATGATCGAGGAGTTTATAAATCTACCAACGGGGGTCAAGACTGGGAGCAAGTTTTATTTGTAAATGACTCAACAGGTATTATTGATATGGTCGTTGCCCCAGGGAATCCTGACATCGTTTATGCAGCAGGTTGGAATAGACTTAGAAACAATAATATTTCAAGAATAGCAGGACCAGATGCCAAAATTTGGAAAACCATCGATGGAGGAGAGAACTGGAGTATGATGGAAAATGGTTTGCCAGAAGGTGATCTAATCAGGATAGGTTTAGATATGTATGGAGAGGATGGCAACACGGTTATTGCCTCCTATAGTGCGTCCGTAGATACTACGGTCTGCAATAGTACAGGAAACCAATTCTTAGGAATTTATAAAACCAATGATGGTGAGAATTGGGAAGAAGTTCCAACGGAGAATAATTTCAACTGTGGTTTCCAAGGTGGCTTTGCTTGGTACTTTGGAAAAGTAAGAATTAATCCAAACAATGAAGAAGACATCTCACTATGTGGAGTGAACTATTTAAGAACACAAAGTAATGGTGAAAATTGGGAGTCTTTTGATCAGGAAACACCGGGTGTCTCCTTACATGTGGACTTTCATGACATCGTTTACCTCAACGATAAGATATACGCTGCTACAGATGGAGGAGCCTACGTTTACGATCCAATCACTGGCTGGAGAGACCTAGAAAATATTTCAACCAATCAATTCTATCGAGTGGCTTACAATCCACATGAGCCTGATCAATATTATGGCGGATTACAAGACAACGGTTGCGTTGGTGGTAGCAATGCAGACATAAACTCTTGGGATAGATTATCTGGTGGAGATGGGTTTCAGCTCCAGTTTAAGTCAAATGACCCGAGTGTTTTTTATACAGAATCTCAAAGAGGTGGCATTAGAAGGTGGACAGATTTTGGAAATCAATCCATGGGTTATACCCAAGGTCTGAATAATAATAGAAACTGGAATATGCAATATATTCTTAGTCCACATGATCCTTCGATCTTGTTTACTGGTACTGACCGTATGTATCAAAGATTCGACACGGAAGATTCCTGGTTTGAGATCAGCGATAACCTTACAGACGCTGCAGAGGATCCGCTTGGGTTTTTTCAGCACGACATCACTTGTCTTTCTCAATCACCCCTTAACCCAAATATATTGACCTGTGGAACCAGCGATGGATTTGTTTGGGTTACGGATGACCTAGGGACTTCTTGGAATCAAATTAATGGAGATCTACCTAGGCGATACGTGACTGAAGTAAAAACTTCGCCGACCTTTGATCAGACCATTTATGTGACCTATAGTGGATTTAAAAATAACGACTTTACACCACACATTTTTAGGTCAGACAATTTAGGAGCGGATTGGATTGACATCAGTGGAGACCTTCCTCAAATTGCAATAAACGATGTTTATATTGTTCCCAACACCAATGATGAAACCATTGCTGTAGCAAATGAGGCTGGCGTATACTTGACAGAAGATGCTGGTTTAACTTGGGATAGATTGGGAGAAAATTTACCATACATCCAATGTTTAGATCTTGAATACAATCCGATCAACAACGAATTGATTGTAGGGACTTATGGACGTGGATTGCAGACCTTTGATTTGACGCAGATTATGGATACACCCGTTAATGAAATTGAAGAAGAAATAAGCTTTGAGCTGTATCCAAATCCAGCCAAAGATTTCATTAATATTCAAGGGAACATAGATCGTCAAGGTAGTTTTGAATTGGCAAATCAAAGTGGTAAAATCCTTTCAATTTACGATGCAAACATTCAAAGAATTGATGTTTCAAATTTGCCGAAAGGCAGTTACTTCTTAAAAGTAAAGGGAACAAAACAAATCCAGAAATTTATCAAAATGTAATGGACTTATTGAATTCAATTCCGGTAAGAATTTTCTTCATCATTTTTTCCAAAATGATTTTAGTCCGGTGATGTTATTTTACCCAATAATCAACCACGGTAACATCCTCAACGTAAGGCCCAATAAGGTCAACAAATTCTTTATGTGCTGGATGAGGAATATATTTATCTCTGCCTTCCTCCGATAAAAAGCTTACCAGAAAACAATGGGTGAGTCCTTTATTTAATCCTTCAGGACTATTGTTTAAACCCCATTCAAAGGAGTGGATTTCAGAAATCTTAGATGGTAGCGCAGCAAATTCAGTTTCAATTTTTTCTACAATCGCTGGCGTGGCATTTTTATTAAATTTGAATAGGACAACATGTCTCAGTAATTTTGGCGCCACTGGAGTTTTGACAAGTTCTTGAACTTCATTTTGGGATTCAAGTTTTCCCGGTGTATTGCCACAAGAATAAACGACAAACAAAAGAGTGAAAGATAAGAAGCAATAACGATAAGCAGCTGGTATCATAATTTTAGTTTGGTTCAGACAAGAATGAATGAACAACTAAGGTAAACAAACTAAAATTAGATTGAGTCTACTTTTAAATTAACGCTTACAATTTATCGATCAATCTGGATCTTTTGATAGTAACTTTTGTCCTTAGATCTAATTTCAACTAGATATAATCCTGAAGACGTTTCGCCAACTGAAATTGCATGATTGATATCCGCAGAAGGATTTGAATAAACGACTCTACCTTGCATGTCGTAAATCGTAATATCTAGGTTTCCTTGAAGTCCAGGTGCTTGGATGGTAAATTGACCAGAATTTGGATTGGGAAAAATTTCAATGCTTGGATCAAAATTATTTTCGTTTAGATTCACAAATACAGGCGACAATTTCATTACCCAAAAATCGAAGCTTCCATTATTTAGCGGAAAATCACCATTGATGGAATTGGTATTACCTGTGGCAACTATTCCGCCATCAAAGGTTTCTTTTGCATCAAAACATTGATCGATTCCTCCGCCACCAAAAGTCTGTTCCCATTCAATTTCTCCGTCGTCATCAATTTTAAAAATCCAAATGTCTATCAAACCACTATTATTTGCAACATCTTGATCCGAAGATCTAGTCCACCCTCCTACTAGATAGCCACCTGTAGACGCATTCCTAACCGATAATGCTCGGTCTTGTTTCTCTCCTCCGTAATTCCCCTCCCATTCTAAGTCTCCATTTTCATCTAATTTCACAAGCCATGCATCTTGACCACCGTAGTTATCAGAAACATCTCCATCACCAGAAGCTGTGTAAGCAGCAACAATGTATCCTCCATCGGCTGCTTGTCTAATAGACCTCGTGGCTTCACTTTCAGATCCTCCATATGTTTTTGACCATTCTAGTTCTCCGTTCTGATCCATTTTAATTACCCAAAGGTCATTTCCTCCATTGTTACCTTCTAATACACCATCCACTGAATTGGTGCAACCTGCAGCTACATAACCAAAATCTGAGGTCTGTTGTATGGAATAAATTTCTTCAGAAATACTTCCACCATATTCTTTCATCCACTCTAATTCTCCACCCGGGCTTAACTTGATAAATAGTCCTTTACTAATATTATCGCCTGGGGCCAGCCCGTTGGAGTTACCAGCAAGCATATACCCGCCATCCGCAGTTAATGATAAAGAATGAACCAAGTTATTAAATGGAGTACCGTGGAATTTTTGCCATTCAATTTCCCCATTAACATCTAATTTTAATAAAGAAAAATCTGTAATTCCATTGTGTTCAACAATATCACCATCATCACCAAATGACCCAGCAATGGCATAACCACCATCTGCTGTTTGCTTCACATCATAGGCCCTATCGAATCTTGTGGAGCCAATGCACTTTTCCCATACAATAACACCATCATCATCCAATTTGATGATCCACCATTCATCTGAAAAGCTTTCACTATCTTTTGCTCCAACAGCAATGTAACCACCGCCCGCTGTCTCCGTCACTGCCAAGCCAATTTCACTTCCAGAATTCCCATAATTGTAAACCCATTCAATTTCGGTTTGAGCGAAACTAGTTGAGCTAAAACAAAGGAGTATCAGAAGTAAAGAAAATATTTGAAGTGTTTGACTTTTCATAATAATTGATTTAGTTAAGTGCCATTATTTGTTGCGACCTAGATAAAATCTTACACCAGCATCCAAGGAATAAGATAGATGATATTTTTCATATACTTCGCCAAATGACAAAGAAGGAGATTGTCTGAAACTGGCTTTCAAAAATAAATCTTTATTGGTTGACAAGGAATGATTTAAACCAAGACCAAATTGAAAACCCATCCTATTTTTAAAGTAAAAACTTTCATTCTCAGAAATTATATTTAGCCTTCTTAGAGTACGTCCTTCAAAGTTATGACTAAGCGCATAGGTCACTCCAAACGAAGCATGTATTGTCGAATTATTAATTGTAAAGTTTCTACCCACATTCACTGGAATGCTTAAATAGGTGTGCTTATTATAATGTCTTACTTTTCTTAATTCATTTGTTATTACTGGCCGCAATCCTGCATAAAAAATTGTGTCAACGGTCGATTCATTGTATGTATAAAAAGCCTTATCAAATTCCATGACAATGGTGTCAGTCTCCAGAGGAAAATCATAGGTGAACTTTTCTCTCATCTCTTGATATTCAAGACCTACTTGAATTGTCCATTTATCTTTTATCAGCGCTCCAATTTCTATACTTGCTGCATCGTGTATAATTCCTCTTTCAGTTTCCATTTTCCGATTCAGATAATCATCTGGGCCATTCAGTAATGACCTAAATCTAGGTTGTAATAGTCCTGCACTTATATTTGGTTCGAAATAAATTTTCACCTTTTGTATCTCTTCATTTTCATCTTTTGCTCCAGAGACACTTGCTTCCGTAAATTGCAAATCTGGTTTTGTATCATTCAATATTAAAATTGATTTCATCCTATGTAATGGGATAAACTCAATCAAGTTTACTTCTTCGGCCTGATTAAGGCTGACCGTTTCTTGTAGATTTTTTATCTCATTTTTAGCAAGCAGTTCATTTGATTTTCGCTTCCGCAAATTTTGATTAGAATTTAAACGCGTGGAAGTATTCTCATTGTTGACAGAAAATCTCTCTGGAACATTTTGGATTCCATTTAAGTTTTTTGAATTTGAATTGTTTCTCGGATTAATGGGTGAATCGTCTTCATATTTTTTAAACTGAGGTTTAAATTCTTGAGGAATGACTAAATCATTCTTTACTTCATATCTGGCTCTTACATTTTGCTTTTTTCCACTTGCATTATTGTTTAAATTCTCATTCTCCGCAGAAGCAGATATACTTTCTTGAATGAAAGTATCATCTGATTCTTTGAGTACTTCTTGAGAAGTTAATCGCTCATCCTGCTGATTTAAGATTTCGCCTTTTTCATTGGTTAATTGTACGCTGTTGGAAGTTGGATTGTCTTTCGACATCTTGATTGGCCAGTATAATACGAAACCTAGAATTGGTACAAGTAGTAATAAAAACTTTAATTTTTTAGACGGCGTTTCCTTTTGCGAAAGCGCAGTCTGTAGATCACCAAGAAGTTCTTCCTTGTCCCAATCTACTTTATGATTTTGTAATTTCTTTTTAAAATGATTCTCCATTCTTTAACAATTATTTTTGAGCGACGTATCCAAAATTTATAACAGGATTAGCATCCTTTTTCATAATTATTTTTTGTAATAATTTCTTTGCCCTTGTCAATTGAGAGCGAGAGGCGCTAGGTGTAATTCCCAACATTTCTCCGATTTCAATATGTCTATATCCTTCAATGACATAGAGGTTAAATATCAATCTGCATCCTTCCGGAATTTCTTGCAACAGCTTTAGAATATCTTCTGCTTCTAATTTCTCTATGATGGAGGATTCTTTAGAAGGCTCTGCACTGAATATTTCTTCATCTTCAAAACTCAATCGTTTATCCTTGCGCATATTCTGAAGTGCACGATTAATTAATATCCTACTGATCCAAGGACCAGGTGCACCCTTCTCTAAATCAAACAGATCAATCTTCTCAAAGAATTTCATAAAAGTGTCTTGCACTAAATCTTTAGCAGAGGCAAGATCACACGTATATCTAATGGCAATTGACATCATGTCATCGGCATAGTGTAGGTATAGTGCCTTCTGTGCCGACCACTTACCTTTCTTGGCTTCTTTTACCAATTGTGCTATGTCTATGTTTTTCGCCAGGGTGTTTTTATTTTAATATTGAGGGTTTAAAAGTTCTTTTTAGAGGATCCTCGCTCGGAAAGTCGCGGATAGATTACCTAAGGATGATTCAAAGGCATCTAGTACCTCACCTTCAATATTACCTTCAATAAATTTTCCATCACTTAAAGTAATATTGACGTTTAAGCCACGACCATTTATCTGAAACCTTGGAGATGTGAAAGCTAAATTTTTAATATTAATTGTTCCCCCTTCGTCAGTCCCAAAAATCTGGAGAGCTACCTCATTTCCTGGTGGAAATTCAGAACCTTTCTGCTTTAAAATTATAGTACCATCGGATAATATATTCGCATAGGTAAACAAATCTGGCTTCTCTTCTATCCCACCCGCTATGCTGTAATTAAAATATGTATCATCTTCTTCACAAACCGTTATATCTGGAATGACAATTTCCCCGGAAGAATAATTGTAATCAGTTTCTCCATATCGCCTAGGATTTTTTGTGACTAGACTTACAAGCATATCTGGATAATTTTCAAAAACACAACTGTATCTTCCGATGAATGTCGATCCGCTTCCATTATTATACCATCTAGTCACGTCGTTTATCTTTACCAAAAAATCATAATAGGCTGGTGTCAAGAATTCACCATCGCAATCATACGCATTAGCTTCGATGGATTTCCACTCCCTTCCATCGAAAGCAATTTCTCCAAGCAACCCTGTGATATCCGTATCTTCTGTAAAAGGACCAATCTCGGTTGATTGATCAGAACACTCCGTGAGGTAATGCAAAGTTAAAGGTTCGTCGACTAAAGTTGTTACTTCAAATTGAGGTGCCTCTACAAATTGTCTCCCAGCGCCAATTAATTTGTTCTCAGAATTCGTTATGTAATATAAAATTGGTGTAGCGTGATCTGTACTAGCCGATCCTATTTTTAAATTTATATAAGACCCATTATCTGAGATTGCATCTCCAGTCAAACCTTCAAAAGATCCCCGAATTAGAGTGGTATACAATAAGTCAATATCTGGACTTGAAATCTGATTTAACTTTGATACATTTTTGTGAAACCCAGGAGCTTCAAAAATTAAATAAGCTTCTTCTATCGGTACAGCTTGTTCGGGAAAAGTATACCTGCCAGATTCGTTTGTATTTACGGCATCTAGTTGTATACCTTCATGCATTAATCTAACTTCTGCATTGCTAATGGCGTGACCGCTCAATTGATAATCAAAGTGGCTAAATTCTTCCACAACTACCCCTTCGATCTGTATTAGTACCGCTGATTGTGATTGTGGGTTAATCTCCTCCGAGATGATGTAATCCTCATTTTTACAAGACGACAAGAGAATTAGGATTAAAAGAAGACTATGCGTTAAATATTTCATTGTTCAATTTGATTGTATGACATAAATTTAACCGGTTACAATCTTATTACACCTGAGTAGATAAAAACGCTTGAATGAGAGAGAACTTTTTTTTTTAAAAAATGAAAAAACTGGAATCAATCACTGAAAATCAAGGAATTATAACTCGTTGCACTGATTTTATCTCACTAGTTATCAATTGTAGGAGATAAGTCCCACGCCCAAAACCAGACAGATCAAGATGTATTGAACTACTTTCAAGTTTATATTCATTTATGAATTCTCCGGACATTGAAGTAAGCATTAATGTGGCATTTTCATCCTGTACAGAATCATTTACTTCAACATGGAAAATGTTTTTGGAAGGATTGGGAGATATCTTAAATACTTCAAGATGCCTTCCAAAATCTTCAACATTTACGGTTGATAAACTAAAGGTCAAATTGTCAATGTTGAAAGGCATATCATTTATGATGTTCAATCGCATCACCTGTTCGCCCACTTCTAATTGAAGTTGATTACTTGCGGCTATTTCTTCTATATTATACCATCCTCCTGTACTAGGAACTGTAAAGTTTGCAGAGGCATTACCATTGTCAAAAGTAATTTGAAACTCACCATTTGCAATTTCTGAGGCGACCTCGGCTACAATATTATAAGTCCCTGCTTCTTCTACATTCACTGTATATTCAATCCATTCTTCATTGGCTACATACTCCAGGAGAAATCCATTTGCGAAAGCGCCAATGTCAACTCCTTCATCCGTACGAAACCCATTTGGAATATTTTCGGGATCAGTGTCATGATAGGCTAAACCTTCTCCACCATTGTCATATTCTTCGATCTCTATTTTTCCAGGAATAGGCAAGGGTGTATTATTGAAGGGCGTTTGTTGAGTAGCCAAGACATTAATACGTGTAGGATAACCGTGCAATATTGTTCCATCAGATTTAGTGGTGTACATTCTATAGGTGTAACTTCTACCAGCTTCAATATTGCTATCTGTAAATGAATTTGTATCCGGTGGTAAATTCGCGATCACTTCAAAGATGTTAGGGATGCCGCTTGATCTTTCTAAAATGATATCACCTGTATCTACTGCTCGATTATTCCAATCTATAGTAATTGAAGCTGCATTGGTTGCCTGGTCTACCGTCAAGGTGGATGAAATTTGATTTGGAGAATCGACATGATAATGGGCTAATATATCTTTCACTTCAGGCCATGAATTGTTCGATCTATTTAAAATACCAAAATTACCGCCATCATCCCATGCTGAAAATGCAAATCCATTCACCAAACATTGCTCAACATTATGAGCATAAATCCGCATTCGGGAATTATAGTCACAATCATGGATGGCTCCAAACTCACTATGATGGATAGGAATACCATTATTTTCAGACCAGTTTTTTACGGAAGCATATTTATCATTCAAGGCTTGATAATCCGAAGTACTTCCCCAGACTCCAACACCTTGACCTGAAAAAACCCAAGGATCGTAAGCATGATAATAACCAATGATATAATCATCTACTGGGATGGCTGCTACCAATAACTGTTCGGCATTAGCATACATGTTTCCACCAAAAATCACAAGCCTTGTAGGATTAGATTCTCGGATAATTTCCAACACCCTTTGATTTAATTCGTCAACCTGAGCCTCCGTGAGACCATTCGGTTCATTAATCATTTCAAACAAAAGTTTGTCAGGCTTATCTTTAAACCGCTCCGCAATCTGCACCCAAATGGAATCAAACCGAGCCCTAATTAAGGGATCATCATAATTTTCTTTAATCCAATCATCATGATGCGTATTGAGTGTAATGTAAAAGCCACGAGACAGGCCCCAGTCCACAACATCTTCTACTCTATTTAACCAACTTTCTGTAATGGTAAAAGGAGACACATCTAAAGTATGTTCATCCCATCGAACTGGTATTCTAACATTGCTAAACCCTGCTTCTACATAGGCATCAAAAAAAGATTCTTTCGCCGGACCATTATTCCAAGCTCCTTCGGTTGGAGGCTCGAGTGTATTACCTAGATTAATTCCTCTGCCCATTCCTTCAATAGCTTCTTCGGGTGTCAATTGCGCAGATACCGAACTATTAAATATCAGGATACTTAGGATACAAATACTGGTAATTGTTTTCATTTGATCTTTGTTAAAGGTCGGATTTCAAAATCCTAAAATTGCAACGATAGTCATTCAAAAGTAGGCTTTTGGATAACTAAACCACTAAATTAATCTAATTAGGACCAACTGTATTATTCTACAAAAGGGAGAACCACCCACTCGCCTGGCCTTTCTTCAATATTGATGTTGCGCATGAATTTAATTTCACCAGAATTATCAACTTCAAAATCAGAAGCCACACATCTTCCTCCACAGGTATAATTCATGGGTAGATCATATTTAGTGTGATGTACATAGACGTCATCAAGTTTTTGAAAGTGGTATAGTCTTCCTGGATTAGGGATATTGTTTTGATTGATCGTCGCAAATAGTAAATGCTTTTCATTAGATGACCTTACAACGTAACTAAAGTCATCGTTTTCATCTGGAAAGGCTTGCAACGTTTGTAGTTTATTTTCTGTAATAGAAAAGAGCTTTAATTCATTTTGCTCACTATCGTGAAAAAACAATTGATCAGTGACCACTTCTGCATAGGTCGGACATGAACTTAAAACCTTATTTAAATAAGCACTTACTTTGAATGGACGACCTCCAGCATTTACTAATTGTAAGGATCCGCAACTTGCGATTTGCTCCACTACTTGTAAGGAGTAGCTCTCAGCAACTCGATCATTACTGTAAGAATAAATCGCAGGTTCACTGTTTATAACTCCCTTTTTACCATTGCATGAAAATAACATCAAGCAAGCAAGGAGAAACAATATTGAGTTTAAAGACATTAGTCGGCTTTAACTACCCGAACTGTTTTCTGACTTTCTCGTCCACTCACTCTTACAAAGTAAACACCACCTACTAGATCATGAGTTGGAATATTAAACGAATGCTCACCTGAAGAAAAATGTTGATTGCTTACTACTTTTAATTCAGCACCCATGGCATTAAATAAACTAACTCTTAAATGCTCGCCTGAAGATTTGAAGGATAAATTAAAATAGGTCCCAAACGGATTCGGATAAACCTTAAGATTAAATCCTTTTGCTTCATCTAAGTCAGTGGTTGATACGGACGCGCACCCTTCAATCAAAGGTAGATGTTGAAAATCTTTAAATAATATTGAGCGAACATCCTCTTCGGATATTTTGAACCAATCCATCAGCATGGTTGCATAAACTGATCTAAAATCATATTGCATTGGAACTCCTTCTGCTATATCTACCTGAGGATCGATTTCAGGATTATCTCCAATAATCTGCGGATTGACACATGACCCAAACACAAACAATGGGGCTGCTGTACCGTGATCGGTTCCATTACTTAAATTGGATTTTATTCGACGACCAAATTCTGAATAGGTCATTCCCATCACTCTTTGATCAATACCTAATTTGATACAATCGTCTTGAAATGCGCAGATGGCATCAGATAGTTCTTGTAAATTATCTGCTTGAGATCCTTGTGTTGTATTTTCTGCCACTACTTGATTGGAGTGTAAATCAAAGCCGCCAATCTGTACTACATAAATCTTGGTCTGCATACCACCTGAAATTAATCTTGCAACACTCTTCAATTTCTCAGCCAATAGATTTCCTTCTGGGTATTTGGTCGACAGATTGTTTCCTTGCTCTGCTCTATTCTTCACTACTTCTGAATATTCATTGGTCTGTCTGGCAATCTCTCTTACATAGGTCAACTCACGTCCATAACAATTATTTGGCGCACTATCTACTTCGCCAATATTTACTGTTCCTGGATCAAATATATTTGTGAAAGCTAAAGAGAAATTGCTCTGCATCCCTTGGCAAGTTTCAGAAACAAGAGTCCCAATGGTGAGGGCAAAAGGGTCCGGACAATCATCATTTGGGAAACCATCTGGATATGAACTATGATTTAAATCGAAGTACCTTCCCATCCAGCCAGTGGTTAAAAACTCATCTGGTTCAGAGGCTGTATTCCAAATATCTGTTGATCGGAAATGGGAACGATTTTGATTCGGGTAGGCGACTCCTTGGACGATTCCAAGTTTAGCACTTTCCCACATATCCAACATGCCTTGCATGGCTGGATGAAAACCATTGGTATCAGAAATTTTTAAAAGACTATTTTCTGGTACAATCACATTAGACCGTACGGATTGTAAATTGTCATATTGATCTATTGGAATTATGGTAGATAATCCATCGTTCCCTCCTTGTAATTGTACAAGGACAAGAATCTTATCGTTATCATCACCTATTAAATCAAATAGTTTATTTTTCCCCATCGCTGTGAATGGAGTTCCTCCCACAAAAAATGGAAGAGACATCATGCTACCTGCTTGAATAAATTTTCTTCTTTTCATTTTAATTTTTTGAGGAGATTACATCAATTGGAATTCCGGCATCTCTAGCATAGCCGAGAACAGATCCTTTAACTTGTTATTGATTCCAGTTTGGAGAGCCACATCGAATGGATTAGCAAGGAATTCACTATACTCCATTGTCCAAGAAGCCGCTGGCAACCCTGGAATTAAAATCTGACGCAGATATTCTACTTGAGCTTCTGAAAGTTCATACGTAAATAAATGCTTATTAATCCCTTTTATTAATTCATAAGGATCTAGAGCTTCCGGAATGGTAGAAATGTAATCAATAACGTTTAAGAATGGTCTGATATTAGCATTTCCTCCATTTACCCCTATTGTTCCTCCAGCAACAAAAGCTTGTGCATAGGAATTACGCTTTGGTAGTAAGTTGCTATTGATCCAAATCCTATAAAATTGAGGTTCTTGGTAGTAGGCCTTCCAACCAGCGACATCCGTATGAAAGAAAATACTCATGTCCAATTCTCTGGCTAGAATAGAATAAATCAAAACAAAAAAGTGCGCAACCACTGGTTCAGCATCCGAGGCATAGTTTAAACCTCTGGTCGCAGACATCATAAAATCTGCTGGATTCTTAATCATGCAGCCAAAGACTTCTTCTCCATAGAAATGCTCACTACTGATTAAAGCTTTAATTGCGGGCGTCACATTATAATCATTGTCCCGAAGTATTTGGGCCATTGGTTCAATGACCTTTTCTTCGATTTCTTGATTTATCTCATAGTTAACAAAGTACCTATATAGTTTTCTACAAATAAATTTAGATACTTCTTCTTGCTCAAAAATAATATCAATTAATTGAGAATACTCGTCTTCTCCTCCGTCCGTAATGGTTGCATTACCGAATCTTGCGGATAAGGTCTTGGTTCCAGTGTCATGTTGATTAGGCCTAAATACGGTAGCAATTCTATCTTGAATAACCGTAAGATCAATTTTCCAACCAGTCAGCACTCGTGCCATTTCGATGACATCCGTTTCTGTAAAGGTCGTATAGTCACCTGGTCCTGCCAAATCCCCTTTCCCTATCGTAAATAGTTCTAGAAGTTCCCTCGCATAATTTTCATTGGGCGCATTTTTTACATTCTCATTTCCATTTAAATAAAGTAACATGGAAGCATCAACCGTAATTGCTTTTGTAAAAGCCTTAAAATCTCCAAGTGCATGTTCTTCTAATAATGCACTGTATTGATAGTATTGAAGTGGTATTCTGAAGTCTGAAACTACAAAGTGGTTGTGCCAAAATAACCACATCTTAGGTAGGATAGAAATCTTATCCTCTATCATATTTAAATACACCCAAGCCAAAACAGAATTGGTTCTATAGTTTCTTATTTGAGTATCCATTTGCGGATCGCCTGTATCAATTATTGGCGATTCATTGACCCAAGTTTCACCATACGGCACATTTGGATCATCGAATACAGGAAGAAAATCAACCTCAGGATCAGGTTCTGAAAGTGTATACCTTATCGGTGGATCATGGGGAGTTGCATTATTAAATAAATCTTCAATAACTCCTTCGAATCCTCTGGCAACCGCTTGTTCAATTTGTGCCTGATTTGGACCAAAGAGACACCTCTTTAGTAAATGGCCAGCTTCTCTTTTTGTCCAAGGCCCTTGGTATTTTTCAAGACTCATTGGAGGTGGAGCAGAAGCAGCACTTTTTTGCTTCTTTTTAGTTGAAATGGAATTGCTCAAATCTGAATAATTTTTAAAGTTAGACTTGCTTTACCGCTATAAGTTTAATGGAAGAAATATAAGATAGGATATTTTAACGATGGAATCTAGGTGGATATGGTGTTTATTCCAAAATTTTGACAAATTCCCACCAAAAAATTAAGTAAAACTCAGTATTTAATCACAAATATTTGATTTAGCCTTTCGAAAGTCATTTGTGTCCTACCAAAGTTGTTTTATCAAAACACTATTCTTTTCATTCAATATTTTTAATAAAAAGTTGCATTTTACCATATGCAAATAATCAAAACTGGTAAAATATATGATGCCATAATTGTAGGCTCCGGAGCTGGTGGAGGAATGTCTGCATTCATCATGGCCAATGCAGGGATGAAAATCGCAGTGGTGGAGGCTGGACCTTATTTTGATCCGAAGGACCCAGCAACCATGACTCAAATGAAATGGCCTTGGGAATCTCCCAGAAGAGGCGCAAGTACCAATAGAGCCTTTGGCGATTTCGATATGTCCTACGGAGATTGGGAGGTGGAAGGTGAACCGTATACCCAAGCAGAAGGGACCAACTTTAAATGGTGGAGGTCAAGAATGCTCGGTGGGCGCACAAATCACTGGGGTCGAATTTCACTGAGATTTGGACCGACGGATTTCAAACATAAGGACGTTGATGGCCTTGGGGAAAATTGGCCCATCGGCTACGATGAAGTTAAGCCATACTATGATCGATTGGATAAGCTGGTTGGCGTTTTTGGAACCAATGAAGGCTTACCCAATGACCCAGATGGTTTTTTTCTTCCGCCTCCGAAACCAAGACTTCATGAACTATACTACATGAAGGGGGCGAAAAAATCTGGGGTTCCAGTTATACCCTCCAGACTTTCCATCCTTACCAAACGAATAAATCCGGAGAGAGGTGTCTGTTTCTATTGTGGTCAATGCAATAGATCATGCAATGCTTATGCAGACTTCTCTGCTGGTTCCGTTTTTATTTTTCCAGCGCAAAAAAATGGACAGGTTGACCTATACACCAATTGTATGGTTAAGAATATAACCACCAACGATGAAGGTTTGGCCACTGGAGTTTCATTTATAAATAAGGAAGACGCAAAAGAATACAAGCTCAAAAGTAAAGCGGTTGTGCTCGGAGCATCTGCCTGCAGTTCTGCACGTATACTTTTAAATTCTAAAAGTTCACAACACCCGAATGGTCTCGGAAATAGTAGTGATCATGTGGGACGATATTTACATGATAGTACTGGGTCAGAGCTTTCTGGATTTATTCCATCTTTAATGGATCGAAAAATATACAATGAAGATGGTGTCGGTGGCTTACATGTTTACAGTCCATGGTGGGGCAATAATAAAAAATTAGATTTCCCTAGAGGTTATCACATAGAAATCTGGGGAGGATTAGGAATGCCTGCCTATGGATTTGGTTTTGGTGCATCAGCTATGAATAAATACATCGGAGAAAAAGTCGGTGGTTATGGTCCAAAACTTAGGGAAGATGTCAAGCGATTCTATGGAGCTTCGATAGGCATTGCTGGAAGAGGAGAATCTATTGCTCAATATGAAAACAGATGCACCATAGACAATAATACGGTAGATCGGTTTGGTATTCCAGTTCTTAAATTTAATTATCAATGGACGGACTATGAGAGACTGCAGGCCAAACACATGGTTGATACATTCGAGGAAATCATTCACAACATGGGCGGAACAGTCCTCGGAGAAAAACCTGGAAAGGAAAAAGACTATGGACTCCTTGCACCAGGACAAATCATTCATGAGGTTGGAACCACGAGGATGGGAGATGATCCAAAAACTTCTGTCACCAACAAATGGCAGCAATTGCATGATGCGAAAAATGTTTACATCGTAGATGCAGGACCCTTCACCTCTCAAGCAGATAAGAATTGTACTTGGACAATAATGGCACTTAGCATGAGAGCATCAGAACATCTGGTTAGACAATTTAAAAAGAAAGAAATATGAAACGGAGAGACAGCATAAAAACTTTATTGGTCGGAGGAGTCGCAAGTGCAACGCTTGCAACCACAAGTTGTAGATCTGATTCAGAAGTACTTGGTGAAAACACAGAAATAAAAGATAAGGGATATGGTCGAACGGAAGCTGAAAAATTGCACGATGAAAAAGTTCAAGCTGAAATCTGCTTAGTCGAACATGAATTAAATACCATTGCTACCCTTTGTGACCTGATCTTACCAGCAAGTGAAACTGCAGGTTCTGCAACAGAAGCAGGTGTGCCGGAATTTATAGACTTTATTGTCAAGGATTTACCAACACATCAATTACCAATTCAAGGAGGAATTATGTGGCTGGATGGCGAATCAAACCGACGCTTCGAAAAACAATTTGTAGATTGCTCGAACGCACAGCAAAAAGAAATTTTAGATGACATAGCCTTTTGGGACGAGGAGGATAAAACCCCTGAACTACATCCAGGAAGAATATTTTTTGATCGAATGAGAAATTTGACACTCACTGGCTACTATACTTCTAAAATGGGCATAAATGATTTAGGCTACGCCGGCAACCGACCCAATTTATGGGATGGTGTACCACAAGAAGTTTTAGACAAACATGGTTTGGATTATCCTGAGGCCTGGAAGCCAAAATTTATAAATCACGAAACTAGAGACGATGCTGCAATTTGGGATGACAATGGGAATCTTTTAAATTAAAAAAATGAATAGAAGAAAATTTAATAAAGCCGCAGGAATCACTTCGTTCAGCCTTTTGAGTGGCCTTGGCATTGGTTGTAAAAATAATACCACTGAAAAAATTAATCAAGAGACCCTCGCTTCTACCGTGAGCAAGGAACCATTCTTTAAGCCGTCTCTTGCCCAGTGGTCTTTAAATAGATCTTTTCGTGAGAAAAAAGTAAACCCTTTGAACTTCGCTTCAATGTCGAGAGCTCTAGGCTTTGAGGCCATTGAATATGTGAGTCAATTATATCTTCCAATGTTAGAGACGTCGACTTCTACATTATCAGGAATGCAAACCTTGTCAAAAAATTTGCTTGAGAAATCAAATGAACAAGGCATTGAAAATCTTTTGATTATGATAGATCGAGAAGGAGATTTAGCCATTAAGGACAAGGCTAAAAGAATGGAAGGAATCGAGAACCATAAAAGGTGGGTGGATGCAGCAAAATACATTGGATGTCATTCCATTAGAATTAATCTCTTTGGCGAAGGTACGGCAGAAGAGCAAGAAGAAAATTCTGCAGATTCTCTAAGGCTCCTTGGAGATTATGCCAAAGCACAGGACATAAATGTGTTGGTTGAAAATCACGGTGGTTACTCTTCAGATCCTAATTGGTTGGTGAAAATTATGAAAATGGTGAATATGGATAATGTAGGTACCCTACCCGACTTCGGGAATTTCTGCATTGAACGGGAAGGTGGTGAACGATGGGGAGCACCTTGCATCAATGAATACCCAGACATTTATCAAGCGGTGGAGATGATGATGCCATTTGCGAAAGCGGTATCTGCTAAATCTTACAACTTTGATGCGAAAGGTAATGAAACAAAAATTGACTATTACAAAATGATGAAGGTTGTAAAAGACGCTGGTTATACTGGCTACATCGGCATTGAATATGAAGGTGATGGAGCAGAAAATACAGGCATCCTTGCTACACGAGCATTAATGGAAAAAGCCGGAAGTATTTAAGCACGAATCCTTTTTACATTTTCACAAAACGAGAAATATACTGACCTTCTTCAGAGCGTAAAGTCAAGAAATAAATCCCAGGGTTAAAATCCTTAATATCAATTTCATACTGGCTTTGCTTTTCTTGTGTTCGCTTGCGCAAAAGTAGTTTTCCAGATAAATTTCTGATTTCAAAAGAAACTAAGTTTAGCGGTAAATCATCATTCTTGGATCCAAAATAAATATGGTCTTCAGCCGGATTCGGAAAGAGATAAATAAATTGACTTTCCTCTAAGTTGTGCACAAAATCTACCATTGGTGTAGCATAGGTAATCTTTGCCGTATTTGTGATAATCGCTGGATTCTGGTCAAAGAAAATATGTGCTCTGTTTTCAATAACAGATGGCTCAGGCAGGTCCGGCAATGGATCAATCTTAAAACTTACAAAACCATGACTTTCAGGTTCGTTGGTGAGGCTATCGATCAAATTAATGTCATTGAACCTAAACTCAACAATGTTTTCTCGCACCACTGTCTGTACTTCAAAACTACTATTGATTACTTGGAAGGTTTCCATGTCAAGCTTTGCATCAATCGTATCAAGAATAGAAACATTCCGTGCAGGCGCATTACCCGTATTCTGAAATCGTACGGTATAGTCTAATGTTGTTCCTGGTAATACCTGACCCTCTGCTCCTTCACCAACTGGACTCACAAGTTTATCGTTTGGATCATAAGCACAACGTACAAGATCTGTCAGAAGATATTCATCTAAAAGTTCTGTTTCATTATCTACATTCCCATAAATTCTTGTTTGATTGACCACCGTCGCACCTAGTGACATCTCACTTGGATTAAGCAATCGTAAATCCACATCAAAGATCTCAAAGGGATGCAAATCATCAAAATACCAAATAAGCGTACGAGTAGCTAAATCAATTAAATTCGGCGCAGGAATTGCAGAATCGTATTCCACTAAAGGATCGTAGGTCATTTCCAAACTTCCACTTAAAAAATCAGTACTTAGATTCTGAGCAATCAGGTCAACAATCGAAGTATCATTACATAATAGCTGCTCTTGTGCCAAATGAGTTAAACCTCCTACAAAATCATCAATACGGGTTATTCCAAAATCAAAACGATCATTGTCCAAGCTGTCTTGAATTAAAGTAATGGTCTCAATGGTATTACCAGTGGTTAGTCTCCATTCAGGATCTTGCTCCCAACTAATTTCATAAGGTTTATCAAATTCTAAGAAAATAGAATAACTCCCATCATTATAACTCATCACACGATCTCCATCTGGTGAAACTTCAATGCTCTGATTTGGAACACCAAACTCATTAATATCAAGAATTCCATTTTCATTTTGATCGTAAAAAATATTTCCAAAAATTCCACGATCTACACATAACACTTCTTCCTCTGTATCGCAACCAGGTCCATTGGGACCAATTCTAAAATTAATATCTGGCAGCAAAAGAAAATCACAAACTGACTTATAGGCACAATAGGTAAGATTGGGATTGAATCTTATAGAAAGGTCTGTGAGTAAATCATCAGAAATGGTTCTAGGATCAATATTGGCAATTCCGCGAATACTCCGAAGTGCCGCATTAACTGTAATATCAAGTCCACCATTTAACCGCTCTAAATTACTTAAGCCATCAAGATCGAGCAGATTATCATTTCTTTCGATTTGCAATCGATCATTGATTGATCGTAATGAAGAAAAACCATCGAGGTTTCTAATTTTATAATTGCTCTTAATTTGAGTAAGACCCCCAATTTCTTGTAGACTTTCAAAAGGAACAAATTCTTCTAATTGAAAATTTTCTAGCAATACAAACCCAGTTCCAATCCGCTCAAGTTTTCGGAATCCATCAACCATTCTTAGAGAATCGTTTTCGCTGATTGAAAAAAACTGATGAATCTCTTTGAGCTCATCAAATCCATCAATAGTCTTCAATGATTCATTGATCCAAATACGTAAATCTTCTCCAATTATTTTTAAGGAATTAAATCCTTCATATGTTTCCAGATTTGGATTGTTGGTCACTTCATAATATTGGCCAACCGTATCAAGCTGCTCAAATCCCTCTACGCTTTCTAAGCCAAAATTATCTCTGATCCGAACTGGCCCTCCAATATTCTTTAATGCGTTAAATCCAGACAACTGAAAGGGTGCTATATTTCCTCTGAATAAAAAATGATCTCCAATGTTTCTAATTTCTCAAAACCAGATAAAAGTTTAAAGTCTATATTATCTGCAAGGGAAAGTTTTTCTCCGACTTGGATTAGGTTATGAAAAGCATCAATCTCTTGGAGGACATCATTTTGAAAGATCAAGAGATCAGTACTAGTAAATTTTAAAGAATCAAATCCATTGATTTCTCGCAACTGTTCATTATTACTTATCTGGAGTTGATTCCCAAGTGAATCCAGAGATTTAAAACCATCAATTAATTGAAGTTCTGGGTTATTTCTAATAATAATACCATTCTGCACCTTTTGCAAGTTATTCAGATTAATCTCCTCTACCCCAGACTCTGTAATTCCTAAGTAACCTTCAACTGTATGAATGTCACCCAATGGACTGAGATCCACAAGATCCGCTTGATTGGCAACATAAAGATCACCACGCACAATTTCAATTCCAGCTAAACCTTGTAGATTGGTAATTCCTGAATTGTCATAAGCTATATTTAAGGGGCTTAATAGTTCTTTACAGCCAGGATAATTTATCTGAAAATTATCAACGTCTTCTTGAGTACGCATCTGAAAACCAAATTCATTTTCGCAGGTCTGAGAAAACCCAGCAGTACTAAAACAAAGAAGGAAAGTTACGCCAAGGAAGTATTTTATAAAATGCATCTTGATTTTTTGGAGTTAATTAAAGTGCAATTCAAAGATATGGATTTAATCATAAGCATTCGCAAACGAAAAAGCATCATTGCGACACGAAGATTAATCTAAATGATTAATTAGTTTTAAATTCCGAATACGCTTACAATTTTACGAATCGAGAAATATATTGACCTTGATCGGAACGTAAAGTCAAGAAATAAATCCCAGGATTAAAATCTTCAATATCAATTGCATACTGACTTTGCTCATCTTGAATTCGCTTTCGCAAAAGTAGTTGTCCTGATAAATTACTAATTTCATAGGACACTAAATTTAATGGGGCATTATTATTCTTAGCCCCAAAATAAATACGATCTTCAGACGGATTCGGGAAGAGATAAATGATCTGATGCTCCTCTAGGTTGTTCACGAAATTAACCATTGGAGTAGCATAGGTTGTCCTTGTCGTATTGGTGATAATTGCGGGATTAAAATCAAAGAAAATATGCGCTCGGTTTTCAACAACAGATGGATCCGGAAGACCTGGCAATGGTTCAATACTGAAACTTACAAAACCGTGGCTCTCTGGTTCGTTGGTTAGACTATCAATTAAATTTATATCGTTGAATTTAAACTCAACGATGTTCTGACGCACGACTGTCTGCACTTTAAAACTACTATTGGTCACTTCAAAAGTTTCCATATCTAGTTTCAAATCAATCGTATCTAAAATCGAAACATTTCTAGCGGGGGCATTTCCAGTATTTTGAAATCTAACCGTATAGTCTAGCGGTGTCCCAGGAAGGACCTCTCCCTCCTCTCCTATTCCGATCGGGCTTACTAACTTATCATTGGGGTCATAAGCACATAGAACAAGGTCTGTAAATACAAAGTCACCCAATAGTTCAAGCTCATTGTTAACCGCACCATAAACTTTGGTATGATTAATTAAAGTATCGCCCAAGGATAGCTCATTGGGGTTCAGCAAATGTAGCTCAACATTAAAAGTCTCAAATGGATGAAGTGAATTAAGATCCCATCGGAGTGTCTGAGTGAGTGAATCAATCTCATCAGGCATAGGAGTAGCAGATTCAAATTCAAAGAGCTCATCATAGGTCATCTCCAAAATCCCACTGAGCAAGTCTGTGCCTAAATTCTGGGCGATAAGATCAACCGTAGAAGTTTCATTACATACCACTTGCTCTTGAACTAAATGTGTACTTGCTCCAATAAAATCTTCGTTACGAATAATCCCAAAATCGAACCGATCATTATCCAACATATCTTGAACCAGCGTGAAAGTCTCAACGGGGTTTCCAGTAGTTAACCTCCATTCAGGATCTTGCTCCCAGCTGATTTCATATGGCTTATCAAACTCTAAAAAGATAGAATATCTCCCGTCAATATAACTCACCACTCGATCATCATCTGGAAATATTTTAATGCTTTGATTGGGCACACCAAAATCATCGATATCTCGGACTCCATTTTCATTTTGATCATAGAAAACGGTTCCTAAGATTCCACGCTCCTGACATAATATCTCATCTTCAAAATTACACCCAGGTGCATTTGAGCCAATGTTATAAAATGAATCCGGGAGTAATAACAAATCGCAAATAGACTTGTAGGCACAATAACTCAGATTCGGATTAAATGAGATATTTAGGTCAAACCAAGAATCACCATCTAAGCTTCGGGGATCAATATTGGCAATTCCTCTAATGCTATTGAGTACCGCATTACTTTGAATCAGCAATCCTCCGGAAATAGACTCAAGGGTACTTAAGCCATCTAAATGTAATAAGTTTTCATTTTGACGAATTGAAAAATCACCATTAATTGATCTTAAAGAACGTAAGCCATCTATCTGCAAAAGACTGTCATTTCCTTCAATACCAAATCTTCCATTGATTGATTTTAAAGCGCCTAAACCATCTAGGTTTTCCAATTTAAAATTATCTTCTAAATTTATTGAACCGGCAACTTCTTGCAGATTTATCAGAGGAATGAATTCTTCTAAATGAAAATTTTCATTCAAGGTAAAATCTTGACCGATTTGTTCTAAATTTTGAAAACCATCCACAAATTGAAGAGAATCATTTTCACTGACATCAAAAAGTCCTCCTACAATATTTAATGCATCAAAACCTTCAATAAATTTCAAGGATTCATTGTTGGAGAAAAGTAAATCTGTGCGAACTGATATTAAAGAATTAAATCCACGAAAGCTTTGAAGCTGAGGATTATTTTCTACCTCACCGTATTGCCTTAAACTATCTAAGATCTGAAACCCGTCAACTCCTAGAAGACCGTCGTTATCTCTGATCCGAAATGGACCATTTACTGTCTTTAAAGCATTGAAACCAGAAAGCTCAACAGGTCCACCACTACCACGAAAAATAAATACATCTCCAACAAATTCTAAATTCTCAAACCTAGACAATTGTTGTAAGCTGATGTTATCCGCAAAATAGAAATCATTTCCAATGGTCTTCAATTCACTGAAAGCATCAACTTCTTGTAGATTATCATTATTAGAAATAAACAATGTTTCGTCTACATGTTTCAAAGAGTCAAATCCAAGAATTTGCTCGAGCTTATCATTTCTACTAATATCTAGACCACCGATACTATCCAAACTATTAAAACTATCGAGCATTTTGAGTTCAGGGTTTCCTTCTACAAAGATCACCTCTTGAACTTTTTTCAGGTTATTGAAGGACATTTCTGTAATGCCTGAATCATCAATAGATAAATAGCCATTGATCGTATGGATATCATTTAATGGGCTTAAATCTGTTAATTCTAACTGATTATCTATCCGGAGATCTCCGTGTATAATTTCAATCCCTGAGAATCCATCAAGGTTCGTAATTCCAGAATCGGGGTAGCCAATATTTAAAGAATTTAACAACTCAGTACAACCCGGATATTTAATTTGGAAATTATCTACATCTTCTTGGGTGCGGATTTGGAATCCATTTTGCTCGTCACAAGACTGTGCAAAAATTGCAGTAGAAAAGAAGAAAATTAAAATAAAGCAGGAGAGATGTTTAAAAAATTGCATAACACTCTTTGAAGTTTAAGTCAGCTTTCAAATATATAGAATTAATCACAGGCATGCCATTCAATGAGCCCTATCCAGTTATTTACATTTGCATTTCATTTCAATCAAACTTTATTACTTCAACAAATTTTTAAGAATACCAAACAAGTGCAGTTACTTAAAAGAAAAATTAAAATTTGCGAAAGCGGATTTACGATATTGATCGGATGGATATTCGATTGTAATTAATTATTGATTTTTGACTTAAGAAATTATCGACAATTTAGCTTTGGCTGTAGTCCATACGTTTATCTCAATCATATCCTAAAATTCATAAATACTCAGGCTGATCGTCTACTGCTGTAATTGCCCCATCTAAATTGATTACTATACCCGTCATTCTCCTAATAAATCTGAAATATTAAGCATTCTTATTGTCAAGAGGTTGCCTTTAAACGAATCAAATACGTCGGCGTATATCCACAGTAGGTCGGTAATTTCATTTCATAGTTTGGTTAGATGACCAATTTCCAAGTTATTTCTATTACAGAAATGCCCATTAGCTATCATTAAAGTTTAATTTAGTATGGATTAAACAATATAATGTTATGCCTGGATTACTCGATCTACTCGGAGTTGCTAAAAATCTTATTGAAACTGGAAGGTTGGACCTACAAGCGACCAATGGTTTTGGGAATCCTTACAATGGATTTACAGATAACTCTTTCCTAGAAAATCTAAGGTGGAATACCGCAAACTCTACAATATGGGGAGAATCTCTGGTAAGTTATGACGAAGAAACAGCACCAGGAATTCCAAATGACTGGTCGACGACAGGGCCATATAATTTCGATAATGATTTTGGAGGACCTGGATGGGAAGAAGTATATGACATTGACTATATGAAGGATTTTGTTGGCATCGAAATGCAAGGAGCAGGTGCTGAGATGAACGAATTGATGGAGCAATTACAATATCATCTAAGTGGTGAGGACCCTGATTTAGACATAGACACAATCATTGCTGAAATAGCCGAGTTGAGGGGAGAAAACTTTGAAGACATGATGGCAATGTATGAAAAGGCTCAAGAATTGTTTGAATTAGAAGGAGTTCAAGAATGGTTTACACCAATCAATGAAGACACGCATCCAGATTTTCTAGGTTCCAATTCAAGTCTTAGATATGGCAAAGTAGTAGGTGACATTATTGGTTTGGATCCTGTATTTGCAGCATTACTCAATCCAAGTGGAGGAATAGTTGGTCCTGGTGTTGTTGGATCGGATATGGGTAATGAGCCCATTGGTTACCATGGTATATTTCATGATGCAGGCGGCTGGATGTTTGACGCTTTAGGAGAAAGTTATGGTCCAGGCTATGATTACACTCCGGATACTAACGGTGCTGGCTGGTGGCCGGATCTTGATCGTGACAATGATGACGGAAAATTAGCTGGTCAGACCAGTGGGATTCTTATGTGGAATAACTTAATGCATCCTGAAGGTAATTTAGTTTCTAATGGTGTAAGAAGCACAGGTGACTTGGTTGATGCGTTGTTAGGAATTATGGGAGATGGAGCGGAAGATTGGATTGGAGACTTCTTTGGAGATCATGTACCTATTGTAGGGGAACTGACGGATGCTATGATGGGCATCGCTAATACAGCACTTCATGAAGCGGGAGATGTATTCAATGAAATTTCAGAGATAAGTGCAGACTTAATGGATGGAGATCTTCTTGGTGCAGCAGGAAATACACTTGAGGCAATTTATGAAGTCGGTCAAGGAGCAGTTGCCATTGCTTTTGATGCAGTTCAAGAAGTAGGAGAAGCTGTCGTGGACATTGCAGAGGATATTGTTGAAGTCGGAACCACTGTTGTTAATGCAGTTGGAAATGCTGCACAAGCAGTCGGAAATGCAATAGGAAATGCCGCACAAGCAGTTGGAAATTTCTTTAGCGGATTCTAAATCGTCACCTCACTCAATTATTCATTCGGCTGACTTGGATAAACTTTAAAATAGTTTTATCTACCAGTATTAGTTATACCATAGATCTTTTTTATTTTTAGGTATGTCAAATTCAAACATACACTTCTACGCACGGCTGCCGTTTAACCAACTAGAAGATCGTCTAGCAGGTACAGCTCTTCATAAGATTTTAGAAATTATTGCACCCTCCTTTAAAAATGCGGTAACAAGCGCAGGAATTGATTTAGACGAGATCAATCAATTCATATACGCCGGTTCTGCTGGATATGAAGGCAATTCAATTGAAACTAAAATATTAAACGGTTTAAATTTAACCAAGGTAGAAAAGCGAACGAAAATTGGCAATGGTTACCTAAGTACTTTTAAAGCACTTGATTTCGCAAGTAACAATACTACCAATGGGTTAACACTCATAATGGCAATGGATAATTTAAGCGGCACACCACATCTAGTTAGAAATGACTTCGTAAAATCATTAGCCGATGATGATGAACAGTTAGATAAATTAACTCTGCCAGGCATGGCCCTCAAATATAGCTATGCAGATATCATTAATGACACCGTTTGGCCTACTTATGAAAATCTAACCAACAAGCACGCTTTGACTCAAAGAGATCTCGATAAGTATGCATATCTGTCGCGAGCAAAATATAAAGAGGCCGTCGATAAAAAGTTTTATACGGACGAAATTATTCCGCTGACTTTTCAATTTGAAAAAGGCTCGTTTCATGAATATAAATCGGATGCACAAGGTGCATTCCAGCCAGAAGCGAAAGAATATAATAATGCCACAGAAGTTTTTCCAGGGATGAAGAAAACCACCAATCATAATGTGGCCCTACCAGCGGATGGTATGGTATTCCTAATTACCAGCAATGATAAGAAGCCGAAACATAAATCGTTTGCAACGGTCGGAGCTTATGTGGAGGAATATGGAGATCCTGCAGATTACTTAAAGATGGGAGAACGCACGATAAAAAAGGCATGTGAGAATGCAGGCCTAAGTGTATCTGATGTAGACTTTTTTGAAATTCATGAGAATCATCCAATAACCGTCCTTGGTTTACAGCGGGCCTTAGACATTGACCTAAAAAAAGTAAACCCCAAAGGTGGTAGCTTAGCGATTGGAGATGCCATAGCAGCTACTGGTGGACGATTAATTTCATCGGCAACTTCTTTGATTAAACATACTCCTTTTAAAAACGCAGTCGTTAATATATCATCCCCACTTGGATTTAGTGGATCTGTTGTTCTTCAAGAAAAATAATAAATGATGCTAAAGAATCTACTTATGATAAGCTTAATATTTGGATTGTTCTCTTGTGACTCCTCAGGAGATTTTGATTTCAATGAAGTTTATATTCGAGTCAACAACCAGACAGGTCTAAACTTAGATCGGGTAAATATTGGAAGTAGATTAAATAAACCAAGTAGTCTGCAGCATATTGAATTTGGCAATGAGTTTAACAACGTAGGCACGAATGAAGTAACTGATTATATAAATACCAAAGGACAATTTATCGGTTACACGGCTGTTGTAATTTATAGTGACGAAGGACAAAAGGCCGCATCTAGAGACTTAATGGAAGAACAAATTAAAGAAAATGATGGTTTCGAAGACACCTTCGATAATCCATTAACAGATAGTACAAGAACTGGCTTTAGTTTGCCAAAAGGAAATTATACCTACCGGTTATTTTTCGCAGAAAATGAAAATAAGAATAGAGTTTCTGTGGAAATAATAGAAGACTAAAGTACTTCTAGCATGGTAATCTACATTTGCCTTGAGCATTCAAAAATAAATTACTAATCTCTCAGATAGCATATCCCTAAACCATACTATCTATATCTGCATGTTTAAAGTACAAGATGAGCTCTATGGTATACCCACCACTATGTATTTCTGAAATATCTACCAGTTCCCAACCTTTTTCTCCAAGTAGATTGATATGGTCTTCAACTTCCTGATAATCTAACTTGTAGCTAAAGCCATTTGACTTAAAGCTTTTGCGAATCATTTTATAATGGAATTTCTTCATCACTTTTAATTTATTTCAAAATATGAAAGTGATGAAGAAATTACACAAAGATTAATCTGCATTAACGTATCTCAATTTCTGGATAAAATGCACCAAGAGAAAACCAATAACCAATAAATGAATTTAAAGGATTTAATTGAGCACCCGCCATTGGACCTGATAGAATGGATCCGTCCATTCCTATCTGATTCCCAGCAGCATCCTCAGCGACAATCGGAAGACTAGATTGTTTAAAGACCACATCTTGTAAACCCAAATTATTTTCATAGGCCAAAATATAATTATCCTCCTTCGAACCAATTACAAAAAATTCTCCTTGGTCATAATTCTCTACAAGGACACGCTCCGTATCAAAAAGATTGATTGAATATGCTTTCTCAAAATTTGGCTCAATAACACCGAGCACTCTTTCCTTACTTGGAAGACGTTCATCCAGTGGTTCTACAGGGAAAAGAAATCGATCATTGTTCGTTATGTAATCACCATATGGATAGTTACCATAAGAACGACTAAAGCCTGTGGAAAGATTCATCACCAGAGAATTGGGATACGATTCTTTCCAAGTCCCCCATTCTGTTTCAACCACCTGATGCGTCTCTATTTCTCGACCGATTAAATCTCCATTGACACATTCTAATCCGATCTGCGTCCAGTAACTATCTGTTAATCGATCGTAAGGAATAAGATTGGTATTATACAATTTTCCAGATACGCCAAATTCAGTTTCCTGACCATTTATTGTTCTGTTCCAATTGATCGCAGTTCCAGTCAATGGACAATAGGTAAGTGCATATTTTAAATCCTCAATCTCATCGTTGACGATTTCATGCCAGTCTAAAATTATATGAGGATAGGCTTTAGCAATTCCATTATGAAAAACTCCGACAACCAATTCATCATCCGTTAAAAAACTGATCTCCGTAGCTGACGTAAACTGTGGATCATCAACGGATGGTATTCCATCTTTTCCTGGTCCTCCATCAAATACTTCGTTGCTAGGTATGTTCCAATCTTGATTTTCAGTTCTGTCATCTCCACATGAAAAACAAATGAATGCAATTAAAAATAAAGAAGCTAGATTTCTTTTATTCATGGTACTAAAATTTTAAAGTCATTATTCTTGGACAAGTTAATTCTATAGGATAATTGTAGACCAATTTCAAAATTGGTACTAATCTGAAGTCCTTCTAAATTTTGGTATACAGGGATTGAACCATACAATCGTTGACTAAACTTTTCTCCTGGCAAAGTGAAAACTCCAAAGCCAATACTAAACCACTCTCCCCCACTATTATTTGCAATTCTATCTTGTTCTCTATTAGGATTAGTATGACGATATTCAAGCGTTAGGTCTGGTATTACAAACCAACTTCCCAATAATAAATCGTAATTAAAATGTGTAGAGATAATTGTCTCATCGCCAAATTGGAAAGATCTTCCTACACTTTGGCCTACCTGCCCAAAATCAGCATTGGTTGTATTCTTTCGATACGTCAAGTTTAATTGTGCATTTATATTTGTTCCCAGAATTCTACGTTCGGAAAGTGCAAGCACACCCAAAAAATCAAAAGTTCCTGATCCACTTTGCATATCGGGAGAAAGAAAAATATTTCGATCATCTGTATGTGTAACTTTGCCGGAAGGCAATTTAAAACCTAAAGAAAAGGCAGCACTGCTGTCATTAATATTAAACAGTCGAGTCTGACCAATTAAAAATATATCTCCCAAACCAAATGAAGTCTGCTCCTCACTGATTGTTGAGCGACGATGCCGAACGAATGGCACTAAAATTCCAATACCAAATTTTTCATTGACTTGAAAATCAGAACGCAACAATACATTATTCGCTGTCCGTTCTCTAGGATCGTTTGTCAATATCTCATTGGACTCGACCAACCGGTTTATGTTCAAATGATTGTAATCTAATTGAAAAAACAACTCTTTACTATCATTGGTAGAAAGTCCGATTCCTGAACTGAGAGGTGCTCCCGCTGAACAACAGGTTTGGCTTATTCCTAGGTTTGACACCATTAGCCAGCATAAGATTGTCAAGACAAAGCATTTCATACTCCAAATCAACTAATAGCTATTGTTATGGTTATGAAAACGCTTCAAGATTATTGTCCTAAAGGATACAAGTGGGAAATTTTTCAATTTTCGAGATGTGCCTCCTTAGATATTATAAAAAATTTAAATGTGTGTGATGAGTATTGCGGTTATGGAGAATTTTAGTGCTCATTTCATCAATAAATCCAACTTTTCAAGCATTTCAAATCTTCAAAAAAGGGCTTGATTTTTTGTTAGTTGCTTGAGTCTGAGTACCTTAACAAATTCAATAGACTAACTTATGAAGAATCGACTTTTGAGGGCACAGGTAGTGCTGATAACCCTTCTCATTCCTTTCCTAGCTCAAGCCCAAGAAAAAGGTTTAGATGAAAGAATTAACGATGCCTTTACCCCTTTTGCTCATGCATGGGAAAGCTTGGTTTTCTACCCATTTCCAGGTACTGGAATTCCAATCGTAGTAATTCTACTCGTGGTGGGAGCCTTATTTTTCACCATCATGTTTAAATTCATCAATATTTTTAAATTTCCGACCTCAATCAATGTAGTTCGCGGAAAGTATGATGAAATCGAGCAGCATAAAGGCGCTTACGCAAATGCAGCAGTCAATATAACGGACGGTGACATTCCTGACACCATTAGAGATGAAAGTCAAGACGGAGAGGTCAGCCACTTTCAGGCACTAGCCACGGCAGTTTCAGGAACTGTAGGTCTTGGAAACATCGCAGGAGTAGCCGTAGCAATCTCACTGGGTGGTCCAGGTGCAACATTTTGGATGATTATCTGTGGTCTACTAGGGATGTCTACAAAATTCGTGGAATGTACACTAGGAGTAAAATATAGAGACATTGGACCGGATGGTACAGTATATGGAGGTCCCATGTACTACCTGTCTAAAGGATTGAAAGAAAAAGGAATGCCAGGCTTTGGTAAGTTCCTAGCAGTAATTTTTGCAGTTCTCTGCATCGGTGGATCATTCGGTGGAGGAAACGCAGCTCAATCCAATCAAGCGGCGGAAGCACTTATTCAATTATTCGGATTAACCGGTGGTAATGCTGGTACCTTTATCGGTATTGGAATGGCGATCGTCGTTGGAATTGTAATCATCGGTGGTATCAAGAGAATTGCTTCAGTAACTGAGAAGGTAGTACCAGCAATGGCGGTAATTTATATCGTAGCCTGCCTAGTAGTTATTTTCTCTAATTTTTCATACATCGATGACGCTTTAGGACTTATTGTATCTCAAGCCTTTACGCCTGAAGCAGGGGTCGGAGGATTCATGGGAGTTTTAATCCAAGGATTTAGAAGAGCTGTATTTTCTAATGAGGCTGGAGCCGGTTCTGCTTCAATAGCACACTCGGCCGTAAAGACTAATTACGCAGCTTCTGAAGGTCTTGTTGCCTTATTAGAACCGTTCATTGATACCGTAGTTATTTGTACTATGACAGCTTTAGTTATTATTTTCTACAATAGCGGAGCAAGTTTCGAATATGGAGTATCCCCAGTAATGATAGATGGACAAGGATTTGAAGGTGTGGGCTTAACATCTAGAGCTTTTGGTTCAGTAATACCATGGTTCCCTACAGTTTTAACCATTGCCATCTTCTTGTTTGCCATATCAACCATGATTTCATGGTCTTACTATGGTCTACAATCATGGAAGTTTTTATTTGGAAAGAGTAAAATATCTGATCTTACCTATAAAGTACTATTTTGTTTATTCATTGTTATTGGTGCTGCCGCAAATATGTCAGCAGTCTGGGGATTCTCAGATGCAATGATATTGGCCATGGTATTTCCAAACATGATCGGATTATTCTTCTTATGGCCTAAGGTTAAAGAAGAATTGGCGAGATATTTAAAGGCCATCGGAAAAGCATAATCAACTATCCCAAAGCGGATTCAACACCCTTCATAACCTGAAGGTAATAACCAAAACTTTCACACCCTCTGAAAATTCAGAGGGTGTTTTTGTTTGTACTCCTACAATTTATCATATGTAAGAATTAATTAATATTTTCGGGCGATGATGAAACCAAAGCTTCAAAATAATTGCAAATCCATTCTCCTGCTCGGCAGCAATAAGGGCGCAAGAGATAAATATTTAAGCAAAGCCTGGAAAGAAATACAATTAAATGGGATAGAAATTCATCAATGGTCGTCCATCTACGAGACCAAGGCTTGGGGGAAAACAGATCAAGGAGACTTTCTAAACCAGACCATTGGCATCAAAACTACCCTTAGTCCACTTGAGCTCCTGCATACTTTGCAAGGCATTGAAAAAAAGTTGGGCCGCGAAAGAAAGGAAAAATGGGGACCAAGAAGAATAGATATTGATATCTTGTATTACGAAAATCTTAGCTTAAACGTGGAAGAATTGAAAATTCCACATCCTGGGATTGCTCAGAGACAATTTACCCTAATTCCTCTAAGTGAAATGATTCCAGATTATATTCATCCAATTTTAAAGAAAACCAATCAACAGCTACTAAAAGAATTAGCATAAACAACTTGAATAAACCAGACATTACATATGATTACATTGCTATTGAAGGCAACATAGGAACTGGAAAGACTTCTTTCTGTAAGAAGCTTGCCTATGAGTATAACACTGGACTTATTCTGGAACAATTTGCCGATAATCCCTTCCTTCCTCTCTTTTATAAAGATCCACAACGGTATGCCTTTACCGTAGAGCTTTTCTTTATGACAGAAAGGTATAAACAGATGCAGAGTCAGATGACCACCAAAGGCCTCTTTCAAGATTTCTTCTTGTCTGATTACGCATTTATTAAAACCTTATTGTTTGCAAGAAAAAACTTAGGAGAAGAAGAATTTAAGTTGTTTCAAATGCTATACTCGGTTATGGCTAAGAATGTCCCTAGCCCTAGCCTATTCGTTTATTTCCACAGAGATGTTGACTATTTATTAAAGAATATTGAAAAGAGAGGAAGAGAAATTGAAGTAGATATTAAGGCCGATTACCTTAAAAAGGTCCAGGATTCTTATTTTGAATATTTCAGAAATGTTACCAACATCCCTATACTCATCATTGATTTAAAGGAGCTAGATTTTATTGCTGACCCCAATGCTTTCGAAGTGATTGTAGGATTGATTTCAAAGCCTTACCGCCCTGGCGTTCATCGAATCAGTTTAAACACATAAAAAAAGGCTGAGTCCTTTTCAGAACCCAGCCTTCAAAATCTGTTTATTGTTATTACTGTACAACTACAGCAGCGCTATCACTGCCTTCCATACCTTTTGAAGATATTTGTTTTGCAGCAACTCCAAGAGTTACCAACATATCTTGAATTACTTTAGCTCTCAAGCCAGCTGTCTTCTTCTCACCAGCAGCCACTTGAACTTGAATCTTTGCATCTTTGTTTCCTTTCAATGCAGCAGCCAAACCTTGGATTTCTTCTTTTGAGAAATTGGTGATCTTATGACCTTCATCCCAAGTGATATCATTTAGGTTATAACTAGATTCTGCACCGGCTTCTTTAGAAAACATCTTTCCAAACATTCCGGACATGGCATCTACTGTTTTACCAGCTGCTCCAGCAACTGCTCCACCAACTTTCTTGGCAGCATCTCCTGTAGCATCAGCAGCGTTACCTACTGCATTCTTCATCTTTTTCATCATCTCGCTGAACTTGTTGCCATCCTTATCTAAGAATGAACCATCATCAGCTATTTTAAAGTCTCCTTTTTTAGCGATTACTTTTCCAGCGCCATCTACAAGATCTCCAGCTGCATTTACAGTTAAAGCCATAGCTCCTTTAGCCGCATCCATGGCATCGCCTGCAGCTCCTTTAGCAGCATCCATTGCACCTCCTGCAGCATCTTTCATTGCACCTGCAGCATTACCAGCACCCTCCACTACCTTGTGATCAGCAGTATGAACAGTACCATCTGCATGTGTATGAGTTCCAGCTGAATGTGTGGTTGCAGCTCCAGAATTTGTTGTTGCAGCCGTTTCTGTAGTAGTTGATGAAGTTGTAGTTTCTCCAGCACCTCTATTCATAAACCACCATAAACCTCCTAACAAGAGTAAAAGAGGTAAAAGTAATTTCATCATACCACCTCCTCCAGACTTTGGAGCTTCGTTTAAATTAGCAGTTGAGGCAGCAGCAGTTTTCTTTTCACCAGCAGCAAAACCTAACATTGATCTTGCATCCTGTGGAATACCATTTTGCACAAATTGCTTTTGTCCAACCAACATATCTTTTAGACCAGTCGCATTTAGAGCCTTGTTTTTAACTCTCTTACCAATAAAGTTAATAACGATTGGAGCAAGTAAACTCATTAAAGATCCAGACGAACCTCTAGTTAATCCAGTTACTTTACCTAGGATATTAAAAATTGAACTAAGGTTTCCACCAAAAATGGAAGATAAAAGTCCATTACCAGTATCCATGAGTCCTTTAGATTTGTCTCCTCCCAATACGCTTCCCAAATTATCTAAAAGGCCACCGTCATGTCCACCTTTAGTAATTAGATCCAATAACGCCCCAGCACCTTGACTTGAAGAACCCTTATTGATCATACCTCCAATGAGTGTTGGAAGCATTGATTTTAATGCAGATCCTGTTTGATTAGAGTTTAAACCTGATAAGTTGGAAAGTTGTCCCATTAGACCATCATCTAAATGATCAGTGACAGCTTCTAATAAGTTGAAAGCCATTTAATTTTGTTTAATAAGTTATAAATAGAATAATGGAATTATTCAGCGATCGTAAGTCAGTAATTTTTCGCTCTAATCTTTGGGAAGATAACTATATTTAGACGATAGGAGGACATCAATAGTCACTTGTAATATACTGACAATATTGAGTTTTCCAAGATTATTTAGATGCTTTAATACATTGGATGAAGATTCTACATACCGCAGATTGGCACATTGGCAAACAATTACATAAACATGCACTCACTGAGGAACTACAATTTTTCTTTGACTGGTTGTTAAAAACGATTCAAAAGGAGCAGATCGATCTACTCCTTATTTCAGGTGATATCTTTGATAAGGCCAATCCCAGCCTGGACGACCGAAGTCTTTATTTTCAATTTCTCAAGAAGTTAATCGCAATCAATATTAAAGTCGTGGTAACAGGTGGCAATCACGACTCTATTCGATATCTAGATGCCCCATCTGAAATTTTAGAATTCTTAGACATTCGTGTCATCGGTGGAGCTAGGAAAAATCTACAAGAAGAATTAATTGAAATCAGAAATAAGGAAGACAAACTTGAATTGATTGTAGCCGCTGTTCCATTCCTGAGGGATAAGGACATAAGAAATCCAGAAACCGATGATCAATTTAAAAACAGGGCTGAAGCCATTAGACATGGCATTGAAAAACATTACACCGACCTTGCTGACATTGCGAAAAAAAAGTATCCTAATACTCCTGTAATTGCCATGGGACATCTCTATGCGAAAGGGTCCATCGAAAGTGAAAGCGAACGAGAAATCCACATAGGCAACCAAGCAGCGATTGAATCAAAGATCTTTGATGAAGTATTTAAATATGTAGCATTGGGACACATTCATCGTCCGCAGATTATTGGTAAGAATCCATTCATAAGATATTCAGGCTCGCCCATACCGCTAAGCTTTTCTGAAAAGAAGGATGTAAAATCAATCGTAATTATAGAGTGCAAAAATTCCAAAATCACAGAGCCTGAGATTCATAAGGTTCCAATCCAACGAGAATTTGTAAAATTAACAGGACCCTTATCTCACTTAAAAGAGAAGCTGAATAATTATGAACACAACTTCCCTCTCCCCTCTTTTATTGAACTTGAATGCACCGAGGAGAATTTTAATGCCTTAACATTAAAAGAAGTCGATGATATGGTTTCTCAGATGAATAATGAAAATGAAAAATTTAAAATATTAAAACATAGAGTCAAATTTGAAGAAGGAGGTAAAGATACTTCTGAACTATTTGCTTCGGGAATACAAATTGAAGACCTGAGTCCTGAGGAAGTTTTCATCAAACGAATAGAAAATGAACCCATAGAAAATCGAGATGAAATCTTAGAGGCTTTTAAGGAACTACTAGAAATTGCTGAATCTGAATCAAACTTATGAGAATAGATCATTTAAAATTTAAGAACATCAATAGCTTAAAAGGTGAATGGAATATTTCTTTCAACGATTCACAATTAAGCAATGCTGGAATATTTGCGATCACTGGGCCTACTGGTTCAGGGAAATCAACCCTATTAGATGTCATAACACTCGCACTCTTCAATAGAATCCCAAGGTTTAAAAAAGCCATCAGCAAAAATGAAATGCAAGGGCTAGGCTCTGTGATCACACATCACGCAAAAGATGCGATGGCTGAACTTGGGTTTTCCGTGAATGGTCTCAACTATATTTCAAGATGGAATGTTGCACGGACAAAAGCTGGAAAACTTAAGGACTATCACATGGAGATTATAGATCCGAGTGGAAACATTCTTGATCTTAAAAAAAGCGAAGTCCCCAACAAAAATGAAGAAATCATTGGACTCAAATATGATCAGTTCATTAAATCAATTCTCCTTTCCCAAGGAGAATTCACCAAGTTCCTAAAAGCTGACAAAAATGAAAGAGGCCTACTTTTAGAAAATATCACAGGAACAAGCATCTATAGAAAACTAGGGATTGTCGCATATCAAAAAGCAAAGGAAGCCAAAGACAAAAAGGAAAGATCTACAGAAATCCTAGGATTGATTGAACCACTTTCAAAAGAAGAACGAAAAACGATTGAAGACCAAGTCAAGGAAAAGGAAAAGCTAAAAGAAGAAATGCAAAATTCCTTGAAGCTCAGCAACGAGAATTTCCTTAATCACAAAAAAATACTTGAGCTAAAGTCTAACCTAGTTATCAAAGAAGAAGCACTAACTAAGATTAAACAACAATGGGAAGACCTTTCTTCAGAGAAAGAAAATTTTGATCTATACAATCGGCTGACACCCATTCGCGGTGAGTTGGCGCTTTTAAAAGATAATAACTCTGGTGCATCCTACTTAGAGAAAGCAATAGTAGAACAAAAGGAAAATTTAAAATTTGCGCAAGCGGAATTAAATAATTCCATAGAAGAAATGTCAAAACTCACTGACAAAAAAGTGAATGAAGACAACTTCCTAGAAACAATGTCACTTTTTGAATCAGAAGTAAAACAATTAAAGCAGGATTTAAAAGTCCTGACCGACAAAGGAAAAGACTTAAGATCAAGGATAAATAATAAAAAAAATGATTCAGGAATAGAGATAAGTGAGAAAGCTTCCGCAAATGAGGCCATCGAAACATTAAAATTCCATCATCAAAAATTACAAAAGATTCTCAAGGATGGAAAAATAGATGAAAATAAAAAACTTGAAGATCTATTAAGTAAATCAAATATTCTCAAAACCGAACAAGATGATTTATTAAAGCTCCAGCATCATTACGAACATTTAGATGAGCTAGATTCAAAGCAAAAAAATATTGCCGAAGCACTCATTCAAAAAAAGAAAATTCTAGATACAGTACAACCCATCATTGATAAAAATTCCAATCTACTGGATGAACTTCGAAAACACTTAACAACCTTAGAAAAAAGAAAAGAAGACGCCATTAAGATCGTACAACTAGAAACCTATCGTTCGAAACTTGAAGACGGTGCACCATGTCCGCTGTGTGGATCGCTTGATCACCCTTACTCAGAACATGACCTAGACAATAAACAAGATGCCATTGAAATCGAAATAAATAATCAGAAAGTAAAAATCAAAAATATAGAAGAAGAGCAAAAGATTAAAGAACATGAAAAATCAACCGAACTTGCAAGTGTAAATATTTATTTAGAGGAAGAGAAAAAAATTAAAATCTTACAAAAAGAAGAGCAGGTAAAAATCACAAGTCAAAGTGAAAAATATAAAGGAAAATACAACCTGTTAAAATCTGAACTTAACACCAACATTTCAAAAATCTCAATAGAGATTCAAGGAATCGAAAAATCAACAACTGCTCTTAGTCAGATAAAGGTAACTAAGGAATTAATTGAAGAATTCAAGACTTTGGATAAGGTGCTTTCAGACTATCATAAAACCAATAAAATTTTAAATGCAAAATATAGCGGTGAAGATGTATCCAAAGAATGCAACCATCTGCAAAATATATTCAACAAAGCCCTGAGTAAGAAAACAACGGCGGAAGCCAAAGGAAGTAGAGATCAGGCTGAACTTCAAAAACTATTAAAATCAATCCTAAAAATAGAAAGCTCATTGCTCCCCCAATTAGAGACTCTCGGATTTAAAGATTCTAAGGAAGCTATGTCACAACTTATTTCCGATGAACGCGCCCAATCAATTTCCGTCCAACTTGAAAAATTAAAAGCGGATGAAACTTCCATCAATACAGAATTAAAAAATCTTCAATCCGAACTTGAACTTACTGCAAAGAAAGTTGACAACAAGACCAGTGACATAGAAGAACTAAAATCACAACATAGGTTAAACGAAGAAAAACAACAAGAAATACTGAAAGACTTAGGCAAAATATTACAGCAGATTGAAAAAGATAATGCTGATAAAAAAGCATTTGAAAGTAAACAAAAAGAAATCAAACAGCTAGAAAAGGAATGGAAGAAGTGGGGAACCATGGCCGCACTTATCGGGGACAAAACTGGAAATAAATTTTCAAATTTTGCGCAAGGATTAACCCTAAAAAACCTTCTGGTTTATGCCAATAGAAGACTAGAGAATTTATCAGACAGATACCTTTTGGACATGCCTACGGAAGATGGAGAATTGATGGTCGTCGATCAATATCAAGGAAACATCCAACGAGCCGTGAGTACCTTATCTGGTGGAGAGTCATTTTTAATCAGCTTAGCTTTGGCATTAAGTTTATCTGACATGGCATCAAAAAACGTTCGATTAAATTCTCTTTTTATCGATGAAGGATTTGGAACTTTGGATCAAGATACACTAGACATTGCACTTGACACTTTGGATAAACTACAATCAGAAAGTCAGAAAACTGTTGGCGTGATTTCACATGTTGAAGCACTGAAGGAAAGAATACCAGTACAGATAAAGCTGAATAAAAATCCTCAAGGATACAGCACCATAAAAATTGTAGAAGAATAAATTAAAGCCCTGGAACTCGTGGCTGATCGTAGTTAGACTGCCCAGGACTAATGTAATTGACAGAAATTTCAAATCCACCTAAAGAATTAGAAGCTACACGAAGATTGGATAAAGTGAAATCATAGGCAAATCCTATCTGTACATTTCTACGCTCATACATCGCGGAAACCGTAATCCCTTCAAAGCCTAAACCTTCTTGGCCATTGGAGATGCGCGCAAAGCTACCTACTCTGAATCCAGATTCTCCAAGGTAAACAAGATCATATAAAAAAGAGGAGCCCAACTGAAGGATTTGTTGCGGACCTTGGATATTCAAAACAATAAGCGGAGCAATCCCCAAATCAGATGAAAACATAATCCTACCACCTCCATGTAAAGAAAATCGAGAACGATATTTATCTGTCGCTAAACCGTAATTCGAAATTAGTGGTCGATTAATATGTGAAAGGGAGGCACCTGCCATATAACTCTGTCTTCGCGTTTTGATGGCATACCAAGCGACCCCAAGATTAATATTCAAATAAGGACCGACTGTATAATTTAAATCCTGCGGAATCGGTTCGCCTGAGTCAAGACTGGTATTTATCTCTTCATTAAAAATATCAAACTGACGACCAAACCAAAGGGCTTCATTATCTACTCCATTTTGCCCGAGCCCGATCTGAGTTCCTATGACCAAGTATTGACTTAATTTTCCATAATCGCCACCTTTCAATTGCATGGCGTAACTTCCTCCAACATGTCCTCTTGTCTGACGAAAGCCACCAGCTCCAGCAGTATCATTTATCAATGATGCGCCTAACGTAAAAACATTTTGATCTCTTGGATTAATCTTATAATCAAAACTAGCATACTCTGTCTTGTACGAAAATGCTCCAATTAAAGTAAACCATTGATCTTTATAAGTAACATGAAGTTTATAGTCACCTTGAAAAATTCCATTTAAGGCAGGATTTAAATAACTGCTTGAAATATTGGGTTGACTAAATATCGGATCTTGCCCAAAAATGTTTGGGGACATAGACAAAACAAAAAAGAAGATTAGTATATGTTTTATCATTTTAATAATGTCGAGCTTCCTTCAAAAATTTGTTCTTCACCATTCTTTTTTATAACAAGAGCTTTCCAAACATAAACTCCAGAATTTAATTCTTTACCATTGAAGGTTCCATCCCAACCAATAAAGGTTTCATTGGTCTCAAAATTTTCGGCCACATAAACAAGTTCACCCCAGCGGTCAAAAATCTCAAATCGTTTAATAACAACCTCAGATTTTCCATACACCACTAGCCTTTCATTAACACCATTTCCATTTGGTGAAAAGGCTGTAGGCACTACCACAAAACTACCGTCTGTAATGAATATAAACTGAGAATCACTGAACTTACATCCATTGGAATCTCTGGCCGTCAATTCAAGAGTAAATGAATTTTCAACATCGAGTGCCGTTGGATTAGGGCAATCATCACAACTTAATGCTACATTGGGAGGTGTTGTTATCCAGGAATATTCTACGAGGTCTGTAGCATTAGTTATTATAGATGGCTCATAATCTGAACCTATTTCAACACCAATATCACTCTCTCCTAAATCTATAAATTTTTCCAAGGCTTCCTCAATATTCACGGTCTCTATTTCTACTTCGCAACCATTGCCATCAATGGCATACATTTCATAAGTTCCTGCAGCTAGGTTATCAATTAATTCAGTATTGAAGTAATTGACTGAATCTACGAAGATTTGATAAGGCTCAGTTCCTCCGGAAGCATAGACTTCTATAGACCCTGAGTTCGTCATAAAACATTGTACATCTATTCCGACAACATCAACAATAAATTCTGCCATCGGTGTTCCAACCTCATAGGTTTCAAAAAATTGACATCCATTTTCGTCTGTTAGAGTCAAGCCATATGCTCCAGCCTCTAGATTGGTAATACTTTCTGTTTTTTCTCCATTAGACCATTCTAGTTCAGTATTTCCCGTTCCTCCGAAAACCTGACCTATGATCGATCCATCTTGATCAGAGAAACAGTTAATTCCTGTAATGTCTGCCATGAAAAACAAAGAGTCTGGTTGCTCAAACTCCACTTCAAATTCTGTAACACAATCAAGCTCATCCATAACCAATACTGGATATATTCCTGCTGCTAAATTCTCTGCAACATTACCATTGACATCAATGTCACTTGGCCACTGAACATCCAAAATTCCTGTTCCACCGCTAACCTCTAGCATAAATGAACCAGTAGAATCTCCATAGCAGGACAACTCATGAAGCACTTCTGTTTCACCGACAATTGGATCAGGTCCACCTAAATAAGCTTCTTCCTCATGCTCACAACCAAAATCATCTGTGACGGTTAACTGATATGTGCTATCACCAAATAATTCTCCAATCGCCACTCCCGTCTCTCCATTCGACCAAATAAATCCTAGTGTGCTTATATCTGTGCTGTCAGAATAAACCGCAGAAGTAACACTGATAATTCCATCAGCTACATTACTACATTCCGGCTCATTGGTATCAATTTCTAAAATGAGATCTGGATAATTTTCAATAACGACTTCACCGAATTGTTCGCAGTTATTAGAATCTAAAACGGTTATTTGATAGGTGCCTGTTGGCAAATTTTCTATTTCCTGCCCCATAAAGTTATCATCCCATTCAACTTCATATGGCCCTACTCCACCTGTTATATCTACGGAAAATAATTGAGATGTTTCATCAATGCAAGCAGCCTGAATTGTATCTAAAATTATCATTATCTCTTCGCGTTCTGGGATTATTGCTTCAGCAACAATTGTACATCCATTATTATCAGTAACTGTCACTGAATATTCGCCCGGCAAAAAAGAGACAGAAGAAATATCTTCAGTAGTGTCTGACCATTCATATTGATAATCTAAGGTCCCCCCTCCGACTTCTAATACAATAGTCCCCTCTCCTCCAAAACAAGGCGGCGCTTCAGTTATTATATTTTCGAAGTTCAATAAGTCTGGATCATCAATTGATATACTTTCAAAAAATACACAACCCGTCGTATCGGTAATTCCAAACTCATAAACTCCAGTAGCTAATCCATCTTGAAAAAATTCTGTGGAAGCATTATGATTCCATATGATCTCATACGGAGGATGTGCATCATCTGTCACAATAATTTCAACGGAAGCATCCGAAAATCCTTCACAGGTAACCGGACTTATATTTGCCGTATATTCTAAAGGTTCTGAATCTGGAATAACAACGGTCTGTACCGTGGGACAACCTTCTGAATCAACAACTCTAACAAGATATTCCCCAGGTCTTAAATCTGTAAAAACTCCATCAAAATTCAGGGTTCCATTTAAGTAATAAGTTAGGCTTCCTCCATTTTCTGCTTCCGCAAATATTTCCATCACCCCATCATTTCTTCCGACACAAGAAGGAGCCGAAACTTGCACATCCGAAATTGTTGGTGGCACTGTCGAACAAGGCGGAGTTGTACAGCAAACCTCGGTAATCCTAGATGCACATTCCCCATTAAAAACACTGATCCAAAAACAGTGTTCCTTATCCGCCTCAAGTCCAGGAAAAACAAAATTAGTTTGACCCCATTGAAACCAAGGTGGTACATCCCTATTCCTAACGTTATAAAAAACAGCATCAGGGCCAGAAGACTCCCATGAAATTAAAATGGATGAAGGCGAAATTGCTGTACAACCCGTAACCGTAGGTGCATCTAGTATTGGTAATACATCAATGAAAATTTCATCAGAAGTTTCACAGCCATATGAATCAATACTATTTACCGTATAGGTAATGTCTTCCGTAGGAATAACATAAGCAGTATCACATTCAGTACAAGTGATGTCTTGGTTTGGACTCCAAAAATGATTCACCTCATATGGCGAATTAAAAGTGATGCTCCATCCTGTAAAGTAATTAACTCCATTGGCCAAGTCATCTGCCAAAGGTTCTTCATCCATACGAATAGATAACTCCCAACTACCATTTGTCCTGGAGTTTCCTGTGATAAAATCATTCCAATCACCTTCTGGCAAAAACCGACCTGTATAGGTTGGATTGCCAGGAAAAATTGGACCTAGAACATCATTACCATTATTTATGTTTTGCGTCGATACAAAATCAAAGCAGGTATTGATAAAAGTATCAATACATATCGGATCAAAAGTACCATCATCACAGTTCGCTGGTTCCATTTCAAAACCATTGTCTGTACTCAACTCTAATATTTGCCCTTGAGGCCCCTTCAAAAATAAATCGAAATCATCTAAATTTCTTCCCACTAAAGTATCAATACAAACTTGATTTAAAACTCCATTTTGCAACTCATCGGGAATTACATTACTCACTCCTATTATGCTGGTGTAAACCTCTGAAGTTGATGTCAGTTCTAGCCTATTCGAATTTCTAAAAACTTGTGGAGGCTGCGATTGGATCGGTGGGTTGAAGGTTGGAATTAGCTCAATAAGATTGGTGCAAAAAATGGTGTCCTCTGGCAACATCACCTGAGATAAAATTCGATCCCTTATTCTTACAGCCAAGGTATCTCTAGCGCATACACTTCGGGCAATATCAAGATAGATGAACTCATCTCCTTCAACAATATTATCTTCAATAGCATCTAAAGTCAAAACCAAGGAAGTCGACCCCGCCGGAATCGTCAAATTACTCGGGATTGGATTATAATCTACCCCAGATTGTGCTTGGTCAGGAAAGGTACCAAAAGGTACACTCTGAATCTGAATATCAAAATCCGTCGCTAGTGGTTGAGGAATATTTATTTCTATTTCTGCAGAGCTACATCCTTCAGCAATCGCCCCATCTACACTCGCTGTATTTAGATTCAACTCTAAGCTGGTAGAGAAAAAACTTTTTGCCTCTAAAAAAACTGCCGAATCATAGTCATGATCCGCTACATCACTAATCGCTAATTTGATTTTATATTCTTGACAAGGTATAACCACTGCTTGCGCAATAAAAACATCTAAATATCCATCGTATACTGGAGTAACACCGAATGGTGTTTCATTATAGTATTGACTGAAATTGAAGGAACCCAAAGGATCCATACAATAAGATTCATCCACACCTGTAATTCCTATGGTCCCATTATTGACAGAATTAATGGCCACATTGTAATTCAGAAAAGTATTTCCCTGATCGTTGGCTGGATCTGGTACGAGAGCTAAATTCTTCGCGTTATAATTTCCTCCACTCGGATTAGGTCCTGAAATAAAGAAACCGAAAACATCATTAAAATCCGAACAAACAAATTCTGGATATTCTTCAGAAGCAAAGACATATCTAAATTGAATGGTATCAGATTCAGGAATGAACTCTATTTCATATTTCGCAATATCAATTAATTCCTGATTACCTTCTGGAGTGATGGTCCGTAAATCTAAATCAAAGACACTTTCAAAAGAAGTGGTATCTCCACTATAACTTCCTGAGTCATTTGGAAGACTTGCATTTTCAACCAAGCCTGTCGAAAGCATGATTCCATTTTCAAGACCGATAGAACTCATTCCATTCTTAAAAACACCTACTGCTCTTGGGTCACCAAAATATTCTATGTCCAATACTTCAACACCATTACCAAGAAAGACATTCTCTACAATATTCTCAGGTGTATTGGGTAATACATCTCCCTGTTCAACTTCGAGCTGGGCATAAACAGTTTGACCGGCACACGTTAATATACCGAGTAGAACTATTGCAAATATTCTATTTCGAAGTGTCGTCAATTGTTTATTTCCTTTAAATCGTTGGGATGAAAGCCTTATAATGAACTGTTCCTTCACCGTAATTATTATTTAATCACCTTGAAGTGTTCATTCATCGAAAAACTTGCGCTAAGCCAATGGCTTAGTTTTAACTTTGTACAATAACACAAATATATGCGTTCCTTCTTTAAATTAGTATTCACCTCTTGCCTTGGGACAATTTTGTCCATATTATTAACCGTAATTGTCCTTATGATCATTGGGGCCGTCTCAGGTTCAGGTAAAAATGATATCCAAAAAAATTCTGTTTTGTTGCTCGACTTTGAGGGATTATTCCCAGAAAAAACCAATAATGTCGAGGAAAACAACCAATTCACTCTTGAAAGGCCAAATGCCTTAGGTGTTTTCGAAGCAATTGACTTAATAAAACATGCCGCAACAGATGATCGAATTTCACATGTGGTTTTAAAAGGTGATGCCGTCAGAGCTGGAGCAGTAAACCTAAATCAATTTGCGGATGCGCTTAAATACTTCAAAGAAAATTCAGACACACCGATTTGGTCATATGGAGATTTCTATACGCAAGCCGGCTATCTATTAGCCTCAGAAACAGATAGTATCTTTTTAAATCCTGAAGGAGGAATTGACTTCAAAGGATTCGGCGTTATGGTTGCCTTTGGGAAAGAACTTTTAGAAAAACTCGGCGTAAAGATTAATGTATTTTATGCAGGTGAGTTTAAAAGTGCGGCAGAAGTATTTTATAGAAATGAGATGAGTGAAAATAACAAACTTCAAACTCGCGAATTTCTGCAAGAACTTCACAATAACTTCATCGATCGAATTGCCAATAATCGAGGAATAGAAAAGTCTTACCTCAACAGAGCCATGAACAATTATAGCTTTAGTAGTGCGGATTCAACCTTGGCGTATAAAGCTACGGATGAAGTCATGCAATGGCATGAATTTGAAAATAAGATTCGGGAACGACACGATATAAAAAGAGGAAAGAAAATTAATTACATGAGCATCGGAGAGTACGATCGTAAAACTGTCATTTCGAAGAAAAGCTCTAGTAAAAATAGAATCGCCGTAGTTTTTGCCGAAGGAGAAATCCAATTTGGTAATGAAAACAATGGAGTTATCAATGAGAAGGTATATCACGAAATTTTTGATAAAATTAGAAGAGACAATAAAGTAAAGGCAGTAGTCCTTCGTGTAAATTCTCCAGGGGGAAGTAGCTTCACCTCGGAAGCCATTTTACAAGAAGTGAAAGAAATTCAGGCTTCTGGAATTCCAGTGATCGCCTCTTTTGGAAATTATGCCGCATCAGGTGGATATTATATTTCTTGTTCGGCAGACACCATTGTCGCTGCCCCTAACACATTGACTGGATCCATCGGCGCTTTTTCTATTTTCCCTGATGCTTCCAGATTATTCGAAGATAAATTGGGAGTGCATTTCGATACCGTCAAGACCGGAACATTTGCCACTTCATTCAATCCTGTCATGAGTATGTCTGAGCAAGACAAACAATTTGTCGATCGTACAAACAAGAGAATTTACAATACTTTCTTGGGCAGAGTTGCTGAAGGTAGAGGCATGAGTTTTGAAGAAGTGGAGAAAGTAGCCAAAGGAAGGGTTTGGACCGGCAACAAGGCAAAAGAACTAAACTTAGTGGATGTTATTGGTGGCCTAGACACGGCCATAGAAATAGCTGCTGAAAGAGCTGGTCTAGAGGATTATAAATTACGAGAATTCCCTAACATCAAGACTCCAGCATGGGTTAAATATCTTGAATTAATGAATCAAGAAGTATCCATTTCAATTCCTGGCACAACAAGTAAGTTGAGTCGAGAATTCACTAAATTAAAATCTAAGTTAGATTATTACACTGAGCATAAAAGCCCAATGGTATTAATGCCTTACGAGGTGCAATTCTAAGCCTTGTTAGGTTTGGATTTATTATGAGGCTTGATGATTAATCTTAAAGATTGATCATAGGTCAAATAATTCCACATCCAATTGATTAAGACAAATAATTTGTTCTTAAATCCTATGAGTGATGCCAAGTGTACAAAGAGCCAAAGTACCCAAGCAACGAAACCAGACATTTTACCAAATGGAAGATCAGCTACAGCCTTATTTCTTCCAATGGTTGCCATGCTACCAAGGTCTTTATATTCAAACTTCTTATCGTGACCTTTGGTAAATTTTTTATGTAAAAAATGAGCCATCTGGATAGCAACCTGTGCCACTTGAGGAAAGCCCTGTGGATTTTCTTCACTTTCACAAAAGGCGATGTCACCAATAGCATATACATTCTTTAATCCCTTGATGTTGAGTTGAGCATCTACTTTTAAAGTTGATCTTTTCGTTACCACCGCTTCCGCAAATCCATCAATTATTTCTCCTTTAATACCTGCCGCCCAGATAACCTTATCGGCTATGATTGTTTCTCCAGCTTGGGTTTCAACACGACCATTTTTGATGCCAGTAACTCTTGTATTTAATAAGACTTTTACCCCTAATTTTTCAAGAAAATCAAAAGACCTTTTACTGGCCTTTTCTGACATCCCAGGAAGGAGTCGATCGGATGCTTGGATAAGATAAATATCAACTTCACCTGCATCGAGTTCTTTATAGTCTTTTGGAAGAATATATCTTTTCATTTCTGCCAAAGCTCCTGCCAATTCAACTCCAGTAGGTCCACCCCCTACAATCGCAACATCGATTAAAGATTGTCGTGCATCATAATTCTGAGTAGTCATGGCATCTTCGAAATCAGAAAATATATTGTTTCGTATGGACAAGGCTTCTGACACAGACTTCAGTCCATAGGTGTTATTCTCAATATCCTCATTACCAAAAAAATTAGTAGTTGCGCCAGTTGCTAAGACCAAGTGATCATAACTTATAGTGCCCTTGTCCGTCATTACGGTATTCGTCTCGGTATTGACTCCTTCAATCTCAGCTACTCGAATGATTACATTTTCACATTTCTGAAATGCTTTACGTAATGGAAATACAATGCTGCTAGGCTCAAGGCCGGCCATGGCTACTTGATAGAAAAGAGGTTGGAATTGATGGAAGTTATTCCGATCTATTAATACTACTTGGTAGTCTGACTTAATGAGTTTTTTAGCCAAAGTAAAACCACCAAAGCCTGCTCCCAAAATTACAATTCTTTCCAAATCTGTATTTTCAACTAGCAGGTTTTCCATTACGTTGTTTTATTGATTGTGATGACCTCCGCAGTCTCTTGAAAATCATAAGGGTCATTGGAAGCGATGATGAGCGTTTTATCTATGCAATATTGTTTGACCAATTCTGTGAAAAGTGATTTACTATCTGCATCTAAAAATGAGGTTGGCTCATCTAATAATACAAGTTTTGCGTCAGATAATAAAGCTAAGCCCAAAGCCAATCGCTGAGTCATCCCACTTGAAAAATTTTTAATGGCCTTATGGTCATTGCCTTCAAGTTTAATGATACTTAGTAATTCCTTCGTATTCTTTATAGTGTAATTCTTAAATAATTTGACATGGTCAAATATCTCTGAAGGGGTCAGTTCGACATCCATCTCAGAGTATGGAGCAGCGATGGCAATTGACCTATAAATTTGGTCACGGTCTATCTTGTTGCCGTTAGAATCTGTGAAGGTTAACTCGCCTTTAGAAGGGCTTAAGTAACCGGAAAGAATTTGAACTAAAGTGGATTTACCGCTTCCATTTGGGCCCTGAAGACCATAATTTTTGCCAGAAAAAAAATTGAAACTAAAATCGTTTATGATGTATTTCCCGGTGTATCTTTTATAGATATTTTTCGCGGAGACATTCATTCTTTACCCGTTGTATCCTCTAATTAATCCTCGCTGCGAACTACGGACAAAATTTAGGATGGTATCCTTTTCCATACAATCTGGCACTTGATCTTCTACCTCCAAAATTGCCTTGGTCATATTCAAGCCACTGACATAAAGTATCCGATAAATGTCGTTGATCAAATTCACCTTTTCTTTTTGAAAACCTCTCCTATTCAGACCAATAGAATTTATACCTACATAACTTAGAGGTTCTCTTGCTGCTTTGATGTATGGCGGAACATCTTTTCGGACAAGCGAACCGCCTCCAACCATCGAGTGTTCTCCTACAGTAACAAATTGGTGAACAGGTACCATGCCACCAAGTATTACATATTTCTGAATGATGACATGACCCGCTAGATTTACATTATTGGCAAGAACACAATTATCGCCAACCTCACAATCGTGAGCAACATGCACATAAGCCATAAGCAGGCAATCATTACCAATCCGTGTATAATAATTTTCTGTAGTTGCTCTATTAAGTGTACAACATTCTCTGACGATGGTATTATCACCTATGACTAAAAAGGTCTCTTCACCTTTATATTTTAAATCTTGAGGTGGCGCAGAAATCACAGCACCTGGAAAAATTTTACAGTTTTTTCCAATCCTGGCGCCATCCATGATAACCACATTTGAACCGATCCAAGTTCCTTCTCCTATTTCCACATTCCCACTGATGTGGGCAAATGGTTCAACCACCACTCCTTCAGCAAGTTTGGCTGCTGGATCAACAACACTTAATTTGTGAATCATTCTTCTCTTTTTACAATCTTGGCCGTTAATTCTCCTTCGGACATCAATTTATCGCCAACAAACACCTTCCCATACATTTTCACAATACCTCTTCGGATTGGCATCAATAGCTCCATTTCTAATATCATCGAATCTCCCGGGTACACCATATTCCGGAACTTTACACCATCCATTTTCACAAAGTATGTGTCCCAATCTCCTTCTTTTCCATGAAGAGCTAAGATCCCTCCGCATTGGGCTAAGGCTTCCATTTGTAGGACTCCAGGGAAAACGGGATTACCAGGAAAATGGCCTTGAAAGATGCCTTCATTTATGGTAACATTTTTAACACCGACCACTTTCTTTTCATTCAATTCAATGATTTTATCAACCATTAAAAATGGATATCGGTGTGGTAAAATGTGTTGAATTTCAGTTACATTTTTAACTGATGGAGAATTTACATCATACATACCTTGAGAATTTACATCGTTAGATAAATGATATGCCTTTAAAAATTTAGCAAGTTTCAGATTTGAGGTATGACCAGGCTTGGTCGCTTTAATTTTTCCTTGGATTGTTTGACCCAATAGAAATAAATCTCCAATCAGGTCTAATAATTTATGCCGCGCAGGTTCGTTCTCAAAATACATCTTTAATCCATTGAGAACTTTCCCGTTTGCTTTTACTTCCTTCCCAATTCCCATCTTGGTTTTAATTTCTAATACCTCAGAATTTTTCATTCCTGTATCTTTAAAAACCAATGCATTATTTTTATTTCCGCCTCTTATCAAGTTGGCTTTGTACAATTGCTGCAGCTCACTAGCTAGGACAAAAGTACGTGAAGTAGATATTTCCTTCCCGAAATCATGGATTGATTTTAAAGAGGCTGTCTGGTGTCCAATAACAGGATCAGCATATTCTATATCGACTTCAAGTTCAAAATTTTCGGATGGGTAAATTTTATAGTGAGAACCAGTTTCCTCATCCTTAAACTCAAGTTCTTTTAATATTTTAATTTGATCTTGATTATCATTTAGTTCTGTGAACTCGCAAGCTACCAATTCATCATAGAAAAGCTTTGAGCTGCCATCAAGGATTGGAATTTCATCTCCTTCAATATCAATGTTTAGATCTGTGATACTCAATGCATGTAGAGCAGCGAGTAAGTGCTCAATGGTATGCACTGCAAATTTTTCATTCCGAAGTACGGTTCCCCTATTCGTTGATTTCACATGGTCTGTAGAAACTTTCAAGGAGTTGCCATCTTTATGAAATTGAAGTCCGGTCCCTTCTTTGGCTGGACGACAAATTATTTTATTCTCACTCCCACAATGAAGTCCAATGCCTGAAAATTCGCAGGTTTTTTTTATGGTTCTATGCTTGGCTATTGCCATCTAAATTTTTTACTTTTTTTTCTAATTGATTCAGCTTTGTATTTAGCTGTGGCAAATTTTTAAATACCGCAAAAGACCGAAGGTAATTATTGTATTCAATGGCGGGATAACCATACCACTTTGTTCCCGTTTTCTTAACCGATTTAGTCATACCAGATTTTGCTTGGAATATCGTACCATCTGCTATCTCCAAATGCCCAACAATACCTGCTTGCCCACCAATCATACAATTGTTTCCAATCTTCGTACTTCCTGCAATTCCAACTTGTGCGGCAATCACTGTATTCTTCCCAATGCTAACATTGTGTGCCACATGAATAAGGTTATCCAATTTAGCACCTTCCATGATTAAGGTTTCTCCCATGGTTGCTCTATCCAAGGTACAACCTGCACCTATCTCAACTCTATCCTCTATTCTTACAATTCCCACTTGAGGAATCTTTTTATAACTCCCATCCTCCAACTTCGCAAACCCAAATCCATCAGAACCAATTACTGTATTAGAGTGGATGATGCAATCATTGCCTATTTCACATTTAGTATATATTCTTGAACCAGAATGTATGGTTGTACCTGATCCTACATTTGCGTAAGCGCCTAAAAAACACTGACCTTCAATGATCACATTATCACCTACGGTTGCACCCTTTTCTATAACCGTAAACGGTCCAATGCTGACATTCTCTCCAATCGTGGCTGAGGGATCAACTGCTGCGTTTTCAGATATGCCTGTACCCTCTGAGCGCGGACTGTAAGCTTCTAGCAAGGTGGCAATAGATGCATATACATCATCCACAATGATAAAAGTCTTGTCGGGATAAGCCGATAGATCAAGTTTATTGGATACGATGTAGGCTGAGGCTGTTGTAGAATTGATGTAAGGAATGTACTTCTCTTGAGCTACAAAACTTATAGAGCCTCGGGTTGCCTCCTCAATTTTAGATGGCCGATCGATCAATTCTTGTGAATTTCCAATAACCTTTCCATCAATTGTCTCAGCTAATTTGCCAACCGTAACTTGCATAGTACAAAAATAACATTCTTTATTAAGCCCTTAGCTTATACAAAAGCTTAACTTTGCAATAACAAAAAAATGATTCATTGGACAAACCTCTTACCATTGCTTCAAGTTCGGCTTTCTTAGCCAAATCTGCTTCAAATCATATCGCAAGTACCTCAGATTCAGCCAAAATGGTCAAACTCAAAGGGAATTACACCTTTGACACCATTAAAAGTCAATTAATGGCGAAAGATTTCGATTTAGCAGTCATAAATCTAGCCGATGCACCTTTTCAATTGCCTGATGGGCTAGTTATTGCTGGTGTTTCTGAAAGAAAAGATGCCACTTTAAAATTCTTAGGAAATCCCTCTTGCCTAGATGGAACAAGTCTCCGTGACATTAAAAGTGGATCGAAGATTAAAGTGCGCTATAAAATTGTTAAAGATCAACTTTTGGAATTATTCAATGACCTAGATGTTATTGTTGATAAATCACCAATTGTAGAATTTCACAAGGAATTAGACAAAGGAAAGATTGATGGTTTTATAATGGCAAAATTTCAATTTGAAGAATTAAACATAGCTGACTATAAGTACTACGAATGGGAATTTTCACCTTACGAATTGGTTTCAAAAGGAGGAGAAGGAGTAGCAGCTTATTTATGCCGGATGGATGATATTTATCATAGAAAGATTATTAAAGAATTTCATCATTCTCCTACGAGCGTTTGCACAAATGTAGAACGCAAAATAACCAGAGCTTTTCCAAATAATCCTATTGCGGCTTATTGCTTTATGGATTCTAGAAACAATTATCAGATTCACTCTTCAGTGAGCCTTGAAAACAATCATCGTAGCTTTTATAGCCAGTCTACCTCAGATAGCTTGGCAGACAAAATCTTAGAACTTTTGCAAAATGAAACCAACGTACCTCATATATGATACCAGTGCTGCTGGTAAACCTAAAGACTGGAAAGCACCATTTTCTGATACCTTTTCTTGGCCAAGACTCATTCATATCTCGTGGATTGTTTTAGACTTTCAATTCAAGCCTCAAGATGATTTTGATTTTATTGTGGAACAGAAAGGAGAGCTTGAGAAAAAATTTAGAACCAGTGCCAAAATTGATAAAGAGGACATAGAAAAGAAGTCCAAACCACTGGAAGAAATTTTGGATCTATTCAATGAGTCTACGAAAAGAATAGAACACATCATTTCTTTCAATCAAAATTTCAATGAAAATGTGCTTGCTGCTGAATTCATAAGGGCTGGGAAAACTCCAGATCTTTTCATGAAAAATCGGTATTGCTTGATGCAAGAAAGTACCTTCTATTGTAAAATCCCAAGTAGAACAGGGGGTTATAAATGGCCAAGTCTTACGGAATTATATGCCATTCTATTCAAATCAAGGTTTACACCCCCCAACAATGCCAGAGCAGATGTAATTGCCACTGCTCGTTCATTCATCATGCTTATGAAGATTAAAGCTCTGGATGACATGTTTGATGAAGAAGAATAAATTCGTATATCATCATATTATACATTAAATTAAAACATAATATGATTAACTTGTGGTTAGCAAACGAATTTAACCATGGCTTCCAAGAAGGAAAAAAAAGCTGCAAAGAAGGCTGCAAAAAATGCTAATCTAAAAGCAGGCAAGAAAAATATAAAAGGTTCCAAAAATTTAAAGACCAACGGTCCAAAGTTTGACCTTAAAGCTTTATGGCCAATTCTTGCTATTCTAGCTCTTACAGCCCTATGTTTTAGCACAGCTATCGACAATGAATTTGTTAATTGGGATGATGACAAGAATTTTTATGAGAATGACAACATCACTACTCTCAACGATGAAAATTTCTGGTCAAATACTAAGAAGATATTCACCTCCCCTATCATTGGCGGTTACAACCCCTTAAGTGTTTGGACCTTTGCGATTGAGCATCAAGTTCATGGTATTGATAATCCTCATTTATGGCATTTAGATAATCTAATACTACATCTCCTCTGTACATTACTTGTCTTCTTTATTGGAAGAAAATTAGGTTTAAATGTGTGGCCCAATATCATTTTCACTCTGCTATTTGCCATTCATCCTATGCGGGTGGAGTCTGTTGCATGGGTAACAGAAAGAAAGGATGTACTCTTTGGTTTTTTCTATTTGTTTGCCATGCTGTACTACTTGAAATATCTGACAGAAGAAAAGAAAAAGAAATACATGGTTGTGGTTTGGATCTGTTTCATTCTATCCTTGTTTTCAAAAATCCAAGCTGTTATATTTCCAATTAGTCTTGTTTTAATTGACTATTATTTTGATGGAGAACTTCGGTTCAAAAAGATATTGTCGAAAGCGCCATTCTTTTTAGGTTCACTTTTATTTGGTATCCTAGGTATCCAGTTTCTTGGCGAACAAGGATCGTTTGAATCTAATGATACTTATACGGGGCCTGTACGGATTTTTATAGGAGCTTGGCAGTATACGGTCTATCTAATTAAATCCATTGTACCCTATAGGTTGTCCCCATTGTACCCTTATCCGCCGTCTATTCCATGGTATTTTTATCTCTCCTCTTTAAGTTTTATAGGAACCGCAGTAGCATTATGGGTAGCCTACAAACGAAAGTGGAAGGTGGTCTTCTTTGGTTTAGGGTTCTTTTTAGCCAATGTCTTCTTTATGCTGCAGATTCTCGCAGCGGGTCAAGGGTTTTTGGCTGATAGATTTACCTATATCGCATATTTGGGCTTATTCTTCATGTATTCATGGGGTCTTCAAAAACTATTTCAAGAAAAACCGAATTTAAAGACACCGGTCCTTGCTGGTTCCTTTGCCATACTTTTAGGATATTCCTTTATGACTTTTACTCAAAACAAAATCTGGAAAAATAGTGGTACTCTCTGGACTCATGTTTTGAAATATTACAAGCAAAGTACCTTACCATATGGTAACAGGGCTAATTATTATAGAGATAATGGTCAAAGAGCATTAGCATTAAAAGATTATAATGATCGGATTAAGCTCAAGGCAAATGACGCCGCAGTTTTTAATTCAAGGGCTCGTTTGTTTTTCAATTCCAAAAACAGGGATACATTACTACTCGCGTTACAAGATTATAATAAAGCCATTGAGTTAAAATCCGACGATGCTGAATACTATGTAAATAGAGGTGCGACCTACGCAAAGCTCAATAACATGGACATGGCTCTTGAGAATCTCAATGAAGGCATCAAACTTGATCCTAGTTTTACGAATGCATATTTGAATAGGTCTGTTATATATAACCAAAGGGGTCAATATGCTTTGGCTTTGAGTGATATTAATAAATACTTAGAGTTTAAGCCATACAACGCCGATCTCTGGTACGAAAAGTCAAGGTTACATAATGCGACCAATCAAGCTCAACAAGGCTTAGAGGCGGCTCAAAGAGCGCTTAAACTAGGAAATAAACCTTTATACTTGGTTGAAAGATCTAAATCACAATTTATGCTTGGAAAAGTTAATGAAGCAAGACAGGATCTTCAATCGGCGATGTCAAAAGGAGTACAGGTGAACCAAAACGTTATTAACCAAATAATGGGTAATTAATTCTTTTGACCGACTGATATTGCAGAAAGTCCAAAAGATCTGAAAATTATACGATCGATAACTTTAAAGATTGGAACTAAGGCATTGTACAGTTTCATCTGACCTGCAGGGATTGTTTCTTTTTTCAGGATGGAGCCTGAAAGTATCCAGCCTGCAATTCCAACTGCATTGAAATAAGTCTTATGTTTCAATTCAAAGCCCCCTGATTCAACAACCTTGCTTATTGATTTGGTTGTGTACCTCCTGTAATGTTCTAGAGCTTTATCAAAAGTATTAAACAGCATTTGATAGGCAGGTACAAGGATAATGACTTTGCCATTTGGCTTGAGTAGCTTATTTATGTTCTTTAGTGCTAAGGAATCATCATAAATATGTTCTATCACATTGAGTGCAAACACTGTATCAAAGGTGCCCAAAAGCTCTGCATAATTTTGATCGAACGTTTCTTCAACAATATCAAGGTTAATTATCCCAGCAGCCTTCCCTTCGTAATTCTTTGAAAGAAACTCTAAATAATTATCCCGTAGGTCGCTTAGGTATATTTGCTCCTTTCTTTCAATAAAATACTCTGATATATTCCCTATCCCACTCCCAATTTCCAGGATTTTCCCTGAACAATGAGGATAGATTGTGTCAAACATCCATTTGTTGAAGTTTTTGGCTTCAGAAATGGCTTTCAAAGTCTCTAAGCCTTCTTGGTCGATTTCTTTAAAGGTGTATTCACTCATCTTGAGAATATATTATACTTTAGGATTGCGTAAATGGCCCTTACTCCATCTTTCCAGCCAATCTTCTTACCATCTTCATAAGTTCTCCCGTAATAAGAAATACCGACCTCATATATTCTTATGCCTTTTACTCTACAAATCTTAGCAGTTACCTCAGGTTCAATGCCAAATCTTTTCTCTTTCAATTTTAGGGTCTTTAAAATTTCAAGATCGAACATTTTATAGCAGGTCTCCATATCACTCAGATTTACATTTGTAAATACATTAGATAAGAAGGTTAATAACTTATTTCCGATGGTATGCCAGAAAAACAAGATTCGATGAGGCCTTCCGCCAAAAAATCTAGTGCCATAAACAACATCAGCAAAACCATCTACGATAGGTTGTAAAAGAAGGTTAAATTCTCTAGGGTCATACTCTAAATCAGCGTCCTGAATTACAAGGTATTTACCCGTAGCGCCAGCAATACCAGTATGAATGGCCGCCCCTTTACCTTGATTTACATCATGGCTAAATACGGTAATATTATCATGCTTAGCCTTTAATTCATTAGCAACTGACAAGGTTGAATCACTAGAGCAATCATTGATTATGATGATTTCCTTGTCTATCCCATTTATTAGCTCAACCTCCTGAACCTTTTCAACAATGTTCGAAAGTGTGCTTTCTTCATTAAATGCCGGTATTAATATAGAGAGCTTAAACATATTACAAAAATATGTAATATATTTTAAAAACGAAATTCTTGTTATGGTCAATAAAAAAAGGCCTCTCGGATGAGAGGCCTTCGAAATCAATAATTACCAAAATATGCTCACTTTACGTGATTCTTCTTTAGCTAGTCTTTATAGTAGTTTAGTCGATTAGTATCATCTTCTGCGTCGCAGTGAAACCATCAGCTTCCAACTTGTAGTACAACACTCCAGTAGCTCCTTCTAAGTCGCTACCTTTTACTATCAAGTTATGGCTTCCTGCTGCGTATTCAGCAGTATGGTTTATTAATACTTTTCCTGTTACATCGTAGATCGTAATCTGTGCCATTCCTGCTGAGCCCATCTCAAACGCTATGTTTGTCTGTGACTTGAATGGGTTTGGCTCATTCTGATGTAAAGCATAAGTTGTCGCTGCGCTTCCACTCAACTTAACATCTATCGTCTGTAGATTAGTTCCTGTGTATGCTTCTGAGTGTGCTACTCTATCACTAATACTTAGTGGACTTCCGTCTGTAAGTACTTTGATACTGAATAAATCCTCACCTGATGCTGTTAACAACTTATCTGTGTTCCAACTCATCGTGATTGCTCCATTCACTACTGCTACGTTGCTTGAGCTTACTGCTAAGGCTCCTGCATCCACACTTGTTATCTCACTTGCATTCGCTTCCA
>JAHDGF010000063.1:0-22272 GCA_020627785.1 Saprospiraceae bacterium
TCACGCGATGGTGGATACTGACAGAGATAATATCCCAGACAGAGATGAACCAGAAGGTGGAACTGATTTAATTTTCGACTATCCACATCAAGTAAATTTAGCGGGAGAATTCAATTACGAAGCAGCAGTATTAAATCTTTACTACTCCGTAAATACCTTCCATGATATTTTATATCTATATGGATTTACTGAGTCAAATGGAAACTTCCAGAGAAACAACTATGGAAACGGAGGTATCTCCGGTGATCCGATCATCGCAAGAGAAGCAGCGGGTGATCCAGCTGCAGCCAATGCACCGATATGGAATAATGCTTCTTACACCAATACTACGGACGGAACTTCAAGTGCAATCAGTATGGGAGTATGGCAATCCGGTGCTTCTATCTTCAAAATTGACGAGCCTGCAGAAGTAGCTGGTCCATATGCTGTTGGTCAAACAGCAACTGATAATACATGGGGTCATAACTGGGGGCAAGATGTTATTAATGTTACATCTACAGTGGCCTTAGCTAGGGATAATAATCCACAGACGCCGACGCAGTGTTGTGGAGAAATAATAAACAGTGATGAGGTTGCTGGAAAAGTTGCCCTTATTGATAGAGGTACGTGCGAGTTTGGGACTAAATGCTTGAATGCTGAGGAAGCTGGTGCTGTTGCAGTGATAATCTGTAATGTATTTGGAGTAAATGGTGGAGACGGAGAAGAAACCATTAATATGGCAGCTGGAGCTGATGGTCTTGCGGTTACGATTCCTGCAGTTTTTGCTCCTAAGTCAATGTGTGATAGAATCAAAGCTCTTATTGGATCAAACGAAGAGGTAACGGTAACTTTCAGTACGGAATTAGACCAAGGTCCAAGTACTTTTAATAGTTCATTCGACAATGGTGTTGTATTTCACGAGTACGGCCATGGATTTAACAATAGAGTTTTAGGAGGACCAAACAGTTTAGGTGGATTAGGTAATGCAGAGCAAATGGGTGAAGGATGGTCTGATTATTTCTCATTAATCCTTACCATTGAAGATGGAGATACTGGTGCAGATGCTAGAGGTATTGGTAGCTACCTACTTGGTCAAGCACCGAGCGGTAGAGGAATCAGAAGATATCCATACTCTACAGATATGAATGTAAATCCATTGACTTATGATGGAATTAAAGCGGCACCAGGTGCTGATCCACACCACGTTGGAGAACCTTGGACAGCTGTTCTTTGGGACATTACTTGGGCTATGATTGATCTTTACGGATTAGACAACGATTGGTCTAACCTTGAGTCTGGAAATGCGAGAGCATTAAGACTTGTTACAGATGGTGTAGCGTTCGTAGGTGCTAGTCCAGGATTTGAAGATGCAAGAGATGCCATTCTACAGGCAGATATCGTAAACTTTGATGGAGAGCACCAATGTTTACTTTGGGAGCTTTTTGCACGTAGAGGAATGGGATTCTTTATGGATCAAGGAGATACAGACAATTTTGATGATGGAACTGAAAATTTTGATCCATTACCAACATGTATTAAAGAGCTTAAGATCAGAAAGTCTTCTTCAGAAATAATTGATGCGGGTGGAGCAATCACCGTTATTCTTCAAATTGCAAATCACACAGATGAAGCCATTGATAATGTAATCGTTACAGATGAGCTTCCTGATGGGTTAACTTTTGATCCAGCAAGTTCAACAATACCTGGAGAGGTTAATGGCAACATGGTCGTATTTGATATCGGAACGATGGAGTCATTGGATGAAATGACCATCGCTTATGATGTAATCAGTGATCCTTCTAATGAAACTGTTGCGACTTTCTATGATGACATCGAAGGAAGTATTGCAGCTTGGGATATTGAGTTCATAGAAGGTACCAACATTTGGAATACAACTACTTTGAATTCAAATAGTGGAACGAAGAGTTGGACCGTAGAATCTCCTGACACAGAATCAAAGCAAAACTTAGTATATAAAGATCTTGAGATTACTGGAACTAACCCAGTCCTTAGATTCTATCATAAGTTTAATACAGAACTAGGATCTGATGCTGGTTATATTACTGTATCAAGAGATCAAGGACAGACATGGTTCACCATGGGTAGCGAAGACTTCATCAGAGGTGGCTATAATTCAGATGTTCAATACGGAACATTTGCCATTCCTTCATTGGAAGGATTCTCTGGTTTCAGACAAGATTATGAAGCAAGTTATTTAGACATGTCTGATTTTGCTGGAGAAACAGTATATGTAAGATGGGTATTTGGATCTGATGATAATACAACGTCAACCAATACTGAATTTATTCCTGGTTGGTATGTAGATGATTTACAGATCATTGATCTATATACATACAGTGCTTCTGCATGTATTTCAGGAACAGATACGAATAACATGTGTACAACTGCAGAAACTACTTTTGTAGATGCACCATTAGAAAGTGTAGCTGTAGAAGATTTAGCAGAATCTGGATTTAGCTTAACGATTCAACCTAACCCAGTATCAGATAATGCCATTATTAATATTGGTTCTGTGGTACAGGGAGATGTAATTATGCAATTACAATCAGCTGAAGGTAGAGTATTAAGTAAAGCTAAGGTATCCTTACATGGTCCACAGACTACTGTAAATATGGATACAAAGTCTCTTCCATCAGGATTTTATTTTGTTACTTTACAACTAGGTAATAAAGTACTTACAGAAAAACTGATAAAGAACTAAAAGAAACTATTAGGGCGATTATTGCAAACAGGGATTCATCTTCGGATGGGTCCCTGTTTTTTTTGTGCGTATAATCAAAAAGTAATGCAAGAGAACACCTATCGCAAGTTAGCTTCCTGCGAGAAAAGCCAGTCCAGAAGTTGAGGCTCCTCGAACGCACGATTCCAAACCAGATGATCCCCATCTTCATATTCCGTATAGGTTACAGGTGCATTCAGAGATTGAAGCACGCGGTAGATATCTCTCGATAGCCGGACATCTACGGTTGGGTCTTTTGCACCATGGAAAATCTGAATAGGGATGTTTTGATATTTAGGGCATTGCTTAATGTCTCCACCTCCACAGACGGCAATTGCTCCAGCAAACCATTCTGGATGTCTTGACAATAGATCGAAGGTACCAAAGCTACCCATGGACAAACCGCCGATGTACACACGATTTTTATCCACTCTTGGATCCTCGATGAGTTGAGGAATCAATTCTATCAATCGGCTCATGACGGGTGTAGGGTTGCCTGAGGAATTGATGGTCCATTGACCATCTGTAACGTCTACGGGCGCCCAATAATCTTCTGCAGGGCACTGTGGAAAAACCAAAATTGCTGGATGTTCTTTTACATTATTCTTGGCACTTAGGATGGGTGCAATCCATTGAAGTTGTGCTTCATTATCATTGCCTCTCTCCCCTGCTCCATGCAGAAAAATAAAAAGTGGAAGTTTCTTTTCCTGCGATTTAGGTACAAATTTCTGGTAGGACAATACTTCATTATCTTCTGTCTTGAAATTTAAACTTGTCCATTGGGATTCTTTCAATGGAACAGAACTTTTACACCCCGTTAAATAAAAGGTGAAAAATGATAAACTAAAAACAAAGAGAGGATAAAAACTACGCATGGTTATCTTTTTCGTTAAGTTGTAAGATCAAAAATAAATCCCCATTCTAAAAATTTTGATTACCGTTAAAAAAATGAATTATTAATAGTAAACAATAATCTATGGATGATTGTCTAACTTAAAGAATCGAATGATTAAAAGCTATTGATGGATATATATGATGAGAAGTTTGTTGAGAATTTATTTAATCGAATGTCAAATACCTATGGCACAACAAATTACATTTCATCTTTTGGCTTCACCGAGCGCTGGAGAAAACAATGTGTACGGGAAATAGATTGGAGTTCTGATATTGAAAAAGGATATGATTTGATGTCGGGAATGGGTGAAAGCTGGAATCTAATAAATAAAGAATGTAAAAAAAACCATCAGCTGGTGGGTGTGGACATTTCGCCGAAGATGAATGGTCAAGCCAAAGGCAAACTTACTAGTTATAAAAATCTGAAGATTCATATCCGGGAGGAAAATGTCCTCAAGAATAGCATTGATGATAATTCGACGGATTATGTTATTTCGACCTTTGGATTGAAGACATTCTCTGATGCGCAACTTAAAGTTTTAGCCAAGCAAATTCATAGGATTTTAAAAGTCAATGGTCAATTTTCATTTGTAGAAATCTCAAAACCGAAAAACAAATTTCTCATTTTATCTTACATGTTTTATCTAAAACTCATAATTCCAATAGTAGGGAAATTATTCATGGGGAATTCAAGTGATTATAAAATGCTTGGGATCTATTGTGAAGCATTCAAGGATTGCCATCGATTTAAATCGTATTTAGAGGAGGAAGGATTACAAGTTGAGATGTGTCAATACTTTTTTGGTTGCGCGACGGGTGTAAAGGGGAAGAAGATATCCGCCTGATTCATTAATATATATTATGAAATTCAAGTGAGGGGAATTCGAACTCTGAGATATGGCGTCTCTGCAAGCGAAGCAAGGCAGATATGACATTATCCTCTATTGTTATGAGTCGGATTTCATTTTAAAAAGCCTTTCATCTAATTCTAATTTTACTTTTTTCCTTTTCTTCAACATATTAAAGTTTTCATGATTAGGATTTATTAGAATATTGAATTCATTTGTATTTATTATAGATGGAACTTTAAGAGCCAGTGAGCTTTCACTTTTGATCCACTTTTGACCAGCTTTTTTAAAGCGAAATTCAGCATCTTTTGATTTTCGAATACTATTGAATTTGTTCATTGGGAAATCTTGAATATGATCTGGATCTAACTCCAAATGTAGTAATTCAAGATTTTTAGGTATTGTCAATCCATCAAAATGTACGAGAATTTCAAGAATAGCTAATGAAGTGTTTTCGGAACAATATAAAAGTGGAGTTCCCTTTGAATTCCATCTGCCTCCATATATTTTAGAACCCGTCCCAGTTAGATCATCAACGTATTGTGATGTAGAAATTCTATATAATTTCATTTATATTAACTGTAAACACCATGCTCAATTCTCCCAATTACGTCTTCAATCATTTCTATCCCTATTGAAGTATCCATTATATCAATAGGTTTGTTTTTGTTGAGCACTTTATTTGATGTTCTTATCCAAATTTTAAATTTTTCTTCTCCAAATAGGTTGAATCCTTTTTCAAATAATTCGACAACTTGAATGAGATGAGAAGTTATTTCTTTATTTAAATAATGATTTGCAGGATATCTAAATAATTGTCTTTGAGAAATTGGTAAAATTGAGCTTAATTCCTTATCAGTTAAAGATGTTAATTTTTGAATTTGTTCTATATACTTAGTTTGTATACCTTTTCTTGCAATGTCTATGAGGTCTGTTCTTTGGTTAATAGGCTCAAACTTCAATAATGCTTGAATAGTCATATTGTGTCATTTGACATAAATATAACGCCATTTGACTTAAATGTCAAACTTTTTGTCATCTGACTCATAACAACACTTGTTTCATAATCTTCCTTCTTTTTAGGTATCTAAAAAAAGGAAGAGCCCAACCTTTCGGCTGAGCTCTTCGCTTGTTAATGTAATGATATTCTTCTTCTACTTTTGAATAAGTATTTTTTGTATTTGTGAACCGGCTGCAGAGTTGACGTGCAGGAAATAAATTCCATCATTCATTTCTGCCACATCGAGCGTTAAAGAAGAATCATTAGATTCAATCGTGCCAAAGGTCTGTCCGCTTAATGAGAATAATTGCACTTCACGATCCATGGCTTGATCGAAGGTGATGTTGATTACATTCTGTGCGGGATTAGGGAATATACTCATGGATATGTTTTCTATATTTTCGGAGGAAGTTGATGCATTTGCCGAAAGGCTGATATCCTCTATACTAGACGCAGAAGAAACAACTTCATTTATCGAACCAGCCAAAGAAATGGCATCACTCATTCTTACATCCATATCTGCAGTAACTTCAAGACTGAATTCAAAGTTTGTTTCCGCCTCATTGAAATTAATGAAAGAAATGAAGGCATCACCGTTTTGATAATTGATAATAACATCTTGCCCAAAGGCATCTAAATTATCATAACTAAGTCCCTGTCCAGATAGTTTAAAAGTGGTTGCTTTAATATCTGTAGTCGCCTCTAAGTTAAATTCAATCACCTTGGTCTGACCAGCTTTAATAAACTTATCAGAATAATGAAGGAGACTTATGGATCGAACCTCTGATTCTTCTTCTGAAGTTAAAAATGCCGTAAAGTTTACATCCCCATTTTTTATGACGGTAACCTCTAGGAAGGAGCCATCAAAATCTGAGGCAAGAAACTCAAGAGTGGTAAAATTAGTACCCATATCGAATGGATTGAAGTCAGGTCCAAAATCTGTATTTGTCAATACTATTTTATAGTCTTCTTGTTGATCAAAGAGTGTTGACATTCCAAGGATTTGCCTTCTTGTTTCTAATAAATCTAAGGTACTTATGGCACCGTCGTTATCAATATCCATGGCAATCGCTTCAACTGGCGAATTAAAGCCTCCAGTGCCCATACCATAAGATAAGCCTCCCATCATTGTTACAATATCTAAGGTTGAAATTCCATTAACTCCATCCGTATTGTTATCGCTTATCTGAAGTGTATTTACGCCAACTTCAAGACTACCATCTGGGATTAATCCAAGGCAACTTGCAACGTTAATATCTATGGATTGATTCATAAGTATGTCGTATTGTGGCTGTGGATTAGCATTACAAACCCCTTGAGTTACTCGAACATATTCCCCATCAAGATCACAAGGATTGCCGATTTCGTTATTTAACGTAAGATCGGTGAAGCAAGAGCTAAATTCATTATCCTCATCCCACACAAATATGGTTACGTCCACAAGACCATTGGATGCAAAGTAATCAGCGCAAGTAAAGATTCTTTTAGAAGCTCCTATGGCAGGATCAAAAGCTGGATCTTGATCTGGAGGAGTATCAGAAAAAGTAAATCTTATATCACCGCAGGTAACCCTTGAGCCACCATCAAAAAAGCTAGCCGCTAGTTCAACTTCTCCATCTTCCAAGGTTGCCCACGATAAAGTAGAACAGACAGCTACTGGTGCCAATTTATCTTCAACGGTTAAGTTACCAGAGCAACTTTCGCCAGAGACCATATCCATCACTATAAAAATATAATCACCTATTAAACTACAATCAAATTCTAAAAAGTCAGAGGTAAAGGGAAGCACCTCTTCTCCATCCACATCTTCCACCTTCATCTGGTAATCTACATCACAGGTGGCATAAGGAGTTTCAAGAAGACTTGGTAAATATATTTTTCCAGTGCCATTACCATTACCACTTGGTGCTCCAGTCAATGATAGGACGATCTGGTTACGACAAGAAAAACCTGTTGCTTCGCTATAAGTCATTCCTGCATTCCCATCGCAACCTTCAGCATCTGTTACAATTACGCTATAAAATTCATTATTAGCAGCAAAGATGGACGGTGCAGTTGAACCATTGGTCCATTCATAAGTATAGGGCGGCGTTGCATTTTCAACAACGGCCTCCAACTCATTATCACCACAAACTAGAGTAACTCTAGGTGGGTTGGCTGGAATGGTAAACATACATTCTGAAGTACAGCCAGTAGCATCTGTAACCGTTACGGTATAGATTCCTGAATTTAGGTCTACCCCTGCATTGGTGTTACTTCCATTGCTCCAATTATAGGTATAAGGAGCTGTCCCACCTGATACATCAATGATGGCACCTCCATGCAAACCACTACAATGTGCATCATCCACCGTTACATTACAAACAATTCCATTTGCGACACTGTCAGTCGAAAGGCTGAGACCTGCACACAAAGTAAAAATGAATAGGTATATATTTTTCATCTTAAGTTATTTCTTAGTTAAAAAGTATAATTGAAACCTGTCTGAATGCCCAGGAAATTAAATTTTTGATTGAAGCCTAGGCCATCTGTTTGTATGCCATTCAGTCCATACTTAGATTCCAAGCCAATGCTCCACTTCCAATGATCGCTAATATCAACCATCGATCCTAATCGGAATACTAGGTAGTCCCCCGATCTCTTCTTGTATCTCTCATCCACATCCTCTGTCATCAGATATTCTGTTATTTCTGTATTTAGTTCATAACCTGTCTGCGCTGCTAGCAATCCAATTTCAAGACCAGCTCCAAGTTCTAAGGAAGTCTTCTTTCCAGGAAGTAGCTGGTAATTTAAGAGCGCCAAAGCAGAAAGACTCTGATACCTTTGATATCGAACAGCAGTATATCTTTCAGTAACTACGGTATTTACATCTTCAAAGACATTTTCTACGGTACCATCTGGCATATGATCTATCGAAGTCAAAGTTTCCATTAACTCTTCGGTGACATTCTCCACTTCATGATTGGAAGACCTGGTATGTTGCCATGCTCTAAGTCCACCAATTAAACTCCATCGCTTCTTCAATGCATGTTTGTACTCCAAGCCAATTTGCATTGCTTCCAAGGACTTCTCAACTTCATTTCTTTTGTCGATTACTCCTTGTTGGTCAGCAGTCACATCAAAAAAGTTACGGGTGGCTCCAAATACGGTGAAAGTTGTTGACAATGATGAGCTAGCACTAAATTTTTTCCGTTCATCTTCATTTGTTTCAGGTAAACCATTGTCCAATTCAATGACGGGAGATTCTGCTTTTTCTGGGTCCATCACCATGTCTAATTTCTCTGCATTCTTCTCAATCTCTGATCCTTCTGGATTGCTTTGCTCTCCTTCATCATTTGTTACAACAATCGCTGAGTTATCATCTGTTTCAGTATTAAGAAGTGGTTCATCTTCTGATACTACTTCTTCAGATTTCTCTATGACCAAATCAGATTCAAGCATCTCTTCTTCATCGCTCCCGAGCTGAAGATTTGAAGCTACTTCAACCAGATTGATTGATGTATTTTCTTTGTCTGGTTCAGCTGTGGACACAGAATTTAGATTCATTTCATCCACCGAATTATTTTGTACTAATCCAAAAACTACTTCGCTATCTGCGTTCGGCTGTTTTTCATTAACAGGTAATGTTTCTTGTGGAATGATTGCACCATTAGCTGCTGTTTTATCAAGGGTGACGTCCTTTGATTCTTCTATCTCTACTTTTACTTCATCTTTTGTTTCGGTCTGGATACTTTGTGGTGTGGGTGTATTCTTGTTTTGATCAAGAGTAGAAATATCTTCCATACCATTGGTAGCAGAATTTTCTCCGCTTCCAAGATCAATTGTAAAATATGCTCCCACCAAAAGTATTACGGGAACCAAGATCCAAAACCAAGCGAACCTTCTTTTCTTCTTTGGCTGTGGCAATTGATCTTCGATGTTATCCCAGATCTTCATACCATCAACCACCGGTTCATAGTCTTTGAATTTATTATTTAATTTATCCTCAAATTGCTTTAAGTCCATTGTGTGCAATTTTATTTATTCTATCAAATTTTTCTCTTATCAACTTCCTAGCTTTGGCTAGGTGTGCTCGAGAGGTCGAGGTTGTGATTTCTAAAATTTTAGAAATCTCCTCATGTTTATATTCATCCAACACGTACATCTTAAACACCTGTCTTGAAGCCGCTGGAACAAAGTCCAACATTCTTAAAACCTCTTCACAGGTCATCTTATCCATGATCTGATCATTTAAAGAATTTCCTGCAATATGCTGAGCAGCATCTAAGTCTTGCACCTTCGATCTTTTCCGAATGGCCTTCCAGCAAGTTCTAAGGGTAATGGTTTTTAGCCATCCCTTTATTCTGCCGTCGTCTCTATAATTCTTCAAAGATTTAAAAATGTCAATCCATGCATCTTGCAACGCTTCTTCTGCATCGTTTCTATCCTTCATGTATTTCATACATATTGAAAAAAGGAAACTGTTGTGCAATTTGAAGAACTGCATTTGCGCTTGACGCTCCCCACGATTACAAGCTTGAATAAGATGTTGAATGTTGTCTGTCATGAAATAATTTCTCTACTGAACTTCTGCCGCAAATATCCCTTCAATCTCACCGAAGAAAAATGAACCAGTAATAAAATTCCCAGGAATTTCTGAATACTGAGTAAAGGTTATATTGGTCTGTGACCCTACTCCACTCGATGTCGAGCCTCCTAAAGAGGAAATTAAATTCCCGGTATGATTTCCTTCAGAAAATCCTTGAACCCCAAGGATAACGTTAATCGTATTATCAAGGTCTCTTGCCCTAATCGTAACCTCTGCTGCTGTTACATGTGCTTCACAGAAAAACAAAGGATATTCTTCCCCTTGAGAAATGAAGTTCATGAAATTGGATAAAGATCCATTTTCACAAGCGTCTATATTCAGTGTAATATCTTCGTCTCCTACAGCAATTGATTCCGAGCCTGATTGTAATTCATTCAGATCATAGGCTGAAATGGTGGCTGTTAAATTCTCGCTCAAGCAGTTTACAAAGGTGATTGAGTAGAAACCTGTTGAATTTGTAAAATCAACATAGGTCTTCTCTCCGATCTGCAAAATAACATAGCCATTGGCGACTGGTTGACTGGTGGCACTACAAGAAACGATTCCAGAAATTGTAACGTTCTCAAATTGTAAAGCACCATAGGTAACGACGATGTCGATGTCTGTTTGTTGCGTTGAAAACCCACCAATCACATCTTCATGTAAAAGCGAACCGCATGGAGAAAGAATCGTTAAATTCATTTCGGCATCTAGAGGAATAATTCCGCAGAAAACTCCATTGGCATCAGCCACACCATTTGCCGTTCCAAATTGTCCGGATGAAAGCTGTATTTCGGCAAAAGGCACCGGTTGACCTCTATCATTGGTGATGGTCATGCACAGAATTCCATTGTTAATGGCAACGTCACAATTCCACCAGCTGAAATGTTCAACACTTGCGATGTATTGGTTGCCATCTTTAATTGCCTTCCCTTCCAAGGTCCAGATTCCTGCCTCTTCATCAAAGTGCCAAAGATCAATCTCATCTGGCGCTTCGCCACTGATTTCTGCAGGTAGCGGGAAGTTAATCTCAGCAGAAGTTCCATCCGCCAGGTTTAATTCTAAACCGTTGTCTGCCCGCATTTCTACGCCGACCATCCCATAAGATTGTAAAACTTGCATTTCACCATCAACGACGGCAGCTAATCCTCCAGGGCTTAGAGCTTCCACATTACTTGCCAATGGATCTAACCATCTGACATACATGTCGACATTGCCATTGTAAGGATTACCGGATTCGTCCACTACTCCATTTTCAGGAATCGCAACCCGAGTACCATGAATGTCATAAAATTCAGCACCCTCACTAGCCATGAAGCTAATCCGCTTGTCAAAAGCAGGTAGAATTATTTCTACGTTGTAATCCTGACTTTTATGAGTTAACAACCTTGTACCTCCTGGGAAAAATCCCTCTGCTTCGGCTTTAATAAATAGCCCAATATTGGGAGCCTGAACATCTTGAAGGTAAAAAGTACCGCCGCTGGAAGTCTGAATCGTTTGTCCTGCTACTTCAATCGTAGCATTTGCGATTAGATCTCCTTCTTCGGATTTTACGATTCCTTGCAGATTGACATAATAGTTCTCAACCACCTCAACCTCCGTTTCAAAGGAGAAAGTAGAAGGCGAAACTTCGTCTTTCCTACAAGAAATTATTGATATCATCATTAACAAGAAAAAGAGTAAAGTATTAATTCTCATTATCTGTATTTTATAAGTGTAATGTAGGCTGGATTGATTTACGCTTACGCAAATGCATCTTTTTTTCAAAAAAGAATAAAAAAAGGGGTCGATGCTATGGCATCTCCCCCTTTCGAATAATTTATGGATTGTCTTTATAACGAAAATTAGCATCTACACGTCTTCCTTTTCTTGCCAATTCTGTTCTTATCCTTCATTTTTTGAATATAATCTGGTGCAAAAGGCACTTTGCAGGCTGTTTCACCCATAGTAACCTCCACCTTTCCGATCTTTTTTGCAGCTTTTTCAGCATGGGCAGTCAGACTAGGTACTGCTCCAGCCACTGAAATTATAAAGTTATTCATGGTGTATCTCGTCCTATTCGGAGCTTTCTCGATATTTTTCACCACGTGATCAATCATGCCTTTCAGCTTTTTTATGTCTAGTTCATCATCTGGTTTGAGCTGCACAATACAGGACCAAGTCGACCAGCCACAAGCCGAAATTGTATCTTTTTTAGCCTTGATCCATTTATCCGCCAATGCTTCACCATGCTTTGTTTCTGATGCGACCCAAGGCACCGTGTATTCACTATTCCAAGACCATTGGGCTTGCTTTGCCCAAGTTTCGAGGTCTTTTTTAGTCATTTTAGTTTCATCGGCAATCAAGCCAGCCAAGTACATGGCATCGCCATTCCCTGTTTCATATAAGCCTTTCGACAGATCATAATCCTTTTTAACCTTTTTTTGGATGGTTTTCATATCACCGACCTTCACTCCAAAGAACTCACCAACAGCTCCGTGCTTTATGTAAATGTTCTTGGTTGATTCACTGCCCATTTTCTCTAGGGACTTCATTATTTCTTTAACCGTCATTTTATTCTATTGTATTAACTTCGATTTCTACCAAGCAGCCATCCGAATAGGACTCCGCATAAAACCCATGGGACAATGGCATCAATAAGATAGGCTAAGGTCGTATTCTCAAACCAAACACTATCCAGGTATGGGATGGTTAAATATCCAATGACCCCCACGGCTACGCAAGCCATAATTGACTCGACCATGTTTACGCCGGGTATCTTCATCAGTATCCACATCATTAAGAAGGCAGCTAAAAGATCTACGGTGAAACCTCTAAATAGATTCATACCCATATTCATATTAAAACTCTCGTGGTATTTAATCTGAATCCAAGGCTGCCCTGCAATCTTTGTTTGAAGAGCGTCCATTTCTTCAGGAGAACTACCTTTCGGTAGTGTTGGTAAAAAATACTCGCCCGGTTCTATTTTTCCTTTCAGCATATCATAAATTTCATCTTGATTCTCTAAGTAGCTATTACTTGAGTAATGAAAATTTACAAGACCCCAGGAAATGAATTGCCAAATAAATAAAATAAAGGCTCCTCCTAAGGTTCCGATGATAAGATTTTTCATTTTTGTGGTTTAGTTGGTTTTTTGTTGTGTTATCGATATTAAGTTACCTTCAAGTTTAGAAATTTCCAAATACCGCCAAACAAATAAAAATATAAGCATGAGTCTTAACATTCATAAGGATACTATAATTGCTCTTTCCACTCCCATGGGCGAAGGAGCGATTGGAGTTATTAGACTTTCGGGTGCTAAAGCCATTGACTATGTCGATGAATTCTTTTTTGGAGCAAATTTGAAAAAGGCTACACCCAATACGGTACATTACGGAAAGATAAAAGATGCTTCGGGTAATATCATAGATGAATGTTTGGCCACTATTTTCAAAGCACCGCGATCGTACACTAAGGAAGACGTTGTTGAAATCAGCTGTCATGGCTCCTCCTATATTATTCAAAAACTTATAGAAATTTTTATTGGTCGGGGTGCGCGTCCTGCTGAGCCTGGAGAATTCACACTTCGTGCTTTTCTCAATGGCCAACTAGATTTAAGTCAAGCAGAGGCTGTCGCAGATTTAATTGCTTCTTCCTCTGCGGCACAGCATGAGATGGCCATGGATCAGATGCGTGGCGGTATCTCAAAAATGGTTGCTGGCCTGCGAGAACAATTGATCGAATTTGCGAGCTTGATAGAATTGGAAAATGATTTTGGAGAAGAGGATGTAGAATTTGCCGACCGTGAGAATCTTAAATCATTGGTCCACAAAATACTTCAGGTGATTCTGGATTTGAAGCAAAGCTTTGAATATGGAAATGCGATCAAGGAAGGTGTCCCTGTGGCAATCATTGGTGCGCCGAATGTTGGAAAATCTACCTTGCTTAATGCCTTGCTAAAAGAAGACAAAGCCATTGTCAGTGAAATTGCGGGAACGACTAGAGATGTGATTGAGGATACCATTACCTTAGAAGGAATCCCTTTCCGATTTATTGATACAGCAGGTATCAGGACGACAGAAGATGTGGTCGAAAATCTAGGGATTGAGCGGAGCCGTCAGCAAGCAGAACAAGCACAGATAATTTTATACCTAACAGAAATCCAAGAAGATCACCTGGCCATCATCGAAGAATTTAAAGCTATGAACTTCAGGCCAGATCAGAAAAAGGTAATTCTATTGAATAAGTCCGACGACTTTCATGGCTGTCATAGTTACGATGTTGAAGAAGCGGTAAGTACCCTAACTTCAAGAACAGAAACCATCGCCATCTCCGCCAAGGAGCAAACAAACCTCGAACGTCTCAGAAAGGTATTGGTCTCAGCGATACAAAATAAAAAAGGCGGGAACGCCTCAACGGTAGTCACAAATGTCAGACATTTCAATTCCTTGTCACTAACTTCAGAATCTTTAAACAAGGTACTGGAAGGATTGGATGGTGGCATGCCATCAGACTTGGTGGCAATGGACATCCGTCATGCGCTTCATCATCTTGGTGAGATTTCAGGTGAGATCAGCACGGATGATTTATTGGAGAGTATATTTAGTAATTTCTGTATTGGAAAGTAAGCAGGGAAAAGTCCAATAACTGAGGACCAAACAAAACCCTTCTAACTCGCTATTAATCAATAGCTTTCACATCACATTTATTTCATACTTGTGTTTCACTTGGTTTATATTTCCCATATATTTGTACCTTATTTGTACCTCGCAGCGATTTAAGGTAATGGAGATTGATAATCTCCCCTTTTTTGAAACATTGTGAAACATCAGGAAACAAGCTGAAACATCCTGAAACAAAATTGCCAATTTTTTGACCTCTAATGTCCGAGTATTAAGAGTCTGTATTTATTGTAATGGAGAATTCATTGCTAAGACAGCCTTTACAAAGTATTGTACAGAACGATGTAATAAGAGGCACTATAAGCAAAGACAAAAGGAAAAGAAGATTGAAGAGAGTAATGAGGAAACTACAAAGATTATTCAGCGTCCCTTAATTGAACTTCAATCCAAAGAGTTTTTATCTATTAAAGAAACCTGCACAATCCTTAATCTAAGTAGATCAACCATTTGGCGAATGATGAAGAAGGATCAAATCAAATACAAAAAATTCAGAGGGCGTACCATCATTTTAAAATCTGATTTATACGAAATGTTCGAATGAATACAACAAAAGTAAAACTTAGACAAAAAGCAATTTCAAAAGGTAGAAAGAGTTTGTATTTAGACTTCTACCCTGCCATTAAAAATCCTTCTACAGGTAAAGCTACCAGAAGAGAATTTTTGGGCTTATACATCATTGCTAAAGCCAAAGGAGCCATTGATAAACAACACAATGTGCAAACATTAGCCTTAGGTGAAAATATCAGAGCCAAACGACAAATTGAAATTCAAAAAGGGGAATACGGTTTATCTGGGAACCCGAACGAAGAAATGGATTTTCTCAAGTTCTTTTCAGAATTGATGAGGAGTAAATTTGATAGTGATGGAAACTATGGAAATTGGAATGCAACTAAAAAACATTTGAAATCTTTCAGACCTGATGGAATCAAGATGAAAGACATTACCATTGAATTTTTAGAGGAATTTATAAGCTATCTCAACTCAAAAACTAAGATTAAACAGAATTCGAAAGTGAGCTATTATAGAAAATTAAGTGCTGCTATAAAACAAGCTTACAATAAGAATTATATAAATTCAAACCCAACAAAGTTGGTAAAGGCGCCAAAAGAAGAAAGTACTAAGCGTGAATTCTTAACCTTAGAAGAGCTACAAAAAGTTGCCAAGCATGAATGCGAAATTCCAAGTTACAAACAGGCTTTTCTATTTAGTGCATTGACTGGTTTACGATTCTCTGATATTGAGAAACTTTTAATAAAAGACATTAAAGGGAGCAAAAAGAAAGGTTACTATATAAGATACAAGCAACAAAAAACGAAAACAGAAGAAACACTTCCAATACCAAAATCAGCCATTGATCTTATAGACCTTAATGGTCCTGCTAATCGAAGATTAATTGAAGACTTGCATTATTCAGCTTACCATAACTCCAAACTTCAAGACTGGATTGACAAAGCTGAAATTGGAAAGAAAATTACCTTCCATTGTGCGAGACATACTTTCGCAACACTTCAACTAACTATGGGAACCGACATATATACAGTATCAAAATTACTTGGGCATAGTGATTTAAAAACTACGCAAGTTTATGCCAACATTATCGATAAAAAGAAAGAAGAAGCATCAAAAAAGCTAAATAATATTTCACTATGACTAGAGATATAATAATCCACAATATACCAGCTTATAGACGAGCTATGGAAGAACTACGTTGCGGTAGAACATTTGGCGTAATTGGCGCAAACGACTTCCACGAATTACCTATTGAAATCAAGCCAATTGACAATTATGTTGAAATAGAAGGATTTCCGAACTGCTGCGAAAATCATAAAAAACAGCTCAAATATCTAAAAGAATGGTTTGATGAATTTCCTGAATGTTGTGAAATACATAAAGAATTATTAGACCAAGCATGGTTCGACAAATCACTATATAAAGGTATAGAACTGAAGATTTTAAACCGTGTTTCTTATACCCTACATTTTATAGACGACAGAATATTTAACGATAATTGGTACAAAGATATAACTGATTATATAGAATTTATCTCATTAAGCTTTGGACATCCTAACATTGGGCAAGCAAAGTTTTTGGAATTTCTTACTATCCATATAGAAAACGCAAAACAAGAAGATATACCAAAAAGAAAACAAAAGAGATTATTAAGCTTCCTCAATAAAGAAAATGAACATGACTATTCAACAGAACCGAACATAAATATATTACATGACATATACATTCAATGGATCAATAGTCTTCCTGATTTAGAGTTTTTAAACCCGTCGAAAAGTATTTTAAAAAAGCAATTGCCTTTATTTAATTCTAAAGAATATAATCCATATTTAAAGGTATTCAAATACAAAATAAAATTAAAAAGTGAACTAATAGATTTCCTTTTAGATAGCACAAAAATGATATTGAATAATATAACAGGAGATAAGCTTTTAAAGAAAGGCATTATAAAAGACATCGACCACCATCAATATCAACTTCTGATTGAAGAACACTCAACCTCACAAGAATTAGATTTAGGCAAATTTGATAATGGAGAAGAGCAATATTTAAATATTCTTAAAAGATGGCTAAAAAAAGAAAAAGACTTTTTCTTAGAAATTAAACCATTTATAAGTGTAAGAACTAAGGATATTCAAACAGAACCATTGTTAAAAGAAATATTCAAAAATAGTGACCATTATCAAAAATTCATTACGCTGTTAAAAAGTAGTAAAGTTGAAGCACTTAATTCAGATAATGAATGGATATATGAAGGACCAAAAAGTTCAATTGTGTCTTGCTTTATGGCCTTAGAAGATTTAGAAATAACTAAAAAAATACATTCAAAAGCAAAGCTTCGAAGAATTGTAAAACAACAAATCAAATTTGAAGGAAACGAAAAATTATTCAGAAACTCATATGATCAAACAGACTTTAATTATTTCGTTGAATTATTCACCAAAGAAATAAAAACAAGTTAAAATGTTAAAAAGTATTACCGATTATTACCAAACGGAATAAACGGTAATACTTCCTTTCCTTTCTCCCCTCTTTTGTAGCAAATTATAAACTATGAAAGAAGGAATCACATTAACTCAATTTACTACTGAAGACATAAGACTACTTTTTCGTGAAGAGTTGCAATCCTATTTCAAGGAACAGCCGATTCACAATCTACCTACCAAATCAATTATTCTCAGTATTGATGAAGTTTGCGAATACGCCAAAATCAGCAAATCACATTGTTATAAACTCACAAGTCAGAATTTAATTCCTCATAGCAAGAAGGGCAAAAGACTTTATTTCAATAAAGTAGAAATAGACAATTGGCTACTTGGCAACCCGATCAAAACTTCTTCACAAATAGCTGAAGAATCTAAAAATTATCTAAAAAGTAAAGGCGTAAAATAATGGACCACACCAAAGCAAATTTGGGTCATTTGGGTGGTCCCTTCAATACATTAGCATCTCACGGGACAAACACCGCTTCAAAACATAATTCTGAATTCTATGAAACCTTACATGGAAGAGGTTCATGTAAAGATTCAATAAAGAAAAGACCTAAAAAGAAATTCATTACTCAGAAAGTGGTCCTTGCACTTATTGATGTAGCCAAAGAAAATAACGAAAAGGAATGGGTTCAGAGATATTGGAATACATGGCATTGTCAGAATGATTTATTAACATACAAAGGTAGGGCTTATGGCAATCTTTGTAAAAATAGATTTTGCAGTGTATGTGTCTCAATCAGAAAGGCAGATATGATTAATAAATACTTACCAATAATAAATACATGGTCAAACATCCAATTTCTTACCCTTACTGTCAAATCACAACCAAGACAGAATTTAGATAAATGGATGCAAGGAATGAAAAAAGCAATGAGTCGAATTTTAGATATGTGTAGGAAAAGATATAAAAGAGGGAAAGGATCAAAATTGATTGGCATCATGTCTTTGGAATGCAACTTCAACCCAATACGAAAAACCTACAATCCACATTATCACATATTGACCGCTACAAAAGAAATCGCAGAAATAATAAAGAAAGAATGGGTACGGTTATGGAATAAAGGTCAAAAGACATTAGCACTCCCATATTTACAAAACATAAGAAAGGTAATGGACACGGAAAAAGACATCATAGAAACAATTAAATACACCGCTAAGATTTTTACCGATCCTGAAATGAAGAAAAAGAAAGGGTACAAAGCAAAGAAGGACCATAAAATATATGCTGCTGGACTGCATGAAATTTACAAAGCAATGAAAGGTAAAGAGCTATTTGGGAAATTTGGGTTTAATCTACCTAATGGCGGTTCTCTGGCTCCTAAAGAGCAGATAACAAATAAAGCGGAACATTGGGTCTATGATCCTAAAATTACTGACTATGTCAATACTTCTACTGGACAAGTAATGACTCAGTATGTACCAGATGAGGAATTGGAGTCCATACTGGATGAAGGAATCGATTTAGAGCTTAAATAGATTTAGACATTGAACTGTCTTTAGGTATGTTATCTTTAGTGTTCAACTTTTAAAATCATGTCAACACTTCAGTATTTAGATGCAATAAATAAGAAATATCAGTCAGGTATTTCAAGAGAACACGCATATAGAGGGGAATTTGAGAATCTCCTAAAAGCTTTGACCAATAATATAGAAATCACAAATGAGCCTGCTAATGTCACCAATTGTGGCAACCCAGACTTCGTGCTATCCAAAGGTAAAATCCCTATTGGATATATTGAAGCAAAAGACATTGGAAAGGATATTAATAGCAAATCTTACAAAGAGCAATTTGACAGATACAAAAAAGCTTTAGATAACTTAATAATTACAGATTATATATGGTTCCAGTTTTATCAAGATGGTAAACTAATTCATGAAATAAGAATTGCTGAAATTCAAGACAGTATTCTAAAACCAATTGACGAGAACTTAACCAAGTTTGAAAATTTAATTACAGATTTTACAACTTTCATTGGACAGACCATTAAGTCCTCAAAAAGGCTTGCAGAAATGATGGCAGCGAAAGCAAGACTATTGCAAAACATTCTGGAACGAGCTGTTACTTCAGACGAAGAAACTAAAGACAACACCTCAATACAAGGCCAATACAAGACTTTTAAAGAAATATTAATTCATGACCTCACCCCTAAGGCATTTGCTGACATATACGCCCAGACTTTGGCTTATGGAATGTTTGCTGCAAGATTACATGATCCTACACTAGATGACTTCAGTAGACAAGAAGCAGCGGAGTTAATACCTAAATCAAATCCCTTTTTAAGAAAGCTTTTTGGTTATGTTGCTGGTCCTGATATTGATGAGAGAATCAAAGCTACAGTCAATAACCTTGCTGACGTATTTAGAGCAACTAATGTCGAAGAACTACTTAAAAACTTCGGAAAAAGCACCCAACAACAAGATCCAATCATTCATTTTTATGAAGACTTTTTAGCGGAATATGACCCCAAACTTAGAAAGGCAAGAGGAGTTTGGTATACACCTGAACCAGTTGTAAAATTTATTGTGAGAGCAGTTGACGATATCCTAAAAGCAGAATTTGATCTACCTAAAGGTTTAGCTGATATATCAAAAACAAAAATTAAAGTGCCTGTACCAGGTTCAAAAAAGTTAGAAGAAAAAGAAGTACATAGAGTACAGATATTAGACCCCGCAACTGGAACAGGAACATTCTTGGCAGAGGTTATTAAATACATTTATAGCACTCAATTTAAATCTATGCAAGGTGCATGGAGTGGATATGTTGAAGACCACCTAATACCTCGTTTAAATGGGTTTGAGCTATTGATGGCTTCCTATGCTATGGCACATTTGAAATTGGATATGTTGTTATCCGAAACAGGGTTCAAATCAATAAAGGACCAAAGACTAAATGTTTTTCTTACTAACTCTTTAGAAGAGGAGCATCCTGACACTGGCACGCTATTTAGTAATTGGTTAAGTGCTGAGGCTAATGAAGCAAACTACATAAAAAGAGATACTCCAGTAATGTGTATAATTGGAAATCCACCTTATAGTGGAGAAAGTGCCAACAAGGGCTCTTGGATTATGGATTTAATGCAAGATTACAAAAAAGAACCTGGCGGAAAAGAAAAGCTAAAAGAGCAAAATTCCAAATTCATCAATGATGATTATGTTAAGTTTCTACGTTACGGACAACACTATATCGAGAAAAATGGAAGTGGTGTTTTAGCATTTATTAATCCTCATGGGTTTCTTGACAATCCCACATTTAGAGGTATGCGATGGCACTTGTTAAAAACATACGACAAAATATATACTATTGATCTACATGGAAATAACAAGAAAAAAGAAACTGCACCTGACGGTTCTCCTGACGTAAATGTATTCGATATTGAACAAGGAGTATCAATCAATGTTTTTGTAAAAACAGGAAAAAAGAAACCAAATCAATTAGGCGAAGTTTTTCACTATGATCTATTTGGAAAACGAGAATTCAAATATGATTTCTTAACAAATAATTCTTTAGCATCTATTAATTTCAAGAAATTCAAACCATTTAAAAATAGTTACCTATTCAAAGACATTGACGAAAAGCTCTATATAAAATACAATAGTGGAATAAACCCAATCGAATTATTCTTAACAAATGTAATGGGCTTTCAAACACATCGAGATAGTTTTGCGGTTGACTTAAATCGAAAGGAAATAACCAAAAGAGCACTCGATTTAAGAAACAAAGAATTAACAAATGAGGATATTTACACAAAATATGGTATAAAAGATAACAGAGATTGGAAATTGTCAAAAGCAAGAATAGAAATTCAAGCTGATATAGATTGGGAAAGTAAAATTATCAATTGTGGATATAGACCATTTGACAATAGACCTTGTTATTTCAGTTATGTAATGATGGATTATCCTCGCAAGGAATTAATGCAACACGTCTCGAACAAGGACAACTTAGTTATTGGAATTGGAAGACAAGGTTTAGCTGTTGGAAATATTGAATGGTGTCTTGCTACTGTTTCTAAACATCCTGTTGATGCAAATATGTTTAGAAGAGGTGGTGTGAACTTGTTTCCTCTTTATTTATATTCAGCAAATAGTAGTCCACAAACAATAGGAGAAAAAATAGAAAGAAGACCAAATTTAAATCAAGAGATCGTAAATCAGATTGGCAAACATTTGGGCTTAACATTTACAAATGAAAAAGAGATAAAAGCAAATACTTTTGCTCCAATAGATATTTTAGATTTTATCTATGCTGTTCTCCATTCAAGAAAATACAGACAAATTAACAAAGAGTTCCTTAAAACAGATTTTCCAAAGCTTCCTTACCCAAAGAATAAAGAAACATTCTTTGAATTTGCGAAATTAGGAAGGGAAATTCGTAGGGTACATCTATTAGAATCTCCTATAGTAGATGAATATATTACGAGTTATCCTATTGATGGAGACAATATTATTACCACTACAATTGGCAAGAAGGATTGGGAACTTTATGATGATAGAAAGAGACTTGGCAGAATATGGATAAATAAACAACAGTATTTTGATAAAATACCTCTTTTGGTGTGGGAGTTTTATATTGGTGGTTAT
>JAHDGF010000063.1:22282-22782 GCA_020627785.1 Saprospiraceae bacterium
CCAGAAGTGGCTCAAGGATAGAAAAGGAAGAACATTGAGCTTTGATGACATATTACATTATCAGAAGATTATTGTTGCTTTGTATGAGACTGATCGATTGATGAAGGAGATTGATAAAATTGAGATAGAGTAGTCAGAAAACCCAAGAACTTGTTTAATACTTCCAATAATTTTAAATACATCCAACGAAGGCGCAAAAAGCTCGGTGAGTCAAACCTTCTTGAACAACATATTTATACCTTCTTCATGAAAAACAATGTATGTCAAGTTAAATACATTGTCAATATAAGTTTATTCAAAGGAAGTCTTTTAAGAATTGACTTTTATCCCAAAATCCATTCGGATAATAAATATAGGATGCTAACCAATCAATTCAAATTTGGTAGGTTGGGTGGCACGCTTTTAAATATAATGCAAGATGTTATCAATAAAACAAGCTGCGATACTGTAAGCTTCCCCAAAATCCGAACTGTTTAAAAGTATAAAAAAACTTAACTTTA
>JAHDGF010000013.1:0-31565 GCA_020627785.1 Saprospiraceae bacterium
CGCATTCTACCTCGAACGATCATAGGTCCAAACATCATTAAAAGCCTCATTAATCCTCGCATGATATTACTTTTTTCTTTAAGACGTAATTTATGTTACAAAGTACATTAAAAATTACCGAATGACTAAACCTATTTGCAGAGATTCTAGTTAACTTATGCCCTGAATGGAAAAATTGTTAAAGAAATACTTACCAATTTTTGATTGGCTTCCTCGATACAAGAAGACCGACCTATCGGGAGACTTGAGTGCAGGGATAACTGTGGGTGTTATGCTGATCCCTCAAGGGATGGCTTATGCCATGTTAGCTGGTCTACCTCCTATATTTGGATTATACGCGGCTACCATTCCATTAATTATCTATGGATTGATGGGGAAGACTCCCCAATTGGCAGTTGGTCCGGTTGCCATCATATCGCTACTAGTTTCTAGAGGAGTAGGGAGTGTGTCGACTCCAGGTACTGAGGAGTTTATTGCCTTTGCGGTTTTACTTGCTTTGATGGTCGGGGTCATACAATTTGCGATGGGAGTATTCCGCCTCGGATTTCTTGTAAACTTTTTATCCCATCCAGTAGTCGCTGGATTTACTACCGCAGCAGGAATCATTATAGCTTTTAGTCAGGTAAAACACCTGTTTGGCCTAGACATTCAACAAAAACGAATTTATCAGATCGTTTTAGCGGTTATTGAGAATTTTAAAGAAATAAATGTAGAAACCTTTCTGGTGGGAGCACTTGGAATAATGGTCTTGCTTTCAATTAAGCGGATTAATAAGGTATACAGACTGAAAATTCCTGCCTCACTAGTGATTGTAATTTTAGGTCTTGCTGTTTCTTATTTATTGAATTTGGGAGACAAAGGAGTTGCCTTGGTGCGAGACATCCCTGAAGGCCTTCCTATTTTTAGCCTTCCGATGATTGAGGAGGGAGCCATTAGATCACTGTTACCTATTGCCTTCACCATTTCTTTCATAGCTTTCTTGGAATCGATGGCCATTGCTAAAGCACTCCAAAGAAAGCATAAAGACAATGAGATTCATCCCAATCAAGAATTACGCGCCCTAGGAATGGCCAATATTGTGGGTTCACTTTTTAAAGCATTTCCAGTTACCGCCGGATTCTCAAGAACTGCCGTCAATAATGAAGCAGGGGCAAGAACAGGATTGGCCTCTTTAATTAGTGCAGCGATTGTAATTACGACCTTACTTTTCTTGACACCATATTTTTATTTCTTACCAAAAGCCATCCTAGCTTCCATAATTATTGTTGCAGTTTTTGGCTTAATTGAAGTGGAAGAAGCAAAACATTTGTGGGAAACAGATAAAACGGATTTAGTCTTATTCATTGTAACTGCATGCGGCACAATGGTTTTAGGAGTGGAGCCAGGAATCATAATCGGCATATTATTATCCATTATAATGGTAATATATCGAGTTTCTTATCCCGCTATTGAAGAATTGGGACAGATACCCGGTAAAACAGCCTTTAGAAATATTGAACGCTTTCCGGATCTTGTGATGCACGACGAGATTTTAATCTTGCGTATAGACTCACAGATTTATTTTGCGAATGTAAATTTCATCAAAGATTACATTTACGAAAAGATAAATCAACGGCCTGACTTGAAGCATGTGGTCTTTGATTCAAGTGCAATTAATCAAATTGACTCCAGTGGTTTTCATTTTTTGAAAGTGATGATTGCTGATTTTTATGCCAAAGGAATTACCATCCACTTCGTTGAGGTGAAAGGGCAGTTACGTGATGTAATGAGTCGAAACAAAATGTTTGATGAAGGCAAAAAGTGTCAATATTGGCTAACCTTAGAAGATGCAGTGGTCTTCATCCGTAAAGCACAAAAAGACATCACTAAGCGACCTTACATCTTCCAAGCCAATCCTAACTAGTCAATAGTTTCAGGTCATCTGGTGTATCAACATCTAACATACCTAGCGGAAAGTCTATAAATATCCTTTCAGCTTTGTAGCGATCTAGCATAGCTTTAGCTCCATTTCCTTTCGCTGTATTTAATATTTCATCAAAGAATCGAGCAGGGAAGTAACTCGGTGGTCCATAGCTTTCTTTATACCTGGAGCAGATTAATTGGTTTGGATTCTCATAAACAGTTTTCTGCAATGAAATAAGTAAATCACTTTCAAGATGAATCTGATCAGGCAGAACTATATAAACTCCTTTGAGTTTCTTGGCCTTTGCCCACAGAATTCCGACCGCAATACTTGAACTCAGTCCATTTTCCCATTCCGGGTTTAAGAGTAGGGTGAGATCCTTCGTATGAATTTGGTCAAGCATCTTTTCATATTCATGGCCTAGGATTAGTATTATTTGATTGTTTTTAGCCTTTCGGCAAATGTCTATGCATCTTTTGATAAGAGTTTCTCCTTTATATTTCAAAAGTTGTTTGTTCTGACCCAATCTCGATGAATTCCCCGCGGCCATGATTAATATCCCATTCATTTGATGAATATATCATGAAAATCAAGGATTTATAAATAGGATAACTTATATATATAAAATCCATAAAGGTTAAGAGTTGTTTTAAATACATATTAAATATTATTATAATGTATAAAACATTGATTTTGGAATGATACTTGTCCCTTGGTTATTGAGATTTCTTTGAAGAATTTCAACACCAGACTACCTAGGCGCTCCATTCGGAAATGCTTAAACCTTTATTCACAGAACTTGGTGTTCTTTTTCTCCTTGGATTTTTCACAGATTGACTTCCGTTTTATATCAATTAAAATTTAAATTAATGAGAGCACTATTACTCATTCTCAGTCTTCTCTGGTTTCTATTTGGATGGTTTGCTTGTAAGAACAAATTATGCAATGCGGCTCCAGCAGAAAAAGTCTCAAGCGTTGCTCCAGTAGCCACAGGCTCATCTGAGGGATGCATAACGACCTTAGTCTTTAAAGAAAAGAACAATAATCTAGATTTAGCTTCTTCCGAAAATTTTCAGTTTGAAAAATCTTCTGGTGTTTTATTAGATCCTAGTTCGGATCTTAATAAAGTGATGGAAAAGGTTAAATCCTATTTATCTGAAAATTCTAACAGATTTCTTCAGTTAACTGGACAATATCTATCTGATGAATCGAATAATTCTGAATACGAAAATTTAGGTTTAGCTCGAGCAGCTGGAGTTAAATCCTATCTCATGGAAATGGGAATTAATTCTACTCAACTCCAAATAATGGGGGAGGAGAATGATGGAGCTTGTTCAACCGAAACAAAAATCACGAAAGGCATCACTGCTGCTTTTGGTGAAATAGATTATTAACAAAAGTTAAAACTTAATATAATGTGCACTTTGTTACCACTATCATTAATGGCTGGCGCATGGATTCTTGGATATTTCTATGCACGAACTAAACCGTTCGATTCATCAGAATACGATAAAACCATTGCCGAAAAAACACTTGAAATTTCAAACTTGAAATCTCAATTTGATACGGAGTCATTCAATAGAAAAGAAATTGAAACCAAACATTCTCGATTGGAGAATAGATATAATTCTGCCATCGCAGAAATGACAGCACTACAAGCTACTCAGAAGGAGGAAGTCATTGTAGAAAAAGAAGTCATCAAAGAAGTCATCAAAGAAGTTCCTGTTGAAGTTGTCAGAGAGGTTGAGGTTGTGAGGGAAGTGGAGGTGATAAAGGAAATTACAGTACCTCAGCAGGTTCAAGTAATTAAAGAAGTAGAAGTTATCAAGGAAGTACCAGTAGAAGTAGTCGTTGAAAAAGAAGTGGTTAGAGAGGTCATTAAAGAAGTACCTGTGGAAGTAATCAAGGAAGTTCAAGTAGAAGTTATTAAAGAGGTTCCTGTTGAGATGATTAAAGAAGTAGTTGTTGAGAAAGAGGTAATTAGAGAAATTACGGTTCCTCAAGAAGTACAAGTCATCAAAGAAATAGAAGTAATTAAGCAGGTACCAGTTGAAGTCATCGTTGAAAAAGAAATTATCAAGGAGGTCATCAAGGAGGTGCCAGTAGAAATAATCAAAGAGGTAGAAGTTGAAGTAATCCGAGAAGTACCTGTTGAGATTGTTAAAGAAGTAGAGGTGGTGAGGAGTATAGATCTTTCGAGACTTCAAGCAATGATGGAAGAAATGGGAACAGTAGAAGTTTCTAAAACACTAGTCAATGAAACAAGAACTGAAGGCGAAGGATCAATTGTGGAAAGACGTTTAGCTGAAGTGGCTCCAGTTCCAGTACCTGAACCGACTCCTGCCCCTGAACCTGAACCAATTCCAGAACCAGAGCCAGTGGTTGAAGAAGTGAAGGAAGTAATTCCTCCAGCACCTGTTGAAATTGTAAAAGATGATCTACGAAAGATAGAAGGCATCGGTCCTAAGATTGCTTCAGTTTTAAATGAAGCAGGAATCTACAGCTTTGCTGACTTAGCGAATACTAAGCCAGCTGGAATTAAGACCATCCTTTTAAACTATGATCAAAGCTACAATAGATTTGATCCAGGGACTTGGCCTAAGCAAGCGAAGCTAGCAGCGAAGGGAAAATGGGATCAATTGAAGGTGCTTCAGGATAGCCTTAATGGAGGTAAATAATACGATAACAATCCTAGTAATGCCGTAAATGGCGAACATATTATTTTTTACATTCTTTTTGAAAGGAGTTGAATCTAGGTTCAACTCCTTTTTTATTTAACATTATAATATTATTTAATATGTATCTTCGCAAAAAATTATATTAAATGAGAACTTTCACTATTATTTTTCTTTCGATTTTAACCTTAGCTGCCTGCAACAAGGAGCAAGAATGTCCTGCTGAAGATTATGTAGGTACATACATTGGCGAACGTACATGCTTATTTGGATTGACAGGTGTTGATACTGATACAGTAGTTGTTACTAAAGTAGAAGACGATGAACTTCTAGTTGTATTCAATGAGAATATTAAAGTTGAATTGGACGATTGCGTAACGACTGTTTCTAATACAGTTGTACTTGGAACTGGCCTTGAAGGCACTGTATCTTGGGATGGCGATGATCTAACAATAAACTATAACTTATTGGCTGTAGGTGTTGCTGTTGAGGATTGTACCTTTGTTGGGACAAAACAATAAAAAACTAATACCGTGAAACTAAAGTTTAATCGATATAAGTTTATAGCGGTTTTCTTTAGTTTCACTCTTTTATTTCTCTTTCTTTTTCGTGGCGCTATTTTTGAAAACAAGATCGTTAAGGCAAAAATAGACATCATAAAAACCATTTCCAATGACCCTCCCGCTGAGTCTAAGGAAAATATAAAAGCCATCATCGATTCATTGACGAAGGCTCAATATCCTAACTCTAATTAAGGCTTTGTTCGACAAGACTTAAAAGGTCTGAACCATAATTACTCAACTTCACTTTTCCGATTCCATCCACTGCCAATAGCTCCCTTTCATTGCTAGGCTTTTCAGATGCAATGATCTCCAGAGTTTTATTTGCTAAGATGACATAACCAGGAACATTCCTTTCTCTTGCCAGCGCATTCCGCCAGTCTTTTAATCGATCCAATAACGACCCATCGATGTTGTCCATGTCTATCATCGTCTTCTTTACTTTTTCTTTTTTCTTATTGGCAACAAACTTTGAAAGAGATATCTGAGTTCCTTCAAATAATACCTTATTAGAAAGAGGAGTGGTTTTTAGTCTTGAGTAATCAGTCATGTCCAGATAGATTAACCCTTGATTAATCATCTGGGTCAAGTAGTGCATCCAATGTAACTGCGGTACATCTCTGCCAACTCCAAAGGTTTTAATCTTGTCTAATCCTCTGGTGGTTATCTCTGATTTGAAACTGCCTCTAAGTACATCAATAAGCAGGCTGTTAGTTAATTGTTCTTCCGATCTAATGATGGCTGATAAAGCCATTTTACAATAAGTAGTACCGTCAAAAATAATGGGAGGATTCAAACAATTGTCACAATGCCCGCAAGACTCCGAACGATACTCACCAAAATAATTTAAAATTAGATTGGTGCGACAACTATCCGCTGACGAAAACTGCCACATCCGATCTAGTTTCATCCGTTGAATCTTTTTGAACGACTCTTCTGATTCACTTTCGTCGATGAATTTTTTAAGGTTTAAGAAATCACCCCAACTATAAAAAAGCAGTCCTTTCGCATCTGAGCCATCTCTTCCTGCTCTCCCAATTTCTTGATAGTAGCTTTCAATGGTTTTTGGAAGATTGTAATGAATAACCCAGCGAATATTTGACTTGTCAATACCCATCCCAAATGCTATCGTAGCGCAGATCACATCTAAATCATCATTCTGGAAGTTTCGTTGGATTTGTTTTCTATCTTCAGCATTCATTCCTGCATGATAGTAGGCTGCTCTGAAACCTTGTTCTATCAGTTTTTTAGCGACGGATTCTGTATTTTTTCTACTCAAGCAATATACAATCCCAGCCTTTCCTTTTTCTTCCTTTATGAAGCTGATGATTTGCTTAATACGATCCTGTCCTGGTCTGGATTCAATGCTGATATTTTTCCTTTCAAAACTGCTGAGGAAAAACTTTGCCTCCGTTAACCCTAGCTGTTTTTTAATGTCATTTTGTGTGGCCTGATCTGCGGTTGCTGTTAAAGCAATAACGGGTACTTCAGGGAATTCTTCTTTAATGGCTTTCAATCGAATATACTCTGGCCTGAAATCATTCCCCCAAACCGATACACAATGAGCCTCATCTATGGCAAAAAGTGAAATGGTCAGATCGCTGAGATAACGTAAGAAATTACCACTCATCAATTTTTCTGGAGAAACATAGAGAAGCTTCAACTTTCCAGATCGAATATTTTGAAAGATTTCAGAATTCTCCTCGTTTGACAAATTGCTATGGAGAGCCGCAGCAGCAATGCCGTTTAACTTTAAGGCCTCGACCTGATCATTCATCAAAGCAATCAAGGGAGAAACCACAATGGTCAATCCTTCCATGATTAAGGCAGGAATCTGATAGCACAAGGATTTCCCACCTCCGGTTGGCATGATCACTAAAGAGTCCTCCTTAGCTAGTACATTGTCTATGATATTTTTTTGTTCTAGCCGGAAGGCCTTGTATCCAAAGACACTTTCTAGAATCTCTTGTTTCTTATCCACCATCGTTGGTAAATATATTATTAATACTATTTATTGACTAGAATTCTTTAAAGTCAACTTAGAATTAATAGCTAATACTCAATAACTGAATATAAGTTCCAAGGCTCCACCATCCATAGATGGGGTAGAAATTAAGATTTGTGGGTGGCTATTTACCATGGCTTCAACTTCCTTTTTCAGAATGCCTTTCCCTTTGCCATGAATGATTCTCACCATGAATTTTTTATCCGAAATCGATCGATGAATGAAATCCTCACAGCATTTTAATTGGTACTCGAGCACCGATAGGGCTGGACTTTCAGTAAATAATGGATTTAAAGTCTCCAAATGTAAATCAAGCATTTCTGGCTCTGAGTGATAACTATCATTGCTTGTAACAATAGGACTTTGTATTGTTTCTTCTTCGAGGTTTAAGTCTGAGCTTGAGGGAGATAAATCTTGTATTTCATCTTCGGTAAGCAAACTAAGATTAGAAGCTGTTGATAAAACAATCTTATTATCAATTAAAATTCTTGCCTTCCCATTCTTATGAATGCCTTCAAATTTTCCAACTCGTTGAGACTTTTTCAATCTCACCTCATCACCAATCCATAAATCCTTCAGCTCAACCATGCCTCGCACTAGTAGTTAGTCTTGTAAATGATCTTATTGTTTAACCCACTTAAGATTTTGCTCAGGTCCTTCGCCGGTAACTTTAATGATGTATAAACCACTTGATAAACGATTTACATCAATTTTTTCTGAACTGCTTTTACATTTGCCTTGAGCGATCATCTTACCGGTTGCATTGTAAATTTCATAACGCTCATATTGATTTTCTAATTGATCAAGATAAATGAAATCAGCAGCAGGGTTAGGATAAATATTTACTTTGGCTTGATCTAAATCACTAGTAGTAAGTGGGCCTCCTTCAATTACTTCAAAGACATCGATTCCTGCTTCCAAAATTATGGAAGGAAAAGGATCTGGGTTCTCAACGGAAAATAAAACCTGGACATTGGTTAAATCGTCGATGAAAAGGCTCGGATCTATCTGCTTTGATTTCCACTCGAAGCCACTATTGTTTAGTTCAGCGATAACCGCAAACTCAGTCCCGTTCCCGATGGAAACGATCATCGGCTTGTCGATCTCCATATCCAAATCTTTAGCTACCATCCAGTAGTCAAAAGTTAGGATGGGGTAGTCGTAGGTATTTAAATCCATCGGAGGTGTTATGATTGTTGTCTTACCTCCAGTTACATGGTCTTCAACGATTGGGAGGAATGCGCCATTCCCAGTAACCATCGCATGATTTCCTAAATCAGATGGGTTGTCATTTGCAGGCACATTGATGAAGCCTGGTCCACCATTTGGAATATCTCTCACCCAAAATCCTGAGTCTGTACTACCTACAAATTGCCACCCAAAATCTACTAAAAACTCATCCCTATAACCATCCGCCAACTTTAAATCAATTGTTGGATCAGTGGCTGTATCAAAATCCGAATATTCTGCTAGGTGATAACCCCATTTTGCTGCATATATATCATATTGACCTTCTTCTACGATGATCTCAAATGCACCATTAGCATCTGATATAAATTCTAAAACATCTCCTTCTTCTGTAAAGACAAAAATGCTAGCTTCTTCAATAGGATCGTCATTTAGACTTCTCGCTACTGTCCCATCAAAAACACTAAATCCTACTCTTACCATTTTGGCTAAATATTCTGTTACCTCACCATTGATCATGTCAAGGTCAACAGACAAGATTTGATAATCTGGATGGGTGAAATTTACCTTGTAATTACCTGCATCCGCAATACCTGTTTTATATGCTCCCAAGCCGTCGGTGAAAGCTTCATTGATATCGTTGGAAACAATCTCAACTTTGACGCCAACGATCGGAAGGCCAGTGGCTCTATCAATAGCATTTCCTTCAAAGTAGCAAGCCCTACTAATGTTTGGCTGTAGAACATATAATCCATTTGTTCTATCAGAAGCAAGTAAGATTCCTGAGTCTAGAAAAGGAAAAGCACCCCAACATCCAAGTGAACCACCAACGTCTCCATAGTGTGTATTAAACTGTCCAACTCTAATTAAGTTGTCAGGTCTGTGTGCATCTATGATGACGATCCCATCTGTATACCATGACGTATAAAGAAAGCCATCTTTATAATGAGTATTATGAGGAATTACGTTTTGTCCAGCGGTTAAAAGTGGTTGGTAGCTATCTAATCTTTGAATGTTATTTAAATCACTAACATCGTATGAGTCAACGAATGCATTTGGTTTTTCATCGGTTGTGAACAGGTATTTTCCATCATCTGAAAGCCAAGCATTGTGCGTAAAGTTAGTCGTTGTTTCATGTGAACCAACTCTAGTTGGGTTGTTCTTATCTGTGATGTCATAAACTCCAAAACTTCCTTCAAAAATTTCTGAGCCATACATTAAGTTTCCTTCAACATAAACATCATGAAAATAAAACTCATCGAAGTTTCCAATGTAAGTTGGGTCCCAAGGATTATTATTTAAATCTAAAATTATCACACCGCCATTTCCAACACCACATCCTGCGAGATAACAAAAGCCTTCTTCGATGTATAAATTGTGACAAGCACCTAATTGAGCAGAGTCCATCCCGATTTCTAAAATTGGTTCCCAGATTGTATCTCTGATATTGCTAGGATCGGTCATGTCAATGATCGTCAATCCCGCCGCTGCACCATCAATGGTAACATATACATAATCACCAAAATTTTTGATATCCCTCCATACAGTTGTGTCCCCTTCCAAATCTAAAATCTGGACCGGATTAGATGGATCTTCAAGACTATATATTCTTGTTGAAGGCTCCGTACCTAAGATGGCGTATTCAATTCCATTGCTGTGCTGAAAACCCCAGACATCATTTGCTCTATAGGTGAAGTTGTTTACGGGCACATTGGAAATGGAGTCAATATGAAAGCCTTGGCCAATTAAATTAAAGCTAAAAAGGAGAAAAAGAATCGTTTGTAATTTCATTTTTTTTGTACTTGTGACAGGAGTTGTAAATCCTGCAATAAAATTAAGAACTTATTGACTGCAACGTAGCCTTTGTGGAGACATATTCTCGCTCAGGGCAAATAAAAAAGTCCCGCCTAAGCGGGACTCTTATAAATCTTATGATTTCCTTTAAATTGTTAGTGTTTTACAAATTTTTGAAAACCGATAACCTTTTGGTCTTTAACAATTTGTAAGAGGTAAACTCCAGTATGAAGCTCTGAAACATTTATTTCAGTTTCTCCATTTTCAATGCTGCCGTTGATCAGAGTTTCACCTAAGGTACTTGTCACTCTATAATCTGTTAAACTCAAATTAGTACTTCTTAGGTGAAGATAATCTGAGGCTGGGTTTGGACTTAAACTCATGACATATTCTTCTTGATCTTCAGTGCTCGTTGGTTCAACTCCTGCGATTATAAGGAATCTATCCACACCTGCTTCCACTAAGTGACCTCCGTTGGCAAAGTCAGAAGTTTCGAAGCTTACGGTTACCTCTGATAATAGATCTGTAAATTCCTTTATGTTTACTCTATGCTCTCTCCATGCTGGTTGAGAATCACTTAATTTGGCAACATCATACACTGATGTTCCATCATTAATTCTTACCGTTAGGGTATCATTGATTGGACTATCACCACCTGCGTTGGTAAACCAGTAGTCAAAAGATACGACAGGCCATTCCATGTCTGATAAATCCATTGGCAAACTGGTGATGTTGGTTATTCCATTATCCACATCATCATTTCCTGCACCACCGCCCCCGTTACCAGTGATATAAGCTAAATCTCCTAGGTCTCCATCTACATCATTGCCTGGTGCAAATAAACCTCCTTGAAAGCCTGTACCAATTGGTTCTTCTCTTACCCAAGCTCCTGTTTCTGCATCAGATGTTTCAATCCATCCTAAATCGAGAACAAAGTCATCCTTATATCCGACAGGTAATCTTATTTCAATTACGTTATCATCTGTTGAAAATACATCTGCACTTAGTACCTCATTAAAACCCCATGCACCCGCATAAATATCATAGGTTTCCGGAAGTACTTCTAAATCAAAAGTACCATCAGTCTGTGAGGTAATATTAAAGTTTCTTTCTGAAGAGAAAGCTTCAATACTCGCACCACCTATCGGCTCACCTGTCTCATCGTTTAGAACAATACCATTGATGAAGTCTGTTGGTGTTTTTGTTAATTCTATGACAATCTCTGTCGTTTCTCCAGTCGTGAGCGTAACTAACTCAGTGGTTCCATCAAAATAATCTGGATGGGATGCTGTTATGGTATATTCACCTGCCGCAGCTACACCTGATTTAAATTCTCCAGCTGCGTCAGTCATTTTTTGATTTACTTCACTTGAATTTATGACTACTGTAGCTGCAGTAATCGGTAAACCAGTTTCTGCATTGACAACCGTTCCTCTTAATCTTGCCGCTTCCTCAATTGTGTGAGAAAAAACATACAAGCCTGAGTTTATATCAGAAGCTATAATATTCCCTGAAGGCAAGAAAGGGTATACTCCCCAACATCCGCTAAAGCCTCCATCATCACCTAAGAACGTGTCATATGCACCAACCTTAATTAAATTATCTGGTTCATTTGCGTCCACCACAACTAGTCCATCCGTATACCAAGATGTATATAAAAAACCATTAAGGTAATGCGTATTGTGTGGAACTACATCATTACCTGCAGTTTCAGGTGGCTGGTAACTATCTAAAAACTGAACATCATTTGGATCTGAGATGTCATAAGAATCGACAAAGGCATTCGGTCTTTCATCCGTAGTAAACAAAAATTGACCATCGTCCGAAGCCCAGGCATTATGCGTGAAATTCGAACTTGTATTTTGTAGAATGGTTCTTTGTGGATTTGATCTATCAGAAATGTCATAAACGGAAAAGTGTCCATCGGATATCTCTGAGGAATAAAGTATATCTCCTTTTGCGTAAGCGTCATGAGAATAGAATTCATCGGTAGCGCCTACTAGAATTGGATTTAAAGGATCGGTGTGTACATCAAATATTAATACTCCAGCATTCCCAATTTCTTGACATCCAGCCAGGTAACACCAACCTTCTTCAGCATCAATGTAAAGATTATGGCATCTACCAAGTATTCCTGTCCCAGAATCAACTGTGAGTTCAGGTGTCCAATAGTTAAAAGAAATACTATCTGGTGCCATGGTCATATCAATGATCAATAGCCCATCTCCTGGTTGCCCTTGGGGAGCAGCATCCGTTGTAACATACAAATATTCATCATAGTGTTTAATATCTCTCCATGTCGAAGCAGAACCAGAAATCACTGCACGTTCAATTGGATTCGCTGGATCCTCGAGTGAAAAGATTCTTGTTGCGGTTCTTGTTCCCATTACAGCATACTCAGTGCCAGTTGAATCTACATAACCCCAAATATCGTTTCCTGCTTCGTTAAATGTAACGTTGCTGATTAACTCGAAATTTAGATTAGGTTGTGCGGTTGAGAAGTATGAAAGAAGTAAAAAGAGAGGTAAAATTTTAATTTTCATTCTTTGTCTTTTAATTGCCTAATTTGGCCGAAATTAATCAAAAGCTAAGAGCTAAAAGGTCTGCAAGTATATTAATATTGGCAAATCTTGATATTCGGAGAAATTAAAGGGTTGAACGTGTTAATTTTTACCCTATTTTCTCTTCACCATCACTGTTAATCGGCTGATACAGATTATATCCTCCTTTTCATCGTAGATTTTAATTTCCCAGACATGTAAAGATCTACCTATTCTTATGGGTTTTACAATACCAGTAACTATTCCGCTACGAGCCGATTTTAGGTGATTTGCATTTATTTCTATGCCAAAACCCGGAGTGGTAAATGGATCATCAATGCACATACTGGAGGCATACGAACCCATTGTTTCAGCTAATACAACAGAAGCTCCACCATGCAATACACCATATGGTTGCTTGGTATATTCATTGACGGGCATGGTTGCCTTCAAGTAATCATCACCAAATTCAGTAAACATAATGCCTAAATGTCCAACTAAGGTGTTTTTACTAAGGGTATTTATGCCATCGAGGCTGGGTTCTATTTTCCAGATCATCCTCTAATTTAATAGACTTAATTATTCTATGGCAGGGATTTTCCAAGTTCTTAGGCTTTTTCCAGATTTTATGGTGATTAGATAGATGCCATTCACCTCTGGAGACCATTCAATACTTTGATTTAGCGCATCGTTCAGTGTTTGTTGAAATAAGCTTTTTCCATCAAGGTTAAAAATATAAAGCTGGTCGAGTTTTAGCTGCGATTTATTTTCTAGAAATAACTTTCCTTCAGAATAGAACAATTTAAGTTCATCAGCCAGACCTTCATCTAAACTAACAGTGGTGCAATCCACCATTCCAAACTCTAGGACTGCTTGACATTCAGCGTCTTCATTATCGGTTATAATAAACTCAAAGGAGGTTCCGTCTCCACCTATCAATGGTCCGATGGTATAATTATTCGCGCCATATCCGAATATTCCATATTCTTGCCCATTGCCCGTTATGGTAAACAATCCAGAATTGGTCGTGCCTGATTCAAAAGTTAGGGTAACAAAGAACTGTTGTGTTTCTTGATCACAGCTTATAACCTCTGCTTGTAAATTTTCAATAAAACATTCAGTTTCACAGCAGACCACTTCCGTAAAGAAAGTTTCATCCACACAATTAGGATCTTCATTGTCATATACAATGAATTCATAAATGGTCTCACAGTCTCCTTCTAATGGCCCAATAGTGTAAAAGTCCTCTCCATATTCAAAGGTCCCATACACAACACCATTACCTCTTATCCCAAACCCTCCTGTTCCGACGTCTATAGACTCAAATGAAATATCTACTAGGAACTCTCCATTTTCATCACATTCATAAGCTTCGGCGAACACATCAAAAATTCCACAGTCTCCAACAGGTGTACATTCGATGGCTTTAAATTCTAGAATGGTGCAACATGCATCATTATCGTTTTCGCACACCGTAATAACTTCAACATCATTTCCTGAGATAGGGAAGGTGAGTGTCACAGGAAGGTCAGAAAAATTGTAAAAACCTAGTTGCTCTCCGTTCGCTAGAACGTCAAAAAAATCATTGGTGGTCCCGGAAGTTGCAAGGTCTATGGTCAGCGTATATTCTTCTTCATTTAAACAACCGATTTCAAGAATCTCCATTATTATTTCGCACGGTTCGACGCAACAAGGAAAGCCAAGGTAGAAATCTGTACCACAATCTAAATCGTCAATATCAATAATTTGTATTTCAAATTCTTGATCACAACTTCCTTCAAAAGGGCCGACGGTGTAGAAATCTTCACCATATTGAAAAGTTGTAATTGTTTCGCCATTTACAAGAACAGTAAATCCATTCGGTGATTCATTTGCGTAAGCGAATTCAAAATCTATGAAAAAATTATTATTAATATCACAATCATATGCTTCCGCAAATAAATCCCAAATTTCACATGCAGATCCTTCACAATCGGGTCCATCAAAATCCTCTACAAAACAACAGTCAGGATTGTCGTTTTCACAAATGGTCACAAAATATTGACCAGTGTTATTGGATGGAAAATTATTAATGGTCACTGGTAAATCGTCTAAGGAATAAAAACCGAAGAAGTCAGAAGTCCCATTGCCTACAAATAAATCAAAAGAAGGATTATCAAATCCATTGGCATTGAAGTTTAATACAAACTCGAGTTCTTCGCTATTGCATTGAACCTCAGAGATGCTGAAATCAGCGATCTCACATTCCACCACTTCACAGCAGACCGGCTCTTCAAAGCCATAGGCAGCCTGACAATCCTCTGCATCATTAGGAACTATTATAAATTCATAAATGGTCTGACAATCTCCAACCAATGGTCCAATGGTATAAAAGTCTTGTCCAAATTCAAAACTACCATAAGTCATTCCATTTCCTCTAATCTCGAAATTGTTATTGGGTGTGTTTTCATGGTCAAATTCAATCCCAACAAAAAATGTCCCATCATCCATGCATTCATCTGCTTCCGCAAATACATTACTAATCACACATTCTTGTTCACACTCTAAGCCTATGAATTCAAAATCCGCACAACAAGTAGTACTTCCATTATCACAGATTTCAATAATATCAAAAGTGGCATCTCTTGCTGGAAACTCGGCAATGGTGACTGGAAGCAACGCGTAAGGAAAGACTCCAATGTAATTACCCTGTGAATAGACATCAAAAAAAGTACTTGAAGGTGATTCAACCGTAAAGTCAAGACTTATTAAGTAGGTGCCATCTCCATCACATTCCAATGGAGTTACAGATATATCTGAAAATGAACAGGGTGGAATGGTATCACAGGTTACGGTGAACTCTTCACTAAATCCACAACCAGCCAAAGTGGAATGTTGAATTCCAAAGGTCTGTGATAAAGAGTCTGGCACTGCTCCTACGAATGAGTACAAAACAGTGTCAGGTAAATTAGACGGGCGAAGGGTGTCAATGACTGCTCCATCAAATAAAACATAAAATAGCTCATGAGAAGAACCGTTATAATCGAAGTCATAGGTGAATCCTGATATTTCCCCAGCATCACATAAGGTGTTTATCTGCAAGTCTTCAAACGCACAATTATTGGTGCAACAGTATGGACCAAAGGCAAACTGAAAATCCACGCAACCTGGATGAAAAGGATCAAAGATTCCTAAATTGATATCTCCGGTACAATCTCCTTGTAATGGGCCGATTGTGTAATATTCTTGATCGTAAGGAAAGGTCCCATAAATCACATTCCCTATAGAGGCGGTAAATGAATCTCCGACATTTATTCCATGGGATACCTCAAAATCTAAATACACATCTTGTCCATTGCAGTTTTGAAATTCAACATTTGTAATCTCAATCTCACATGGGGTCTCGCAGGTAGTATAAGGCTCTATTGTGTCAGTGCTAAAGCAGGTAACCGTCTCATTATCGATGGCTGAGAAATTGTAAACAGTTCCATTATTAACAAATGGCCCCAATATTATAGGACTATCTGCATAGTTATATGAGCCGAAGGTCACGCCATTCCCTCCTAAAACAAAACTAGAAGCTGTATTTGTTCCAGTCACAGTAATTTCTGCATAAAAGGTTCCTTGGAATTGATTGCAATCTATGACATTGGCTGTTGTCATAATCTGACATGGCGCCTGTGCTAAAAGAGAAAATGATCCAAGAAATGTTAGGAAAATGAATGGAATGATTGGTTTGAAATTGCTCATATTGAATCCTTTAAATTTACTGCATTGTAATTTAGAATACCTATAAACCCATCTAGTCGTTGCATCCAAGTTAAAATTTATCTGAACTTGAATTATCCTCTGAAAGCAGCGTCTAATTGCTAAAACCCTTCTTTGAGGCCCAATTTATAGAAAAAAGAGGCAAAAAAAGACTGATAATTATTTTCCCATAATCAATTGTTAAACAAGTAGTTACACATTATACATATATGTAATATCATACATATTAAAACCAATCGTAATATGAAAGGCCTTTTGGAATAGAACTTGGCAATAGAAGGGTGACGAAGTAATAGTATGCCTCATTGTGAGGTATCCTACTATTGAGCGAAATCGAATTTTATCTAAAAACCCAAAAGTCGATGAAAAGACCTTTACTAACATTAATGAAAATTCTGAATGTAGTTCCACTACTTATAATGGGGCTTATTTCAGTGACTTCAGTTCAAAGCTATGCCCAAGCACCAGACATTGAATACAGCAACATTTGTTGTGGTTGCAATGCAGAATTGGTACCTGGTTATTTTGTAGCTAGAATTACACTGACTGGAGACCCTGGTGAATCTGTTGTTTTATGTAACGCAAGTATGATCTATGACGTTACTTCATTAACAGCACCTTACACCTTATTACCTGATGAAACAGCTTTTACTGAAGTAGCAGCTGGTAGATATGTGCTAGAAGCTATCATTTTTGATGGTATTAGTCCTTCATTTGACTTAAAGTATGAAGAAGCAGATGGAACATTCTCATCTCTAGCAATGGAGACTCCATCGCTTCCAGGTTCATGTACTACGCATTCTGTTGGAATTGCAAGTAGTAATGGCGATGAAGCTTGTAGCAATGCTACCGGCGAATTTTCTTTAACAGCTACCAACAGTCAAACGGTAGATCCATACAGCTATGAATGGTTTGTGGATGGAGTATCACAAGGTCCTGCTTCGGCATTAACCTTTGGAACTTCTTCATTTAACCTTTCTCAGAACATGGCACCGGGCACCTACATTGTCGCTGTACGAGGATATAGAGATCCAAGCACATGTATGACCGTGGGTGCGGTTGATTGCGAGGTATACAATGAATTCTTGATAACCATCACTGAAAATGAGTCAACTATTGATGGAGAAGCACTATTCTGCAGAGATGGTCTATTAGTGAAAGATTATAGTATCTCTCCTAATCTTGGACCTGCAGGGAGTATTGATTGGACTTTGAAAAATGATGATGGTTCTATCGCAATTCCAACTTACACCACTACTGGTTCTGGGACAACATCAATTGACTTCACTGCATTAGGAGAAGGCGAATATGTTTTATGTGCCTCTGGTAGCAGTACAGAAGGTTGTGCTATTAGTTCTGAGCAAGAAATAGAATATTTCCTTCCTACGGCTGAGATACAAGGAGAATGTGATGTCTTGTGCGGCCAAACAGAAACTTACACTTTATCTGTTCCTGATGGAATAGAGCCGGGTACAGTTACATGGGTAACTGCTCCTGCCGGTAATATGAGATCTGATGTCACAGATAATTCAATAACTATTACTTGGGTGAACCAAATAGGAGCTAGTATAACTGTTTCTGGAAGAACGGAAGATGGCTGTCTATTTACTCAAACAAAAGCAATCACATTTATATCTCCTGATGCCTTCGTGTCAATTGATGGGGACTCAGATGTTTGTATGGGAGCTGTTGAGGTGTATACCTTAACCAGTTTATCAGATGATGCACTAGATAACTATAATTATACTTGGTCATTGAAAGATGGCGCAGGAACTGACGTTTCTGCTGGAGTTGTTTTAGCCACCTCTAATATGGGCCAGACAGTGCCTGTTGACTTTAGCTCTTTAGCTCCGGGTAGTTATAACTTAATGGTAATGGCGGCTTCTGTTGGAGGTGCTTGCCCTGATTTCATGTCATCATTGGCAATAACCATTGATGATGGTTCAGTGCCGACAATGGCTTGTGTAAGCAGTGGATTAAATGTTACCATTGGTAATAACTGTGAGTTGGAAGTAACTGCAGATATTATTATCGAAGGATTAACAGCGACCAATGATCAATTTACGGTTGCTTTATCAAACGCAACAACAGGAGCAGCGATTTCGGGAAATATTCTAGATCACTCACACATTGGAGAACAGATTCTAGTAGAAGTAATACATGAATGTTCAGGTAACTCTTGTTGGGGTTATCTAACCGTTGAAGATAAATCTGTTCCAGTACCAGAATGTCCAACCATCATTGGAGTTGTTGACTGTGCTGATGTTGCAGATAAAACGAATCCTGACTTCATGCCGATATTTGACGCAGACGTAACGGTTAATTTCTTAGGCGATAATACTTGGGAATTACTAGGGTATGATAACTGTGGAGATGCAACTTTGACTTGTGAAGATGAGAATCAAAGTACGGATTGTGCAAATCCTTCCACTTTATTCAGAACATGGACGGTTACTGATGAATTTGGAGCAACTGCATCATGTAGAGTAGAATTACAAGTGATGTATGATGAAGATGAGAAGGTGATTCTTCCGCCAGATTTTGATGATATAATTCCAGGAGCAGAGCCATCAATTGATGTTTGTTCTGACTTCCAAATGGATGAAAATGGTAACCCACATCCAGACATGACAGGCTATCCAATAGGTGCTTCATGTGCTGATGTCGAAGTACTTGGATATACGGATGTAGATCTTCCTATCTGCGGTTCTGGTTCACCAGCAAGAAAGATTTTAAGAGATTGGGTAATATGGGATCCTTGTGCCAATGGTGGCATTGGGAACGATATTCTCCACACACAATACATAACATTAACAGATGCTGCTCCACCGATTTGTGCAGCCTTTGATGAGTTTGCAGTAGTAACTGACTCTCACACTTGTTCTCAGACGATCTTCGTTCCTAACCCTGAGGTTTCGAATGAATGTGGATCTATCTTCATTGAATTGTCATATAAGTTGAGAGATGAGAACGGAATTATTCCAGAACTTTTCGAAACGGAAGGAGTAACCTATAGTGAAGCTGATGGTGGATTTTACATTGATGAAGTAGAATTTTTATCTGATTCACTTTGGGTATTGTTTGAAGTAAAAGATGCCTGTGGAAACGGTACAACGGATTGTTTGACAGAGGTAGCATTATTAGATAATACACCACCTACACCAGTATGTGATTTATTTAATAACGTTGCATTGAATGATGATGGATGCGCTTATGCTGGTCCTGAAACGTTCGACGACAGTAGTGCTGATAACTGTGGTGTTTACCAAAAAGTAATCAAAAGAATGGATGAAGGGGCACCATGTGGGCCTTGTGAAAAGCCACAATTTGATTACCTAACTTTCTTAGGTGAAAGAAATGGACATTATTATTATTTATCAAATGAGCCAACAACTGGACCTAATTCATTTGCGTACAGTACAGCCATTGAGTCACACGTTGTAGATATTGATGATGCTGCGGAAGGCAATTGGTTACATACTCAGGTAAGTTCATATACTTCTGATAATTACTTTATCGGATATAGAGGTCAAGGAATCACAAATGCGGATTCACCAAATAACTCTGACTTTGATGCGCAAGCAGGAGGAGTTATGAATTATGATAACTGGGCTACTGGAGAGCCTGATTGGTCATTGCAAGGAACTGGAGATTTATATGTCTTTGTTCAGGCAGATGGATCATGGGCTGCAGAGCGAGAATCAGTTTCTAATCACAGATATGTGGTTGAAATCGAAGATCCATGTGTGTTCAGCCAAAGAGTGAAATTCTGTTGTGCAGACGTAGGAAACCAAGTGATGGTGAGAATGAGAGTTTTTGATTTCTATGGAAACTTTGCAGAATGTATGGTTGAAGTTGAAGTTCAAGACTTCAAAGATCCAACCATTACAGATGCTCCAAATACTGCTCATTCAGCAGATTGTGAAGACTTAGATAATACAGATTACCTATTAGGTGAATTAAGTACATTCTTAATTTCAGAATATGGTGAGCCTACTTTTGAAGATAACTGTGAAATTGATGTAGATTATGAAGTAGTTATTACACCAGCAACTGATTGCGGTTCATTTACCATCACTAGAAGATGGAGAGCAACAGATACTTATGATAATTCGACTTCATTTACACAAGTAATTACCGTTGGAAATACCCAACCATTTGTATTTGGGAATATCAACTTCCCTGATGATTATGATGCTAATAATTGTCAGAATGGAACAGAGCCTGATCAATTACCTACGGCTAATGGCTTCCCTAGATTTTCTCAGTTGGATGCTTGCGCAAATGTAACATCAGCATGGGAAGATCAAGTATTCAATTATACGGAAGAAGCTTGTGCTAAAATATTAAGAACATGGACTGTAATTGATTGGTGTCAACCGGATGAGGTTTGGACACACATACAGGTCATTAGAATTTTCGATACTGAACCACCAACGGTGCTCGGAGGATGTCAAAATCTTGCTGAAGTAGAAGGAGAATTGGTCGGAAATTGTATGATTGAAACATGGGAAAGTGGCTTACAGTATTCTTTAACAGATAACTGTTCAAGCTTCAACGATATACTAGTGTGGTATGATCTAGATTTATTTAACGATGGTACTACTGAAAGTACTGGCGTACAATCAGATAATGCCAATGGAACTTATCCGTTTGGAACACACAAGTTGACTTGGTATGCTGAGGATCACTGTGGAAACGTTTTGCCACCATGCTCAATGACCTTTGTTATTGATGGTGATACAACTGGACCTACAGCTTATTGTTTAAGTGAAATTGTTACAGTAATTCCGGTTGTTGGATCAGCTGAAATTTGGGCTAATGATTTCGATCAAGGATCATTTGGCGGTGGATGTAATACGAGTGATGATCTTATATTCTCATTCTCATCTAACACAAGTGTTACTTCAATGAGTTTTGATTGTTCTGACATCACAAATGGAGGAACTGTGGATACGATTTCATTGCAGATGTGGGTGACAGACTCAAATGGAAACCAAAGCTTCTGTGATGCATCATTAATTCTACAAGATAATCACGGCATATGTCAAGATACAACAGTCGGAGCTAGAGCGAATGTTTCTGGAAGAGTGTATACTGAAGATAACCTAATGGTAGAGAATGTTGAAGTTTCATTAATGGAACAAAACAACAATCCAATGATGGTTGATATGACAGACGTTCAAGGAGAGTTTGCTTTTGATAATATACCAATGTACAGTAACTATTCAGTAGATCCATACAGTAACGAAGATCCATTGAATGGAGTTTCAACCTTGGATATCTTATTGATTCAGAAGCACATACTTGGATTAATTCCAATCACGAGTCCATATAAATTAATTGCAGCGGATGTTAATAATTCTGAATCAGTTTCAGCGGCGGATTTAATTCAGATCAGAAAACTAATTCTAGGAGTAACTGCTGAATACCAGAGCAATGATTCATGGAGATTTGTTGAGCAAGATTATGTTTTTGCAGATGCATCAAATCCATGGCCATTTGAAGAGGTGATTGATTTGAATTCATTAGATCAATCAACGTATGATGCAGACTTTGTAGCAGTTAAAATTGGTGATGTAAACAATTCTGCTGTCGTGAATCTAGTACAAGAAGAAGCAGTGAGTAGAAGCGATGATAAAGTAAATTTAGAGTTGAACTACAATGAATTGTCTACTGGAAATACAGTAATTGAGTTCAGTGCAAGTGATTCATATAGAATGGATGGTGCACAATTGAGCTTAACTACTGGAGTAGAACCAGTGAATATCTCTTCAAATGTCTTTGACTTGAGTGAGTCCAATTATGCTTTCGCAAATGGAATCTTAACGATAAGCTTTAATGAGGCGAAGGGTAGAGAAGTGACCAATGGTGACCTTGTTCTTGAAATAGAATTCGAAATGACAGCTGATGAATTATCAGTGAGCTTAAATGAGTCATTTGATAATGAGGTATATATTGGTTCTTCAGAAAACGTAGAGGTGAAAGTACTTGCCTTAACTTCCGATAAATTTGACCTGGCTAATGGATTTTCAGTATTCCAGAATACACCAAATCCATTTAGTAATGAAACAGTGATCGCTTTTGAAATACCAAAAGATCAATCAGTGTTTATGCAGATTTTTGATAACAGTGGAAAGGTATTATATACGGCCACTGATGAATTCACAAGAGGATATAATGAATTCACTGTCAAACAATCAGACATAGAATCAACGGGCATACTCTACTACCAAATTTCTACGGATACTCATATCGCCACTAGAAAAATGATAATTCTAAAGTAATATAAAATTATAGTAAACCTGTAAGTCCTCCTTTTTGAAGTAGAGGAGGACTTACTAAAGGTTATTCGCTAAAAAACTGATTAAAAAAAACCCAATGAAACAAACTTTACACAGTTTATTTTCATGTCATTCCTTACAAGTAGCTAAACTAGCTATGAGTGCATTAATTGCCATTTGTTTTACCGCAAGTGTTAATGCTCAGGATTGCGATGCACTGGACAACTTAGTTCTTGCATGTAATGGAAATATTAACGTTGCATTGAACACGGATTGTGAAGCTCAAGTTACGCTAGATATGATGCTAGCAGGTGAGCCTTGGAACAATCCAGCTTATCCAACTTTAAATTACGAACACATTGATCTGATTATTACGGTTGATGGAGTCGTAGTTCCTGCTACCGATCACAGTGAAACCACCTTGACTTCAGAACATCTTGGGGGATCTATAACCGCAATGGTTACTGTTCCTGAATGTGGAGTCACTTGTTGGGGAGATATTCTGTTGGAAGATAAAAACGGGATGACTTTAAGCAATTGCTTTGATTACATCATGGATTGTGAAGAGTTCCTTGCCGGAAATTCTGCAACTACCAACAGACCAGACTTTGCTGGCAATTGCACAATCGATGCAGCTGATCTTTCATTTGAAGATGATACCACGGACATTCAATGTCTGAATGGATATGCAACAACCATTGAAAGAACTTGGACCGCATTGAATAGCGATGGAGACTTTTTGGCTCAATGCACGCAGACCATCAATGTGGCAAGAGAAAACCTTAATGATGTAAGAATTCCAGAAGACTTCATTTATGATTATACTCAGAACGATGGTTGTGAGGTGTTTACAGATGAATTCTTAGTGCCGAGCAGAACTGGTTTTCCAGTTGGTTCAAATTGTCCAAACATTATGTTCTTTTATAATGATAGTGATTTTGAATTATGTGGTGTGAGTAGAAAGATTTTGAGAGAATGGACCATCATCGATTGGTGTAGTGGAGAATCAAAAACAGAAGGACAGATTATCAAAGTAATCGATGATCAAATTCCAATTATTGGTTGTCCAGTAGATTATAGAGATACGCTATTTTTTCCAGCAACGAATGATAAATGTACTGCTGATATAAATTTAGATCCATTTGATAGAGCTCACGGATTTGGAGCAATGCAATCATTCATTGAATGCTCAGGTTTTGATTTCTTTGTAGAATACCTACCTGCAGAGCCCGGCACAGAACAGCCAGCTGAAGAAGGGGAGTATACTTCTATAGGAGTTGTTGAAGAAGCAGATGGTACCTATTCCTTACCACAACTTTCTGAAGGTTTGGTTTGGATAAGATATAGAACGATTGATGCCTGCGGTAATGTGGGCGTGGATACTGATCCAGATGTTGGGACAGATGATCCATCTAGTTGTTACTTTGAATTACAAGTTGTTGATACCCTGCCTCCTACTGCTATATGTGAAGGGTTTTCTAAAGTAAGATTAGATGCTACGGGTCACATTGAAGTGAATGCTCGAAGTTTTGATGATCACAGTTTTGATCTTTGTGATGACATCGTCATGTTTGAAGCTAAGATACTTGATGGTCAGACTTGTTCAGGTCATTCAGATGATTCAGAATTTGGTCCTACGGTTCATTTCTGTTGTGCAAATTTAGGAGACACACTTTCTGTAATGCTCAGAGTCTATGATGAAACTGGACGTTACAGTGAATGTGAATCAAGAGTATGTGTACAAGAAGAAGATTCTAACTATACCATAACTTGCCCAGATGATATCACGGTAAGCTGTGGAACGGATTACGAAGCATTGAGCTATGATGATCCTGAGATTGTAGGATCAGGAGTTTGTGCTACAGGATCACCTGAGATAACAGGCGTAAGTTTCGATGATGGAGGTTTAGACCTTTGTGGTCTTGGTATTGTTGTAAGAACAGTGACTATATTGCTTCCATCTGGCCAGTCTAGAACTTGTAGTTCAAACATAACTATAAATCAGAATGATCCTTTAACCATCAATGATATTTCAATTGATGAAGAAATATATGTTATTGAATGTCCTACCGCAAGTAGTGGATTGACTCCTGAAATTATTGGCGGATTTCCGGTTGTTACAAACAACTCTGTTTGCGTAAGCTTAACCATGGATTATGAAGATCAATTATTAGCTGTAATTCCAGGTTCTGGAACATGTAGTAAGATCAGAAGAACATGGACTGTTATTGATTGGTGTACTTATGAAGCCAACAATGGATTTGATGGATTCTTTGAATTAGATCAAATTATATTGTTGAACGATAATACTGCACCTCAATTTTTTGATCCTTGTGTCGATATTACAGTCAATGCAGAATACCCAGCTTGTGAAGGCGATGTCTTCGTAGAGTTGTGGGCAGATGATGATTGTACTCCTGCGGGTGATCTTCATTATACTTGGACTATTGATGTTGATAATGATGGCAATTCTGCCAATGATATAAATGGCGTAGGAGTAACGATTGATGTTACCTTGCCAGGTGGAGTACATAAAGCGACCTATACGGTAGCTGACAATTGTGGCAATGTGGGTAATTCTTGCATGTTTATGATCACGGTAACGAGTGATCAGCCTCCAGTTGCTATTTGTTTGGCAAATGTTGTTTGGGTTCTCGATAACAATGGGGAAGCAGAAGTATGGGCATCTGATTTTGATTTAAAGAGTGAAGGGTCTTGTGGAGAAGATAGTGATTTACAGTTCTCTTTCACTAATCCTAATTCAGGTATCACCCCTAATATGACCTTTACTTGTGCGGATATTCCAAATGGAATTGGAGCAACAATCGAGTTGGAAATATTTGTTATTGATGCTTCGGGAGGATTTGAATCATGTGTTGTGACGCTTACGTTACAAGATAACTTGGATAAATGTGCAGATGCAGCTTCGATGACTGTAGTTGATGGAAAAATTTATGAAGAAAGTCTGGAAGGGATTGGAGATGTAGAAGTTGAGATTTACGAAAATTCTGTCAGTCTTATGGACATGAATGTAACTGCTAATAATGGTGATTATTCTTTCCAGAATGTTCCATTCTATAATGGCTACATGTTGAAGCCTTACAAAGAAGATGAGCCATTAAATGGAGTAACAACTTTGGATATCGTATTGATTCAAAAGCATATTTTAGGATTGATTGAATTAGATTCTCCGTATAAGTTGATTGCAGCAGATGTGAATAAATCAAATTCAATTTCTGCGGTAGATTTATTACAAATAAGAAAATTAATCTTAGGTGTAGAGACTGAATGGGAGAATTCAGCGCCATGGACATTCGTTCCTGCAAGTCATGTATTTGCAGATGTAACGGCACCGTGGAATTATCCAGAAGAAGAAATTATAAATGCAATGTACGTTGCTCAGAATGGCTTAGATTTTTACGGTGTGAAAATGGGTGATGTCAATGAATCTGTAGCTGAGAACTTTGCAAACAATCAAACTTCAGCTAGATCAAGTAACAAGTTAGTTGTTCAATTAGATGAAGCGGATTTGACTGCTGGAACAATTGTTTCAGCCAACTTCAGAGCACAAGAAAATGTAAGCCTTGATGGCGTTCAATTTACCATTGAATTTGACGCAAGTCAGATGGAGTATAAAGGATATGAAGCAGGTGCATTTGCCATCGGTGATAATAACCTTGGATTACAGAAAGCACACGAGGGAAGTATTACGTTCAGTTACGATTACGTAAAAGGATTAAACCTTACTTCAGGAGATAAAATGTTTGCTTTAAACTTTGAAGCGAAGGACAATGGTGTATTGAGCGAATCAATGACCATTAGCTCAGAAGCTACAGTTGCAGAAGCATATACTAGTGAAGGAACAATTATAAATGTTGAACTTGAAACTGGTGATGTTGTAAGCGGTTCAAACAATGCAGAGTTGTTCCAGAATCAGCCGAACCCATTTGATAATTCAACAGAGATTAGCTTCTACTTGCCAGAGGCAGGGAAGGCTAACTTTGAAGTAATGACTTCAGAAGGAAAGGTTGTATACAGAAAGAATGCAAACTTTGAAAAAGGACTCAATAGCATTGTGCTAAATGGAGCCGATCTTGAGAACAAAGGAGTTTTACTTTATAGACTAGAGTTCAACGGATACTCAGAAACGAAGAAGATGATTTACATCAAATAATAAATTTGGGTTCTTATATTTCTTTAGAAACCGGCACCAAATGAGGTGCCGGTTTTCTTATTTTATAACCTCTGGTTTTCAATAACTTTTGTTAGGTTCAATCCTAATTGTTTGAAGTAAGGTTGCTCCTAGTAATGTTAGCCGTGAATATTATAATGTTTTGATTGTTAGGAAAGTAGACCATGGATTTTAAAGATGAAATGGAGAGATAAAAGTTTCCTAGAGATAACAAAAAAGAACCTCGACATCCTTACGGTTGCCGAGGTTCTTTTATTGATAAACAAAGAAGCTTTAAAACTTCATAAATTTCTTAGTACTCAATTTATCTCCTGAGATAAATTGAATGAAATAACTTCCCTGTGGAAAATCAGAAACGTTGAGGTATGAATTAGTATACCGTACATTCATCATTAATTGTCCGGCCATATTCACTACTCTTAATCGCTCAATCTCTGCATCGCTTTGAATGAATAACTCTTGATTTACTGGATTAGGGTAAATCGAAATACTTGAGTCGAAATCTAAATCGATCACATCGTCCACAATGACCATTTCAATGTCGGCTGCATATCTAGGGATAATTTGATACCCATCTGTAAATGGATCAGAATTATCAAATTGTCCACCTAACCCAGTTACAAGTAAAAATTCACCTGGCGCAGGCATGTTCGCAAGTTCGGTATCATTATCTATTCTTATGGTATAGCTAATAGCTCCATCCGTTGCCTCTATATTAAATGAACTTCCATCTCCTACCCATTGAGTTGGGTCTATGATTACAACATCCGAAAGTGTGACAAGACTTGATTCTGTATCTTCTCCTAATTCTGAGACCTCTCGAGGTGTAACTAAATCATTGCCACTACTTAATACCTCTACTGTCTCTGGATTCATCTGAGTCAATCCATTAAATTGTCCAATGGTTCCAGTCATTGAAATCATATCTCCTTCCTGAACTTCATATCCCACCGCATTACCACTATTGAAAACTCCGATTCCATTGTTATCGGCATCAATGACAGTCATAATTAAATCGTTCGTAGAGAAATTGATTCCATGGACCACTCCTGTTAAAGTACAATCCACTCCTAAAGAGTCCGCAACACCATTAACATCTACCGTAGTAACTTCAGCGATGGTTCTATTAGGGAAGTCATCGCCACCTCCACCACCTCCGCCGTCAAACGGATCGTATGGGCTAATGTCTGCAACATATCTTGGTAAGAATTGATATCCATCAAAGAAAGGAGCATCCGAATCAAATTGGCCTCCAAGGCCAGTCACAGAGAATGTGCCTTGAGGATATCCCATTCCAAAAATATCTGTATCTGCGTCAATACGCATGGTAATGGTTTCTGTACCATTCGTTACATCTACATTGAAACCAGAACCATCATTGGTCCATTGGGTAGGGTCAACTAGCGTTGCATTTTCAAATCTCACCAATTGAGATTCTGTATCCTCACTGAGTTCAGTAACTGCAGTAGCCGGGAATAAAATATTGAAATTGCTGATCACTTCGATTTCCGTTGCAGAAATCTGCGCAAAACCATTGAATTGTGAAACTGTTCCAGTGATTCTGATTTCGTCTGATTCAACAACTGTATACCCAAGATCATCAGCCGCAACAAATACACCGATACCATCATTGTTTGAGTCGATAAGTGTAAATTGTAAACCTCCTGGTCTATAGTTTATTCCATAAACAACTGCTTCAGTAGTTACAGTTTCTCCAAGTCTTGTTAAAACACCATCACCATCGGTTTCAGTAATTTCTCCCACAGTTACGGTTGTGTTCATTGTTGGTGTACAATCCGGGTCATTAGGATCAGCAGGAGTACCAAATATCGTAATTCCATTTACTTGCGCAACGGACATTTGATTCTGTGAAAATCCCCAGTTTGTTGGATCATTAAAATCACCCGTTATATCGCATACTTCCAGGGAGTAACCATTTCCATTGGCCTGGCTTGGCCAGTCACCTGAACTACCATATGTGACACTGTGTACAACCATACTATCCGGATCTAAAAGTGCAATTTCTTCCCCTCCATTACTTAAAGCACCTCCAGTCCATTCAATCGGAATGCTAAAGTCTATGGTTTGAAATGCTGTTTCATTTCCTACCAAAACAATGTATTGATCAGCAAACATTGGTGTGAAGCCAAAGGTCAAGTCTACACCCACCATGTGGTAACCATCAAGATTTATTACTTCTCCGGTGTTGTTATAAATTTCAATATATTCTAAAGAATCCTGACCGCTTTCTGGAGGATTATACATGATTTCTGTAATGATTTGCGCATTTGCCGAAAGGCAAAAACAAAATAAAATGGCTGTGTAAAATGATTTCATCTGTAATTGATTGGTTATTAAATTAAGTGATAACGGTTCTGGAGTTGCGAAATATAATTATAAAATTCTCATACGAATAAGAATCGATCTTTATTTCTTTGTTAAGCTTTAGGCTTTAACCATTAGGGGCAAAGATTTCTGCCATCATGCACCGGATGCTTCCTCCGCCATATTTTTCAATCGTAGGAATAGGGAAGTGAAGAATCTGATCATATTGTTCAATGGTTTCAATCTGTTCTTGAGTCAACACGCCATAGGCTTGACTGGACATACATAAAAATTTCTGGCCACTTACCGATTTCACTTCCAGCATGTTTCCAGCAAATTTATGCACCTGCTCAAGACTTAGATCAATGATTTCTTTGCCTGTATTCTTCAAACTTTGGATTACCTCATTTTTCTTTTCATCCTCTTTTATCGATTCAAGACATATCACAGCTAATTCTTCTCCAAGAGCCATCATTACATTGGTATGATAAATTAGATTTCCTTCCAGATCTTCGGCATAAAAATAAATCGATCGATAGCCCATGAGGACGTTGAACTTAGAGATTAATTCTATATGGGTTCTAGGCGAAAGGCAAGCATATAGAATTTTATGATCTCGATCAAGAATAATACTGCCTGTGCCTTCTAGGAAAAGATTCTCTTCAGCGTAATGTTCAAAATTATATCTTTTGTTATAACCATACTTCTCTTCCAACATCACTAAAATATCTTCTCTAATCTCTTTTCTTCGTATTTCAGACTCCATGGCATAGGTCACTAGAATCTTGTTATCATGAGCGGAAATCCAGTTATTAGGGAAAATCGCGTCTGGGGTATAAACTTCTGAATCATCTTCCATGACCAGCACATCGATTCCATGATCCCGAAGTTTTTTGACGACCTCATCAAATTCATTTAGCGCATTACTAGAGATGTCTTTATCATCTTTTCCCTCTGAACTTTGAAAATAGTTGCTTACAGCTGTTTCTTCGTTAAACCCAAATGCTGCAGGCCTAACCATCATGATTGTGTTTGTAATTTGTTTTTTCATCTTTTAAGTAGTGCCGATTCTTTTAGGTTTTTGGCTAGTTCGGCGCCAAGATAAGAATCAATCAAGTGATGAGCAAGATAAATGACGGGTGTAAGCACAATGGCCATGCTAAATTTATAAATATAATTCACTAGACCAATGGCGAGCACTCTGACTAGTTCCCAATCTGCACCAATATAAAAGGCAATGAAAAGTACGACAAAGCTGTCAATGAACTGAGAAATTAAGGTAGATCCAGTGGCTCGAAGCCAAATTTTACCTTCCCCAGTTTTCTCTTTAATTTTCTGAAATACAAACACATCAACTATTTGGCCGACTAGAAAGGCAACTAAGGAACCGACGATGATCCATAGTCCTTGACCAAAAATTTTGCGGAAAGCAAGATCCATGTTGTTGAGGCTCTGTTCGGGATTTTCTTCATTTAGACCACTGAGATTGGTCCACCAATCATTTGGGTCTAAGCTTATGGCGAAAAAAACCATGCAGAAAGCATAGATGATCAAGCCGACTGCAAAAAAACTCAAGAAGCGAACTCCTTTTATTCCAAAGTATTCATTGATTAAGTCGGTCATGACAAAAACAACGGGCCAAAGGATTACTCCTGCCGTAAGGTTGAAACCTAAATCAGAAACCCCTAGTATCGTCCAGTTAAAAGGAAGGAAGCCGAGCGTCTTTTCAAGTGAAAATATTTTGACGCCTATAAATTCTGCAATCAGTGTATTCGCTACAAAAAATCCAGCGAGGATGAGAAATAACTTACTAGCCTTGTTGCTCAATACATTCATGATTCTCAATATCTATATTTCTTGAGAACCCAACGGAATCAGAGCAAGGTTTTTTAAAAACGATATTCCAGACCAAGAGCTAGACCTACCAATCCGAGATTCTGATCAATCGGGTTTAAGTCTGCATTATTGATTGATTTTGTAATCTGACGATAAGAGGCATTAAAGGTTGCACTTAGATTATCAGACAACATATAGTTCAGACCTAAAGCCCCATATATGCTCGTGCCAGTTTGATTCAAGAAAAAGTTTTCTCCATTGACCACTTTATTATTTGCGTCAAGCAAAGTCCCTTGATATTGAAAAAGTAGATTGTAGAAAATACCTGCTTCTGCGTACCAGCTGAAATTTCCTCCTAAGAAAGATTCATAACCGATGATGGCCGGAATATTAAAGGAATGGTATTCATTATGTTAGAAAGCACCCACGAGCGAAAAGGCGTACTGAATAAAGAAGCTTATCCTAAAAAATAAGTTTGTTTTTTAAAAAGCCTAGCAACCAACAAAGGATCCATAA
>JAHDGF010000013.1:31575-74236 GCA_020627785.1 Saprospiraceae bacterium
GTATTCATTATGTTTCACCCAAGTTGTTGTATTAACAATGGTAACTGCGCCATCTCCAGTAATTGGAATGGTGTCACCTTCCATCGTCACTCTTATGGCAATGACCTGATCTGGCAAGATTAATTCCATTGGTTCAATGCTTACATGTTCAAATCTTTCTCTAATTTGATCGTAAGCTCCTCCGACTTTAAAGTAGAAATTAGGGCTCACATTAAATTTGAAAAGTAAACCACCTTTAAGGACTTCAAGAAATTTCATGGTGCTCCTTCTTTGTTCAAGATAAGAGACGAAGGTTTCTGATGCTTCTGTTTTATTGGTCACAAGGTCAATCCCCGCATAAGGAATGATGGCGAATTTTTTTCTTTTATTGTTCCAGTCATCGTAGCAAAGCGTTTTATCTTTTTGGAATAAGAAATCTTCTTGAATTGGTTTGTCTAACATCGCTAGATTTGGAAGAAGAGAAGAGGGCAGTTGAAGGACTTTATTTTCCTTAAGGTTCTGACCTGTTGATTGACTAGTTTTTATTTCTTTCTTTACATCATCTGATAAGCTGGTACCGTTGTTTTTTGATGGACTAGCATTTCCTTTTAAACTGTTTTTAGATTCGACTTCCGTCAAATTCTTATTCAATTCAATTGAACTCGAATTTTCTTTTGCCTTTGTAAATTGATTCAGCTTAGACGAAGTATTAGAATTTGAATACTTAATAATTTGGTCCTTCGAATCAAAGCCTGAGTTTATTGATGAATTTTTGGTAGTAGTAGTTTTAGAGGCTGAAGCTTTTTCATTCTCTACCTTGTTAATTTTAGCATCAGATTTATCAACTTGGATTTCATTTTTATTATTTGCTTCCGTATTGGCATTAATTCCACTATTAAAAGAAATTGAACCGCTCACATCCTGGGCATCGATGGTCGCATTATTATCAATAACTTCAGGAGTGACGAATACTTCTGTGGCAATTGGAAACTGTTGATTGCTCTTACTAAAAAATTGTTTGGCTTTGGCATTTTCTCCTGTAAAAAGTTCTCCGTTGAAAATGAATGTGGCACCAAGTAGAAGGCAGATTAACATTAAAGCACTCCACTTCCATTTGTTAGAATTCGTCTGTTTTACTTGACTTAGGTCTGCAGTTCTTTTTTGATTCTGAATACCTGCCCAGATTTCGGAAGTATCAACCGGTGTGTTCAGGTTATATAGTTTATCCTTAAAAGTATCTTCTAGTCGATGCTTGCCCATGACTTGTCTTTTTGTAATGTTTTCAATTTTTTTCTCAAGAGCTGTTTGGCTCGAGATAGTTGCGACCTTGAAGTTACTTCTTCAATGTCGAGCATTCCTGCTATTTCTCTGTGGTTATAACCTTCAATCACTGCCAGATTGAATATCTGACGATATCCATCTGGCAGTGATTGAACAATAAAGAGTAGATCCTCCGCTTTCATTTTTTCTAATATCTCTGGCCCCTTATAGTAGCCATTGATATTATCTGGTAAAGCAGATTCACTTCTAATTTTGTCCTTGTTAATCTGCTTTAAAGCAACATTAACCGTAATCTTTCTTATCCATCCTTGTAAAGATCCTTTATTACTATCAAAACTATTAATAGCTCTAAAAATCCGTATGTAACTCTCCTGAAGTACATCCTTGGCCTTACTATGGTCTCCCACATACCTTAAGCAGATAGTGAACAGCATAGGGGAGAACCGGTCCACAAGCTCACGCTGAGCTTTTGGGTCCTGATTCGCACAGCCCTCTACGAGTTGTATTATTTCCGGATTGTTCAACATCTATATTTCTGCGAGTTTATATTTCAGTCCAACTGATTTATCTTCAGAGTTATTATATATTTTATAATTCTTTCAAGCCTGCATCAATCGTTAAATTCACTTCTCCACAAATTATTTCATATATAAAAGAATAACCAGTTGCAGGATCTACTTTACTCTTAGTACCATCATCAATTTCAGATATGTCTGCTTGCAAGACAAATTCATATCCATCAGGAAGTTCAAATTCTACAAAATATTCCCCTTCATATTGCCCTCCAAACAAGTAGGACCCGTTCGCGTCAGTCGTTTGTGTCTCAACAATTGAATTGGAAGAAACTTCCCAAAGATTAACCACTACTCCCTCTAATGTAAGATCTCCTCCATCAAAGTGATTTTCGGTTCCCCCTGGGCGGTCCACCCATACCTGATTACCGATTTTTGCTTCATCTTGTAGGATTTCAAAGGTGGTAAATCCGTCACAACCATTAAAGTCAATATAGTTAACTGAGTAATTTCCTGGCTCTAAATCAAATACTGCTTCCCCAGTTTCACCATTACTCCATGTAATAGAACCAAAATTCTGAGCATTTAAAATTGAAGCGGTACCCCCACTAGTGGCTCCGCATTCAGTATTAGTGAGTTCTAATTCAGCAGGAACCACATCCATGAATTCATAAAAATCAATGACATGCTCACAATAACTTGAATTAGAATCGGTAACAGTAACAAAGTAAGTCCCAGATTCAAAGATCTCTAACATTGAATCGGTTGATCCATCACTCCATACATAACTGTAGGGAGGAACACCATTGTTAAGGACTTGGATATTAAGGAAAGTCGAAGATCCAATACAAATAGGAGTATCTGGTACCACTGAAAAACATTCTAAATCATCTGAGAATTCTAACACTCCCACACCAATGTTTTCTACAGTCTCTCCTTCAGTGATCGGTGCAATTATCATTGAATTTGTCGATGGATCAAAATCACTATCTAGTAAATCATCACCTTGGTCCATCGGACTTAAAAATCCAATCGGTAATTGAGCGGATAAAGTAATCTGTTGTTCAGCTTCTACAGCTATTCTGAATTCACCATTCCCATTGGTTTGGGCGGTTCGTACATTCCCGGAACCTGTTACCTCAGCACTGATAAATATATCTGAAGCTCCAGTCTCATCTTGCTCTTGAATTCCGTTGGCGTTAGTATCCGTCCAAGCGATTCCTTCTACCCATGCTTTTGGAATGTATTCATCTAATTGTATTCTAAAATCACCGGCTACAGGGATCTGACCTCCTTGTTGTTCCATTAATCCTGAGAAGGTTCCTTCGACATAACCTCCCGTAAAATTGTCAATGGTAGAAAAATTAAACTCCATGGAGTTACAACCAGAATTACAGAAAACGTATCCATCTGGACTGTTCAATTGAAAGTATTCCGGACTTAATGTTTGAGATGGGTCAGAATCTTTAAATCTCAAGTTGAAAAAATTGTTAGCTCCATTCCCAGACATCCGGAAGCTATCTAGATCTATGGATGAAGCAACGTTTGGCATTTGATATTCATCTCCTCCATCAATGGCATAATTGAACCACTCATCTAATTGTTCATCACAAGATTCAATATCTCCAACATCTTCATTACTTGAATTTGATACAACAACAATAATTGGTGTTTCGGAAGAAGTTAGATTATCTAAATCATATCCTGTGATTTCAACTTCTCCTTCTTCACAATAAATTCTTAAATAATTAAAAACTCCGTCTTGGTCGGTTTTAATTGTATAAAATTGATTGGTTGAAAATTCTTTTATAATAACATAGCCATTAATGATAGGTGTTCCATTGCATACAATTCTACCGCTAACTTGACTTAACTCATTCGAAGTGATGATTATGTCACCTAGGTCTGTATCTTCTTGCATTGGAGGAAGAGTGACTTCATGGATAATTTCTCCACAATCGTCTTTAACCTGCATTAATAAAGCTTCTCCTTTTGGTACTTTCCCATTAAACATACCTCTTAAGTCTGTGAAGCCAGATCGAGTAATGGCTGAATTACTCACTACTGTTAAGCAAATCGAGGTATTTGCGAGTTGAAGATTTCCTGGGCCAACAATCCTTCCTTTAAGCCTAATCAAAGGAAAAGGTGCATCACAATTCCAAAAGGAGAAGTGTGATATTTCACCCACGTACCTTCCATCAAGTAACAAAGCACTTCCATCTTCCTTCCAAAAGCCTGAAACTTCATCAAGTGACCAAAGTGGGATCACACCAGGGGCATTCGATTCTAATAAATCAGGAACGCCCATACTCATAACTGCTTTAGAGTCCGTATTCAAGTTTAATTTCTCTCCATCTGAGCTGACAAGTTCCACTGCCATCATTCCATAGGTTGCTAATTGTACCGCAAGAGAAGTTGCATCAACTCCACTTAAATCACCGGGCATGGTCATTCCTAAGTTAGCTCCAGTAGGATCATAGTAATGTGCGAGTACATCAACAGTTCCATCATATGCATTTCCGGAAGATTCGTACTTAATAGCATTGGGTGGGAAAGTTAGGTTGACTGAGCCAAAACTTACTTCACCTCCTGTAGATGCACTGAAATTACCTACAGATTGCTTTTGAATCAACATCGTTTTGCTGTAACTATCATTGGAATCCGTTGGGTAGTAAAATCGAAAACCATCAAAAAATCCGTCTTTCGTAATTTTTAACAGGTTGCCATTTTCATTAATCGGCACATTTTGAAAGTAGAAATATCCATTTTCATCGGTCGTTGTTTCATAATCTAGGTAAGTAATGGCTGCAGATTCAACGGCCTCTCCATTTTCATTTATTACTAGTCCTCCTAGACCTGAATCATGAAGGATAGGGATGTTGGGTTCTATGGTGATTGATTCTACTTCACCATCTATATCCTTTCGACAAGCTGAGATTGTAATTACTGCGAGTAAAAAAATCAAAAATTTAGTCGAGTTCATCTTCATTTGTTATTTATAATCCTTGAATGGGCTTCTAGACCCAATTAACAGTAACATTACTCTCGAAATGAGCCATTCGTTGCATGACTTCAATCATTTTTATTGTAATAGTAGAAATGCTAAATGCCTTACATATTAGCGCCTATTAGCCTGTGCAAAAGCTTCAGCGGCCTTCCAGACCCTTATCAGATTCCCAGAACATATTTTTTCAATATCTTCCTCTGTATAACCTCGTTGCAATAATTCGGATAACAGGTTAGGGAAGTCAGAGACATCCTTCAATCCAGTAGGTAATGAATCACCAACACCATCATAATCAGAACCAAATCCAACATGTTCAACTCCTGCCAAAGAAACTACATGATCAATATGATCTGCTACCACTTTAACATCGGAAAAAGTCAATCTTCCTTTGCTGTATTCTTCAATCAATGGTTTAGCTTCATCGTCATCCCACTTCAGGTTTTTAACTTTTAGATATTCCATAACGTCTTTACGGAAAACTGCTCTGTCATCTTTTACTTTCTGATCAATAAAGGTTGAACCAAAGTTTATCATAATAACACCACCATTTTCTCCCATTTTGCGGATCATATCATCCCCCATATTTCTCTCAAAGCCAGGTGTAAATTTGCGGCAAGATGAATGGGATGCAATGACAGGGACCTTGGTTTTACGCAATACTTGATAAAAGGTAGAATCAGACACATGGGATATGTCTATCATAATTCCTTCTTGTTGCATTTCCTCAATGACTTCATAGCCGAAAGGACTTAACCCTTTCCAAGTTCTAGTGGTATCGTATGAAGAATCACAGATGAGGTTGTCCAAAGAATGGGTGAGCGTTATATAATTGATGCCACGCTTTGCAAAATAAGCGATGTTAGCTAGATCATCCTCAATGCCAGACCCATTTTCCATGCCCATCGGTAAAGCAATCTTTTGCTCATAAAATATCCTGAATAGATCATCAGGATGATAAGCTACTTCAAATTTATCCGGATGTTTTTCTGTGATGCCGACGACCATGTCAATCAATGAGTCCGCTAGCATTTTTGATCGCCCTGGATCTTTTTGATAGCTTGCCGGTAAATAAATAGACATAAAAGGAGCATCCAAACCACCTTCTCTTGCTCTAACATAATCGAAATCCCCTTTATCTGTTTGCACCGGTATTTCTAAGAACTCTTTTTCTAATCTGAAGTTTTGAACTCTTAAGCGATAGGGTAAATCAACATGACCATCTGTAATGATGTATTTATGTGCAAGCTCATTTCCAAGCTTGTCAAATTGATCTTCTTCATGGATATTCACTGTGGGTTTTACGGGCGTATTTTTTTCTACAGTTTTACATCCAAAGGCCAATAGGACAGATAGGAGAATGCTAATTATTTTAATTGATTCTTTCATGTATTTTTGAATTACTCTAAAATAACCAAAATATGATTAAGCCTGAGATCCTTGATTTTGGATATTTATTGGATAATTCGTCATCGCTTAGATTATAGAAATAAAAAAAAGCCGCAGATGATCAACATCTGCGGCTTTACCTTTATTTCAAATCAAATTTTAACCTTGTAATTTGAACTTAATGGGCATAGTAAATTTAACGGCAACATCCTTCCCATCAACCCTTCCTGGCGTCCAAGTAGTTTGGTCATTCATGGCATTTAAAAGCTCCAATACAGCCTCAGTAGTTCCTCCTCCAATTTCCCTAACGACTCTAGGATTGGCAATTTTTCCATCCGTGTCAATGATGAAATCTGTGACAACCATCCCTTCAATTCCTTCATTTTTGGCAGCGGCAGGGTAGATTATATTGCTATAAACGTGGGTTAATAATTTCTGATTAGAGCATTCTTTTCTTTGATCATTATCTGAAATTTCTGCACAGCCTTCAAATACAGGCATGGCATCCGGAGCTTTATAGACCTTTACTTTTTTGATTATTTCACGAATGGTTTCCTTTTGCGTTTCCGTATTAAATATCACTACTTCCTCGACGATATCTTCCATCGTGAAATTTGAATTTGAATCGGTCTGTTCTGTGACAATGGTATAATTTCTGTCTAAGACCTCATCTTCGTCATCGTCTACACTGCATGAGTGGCAGATGATTAATAGCCCAAATAATACTAAATAGCTAGCCCAGTTTAAAATCATTGAGCTTTTTTTCTTTTCATTTGATAACATAATTATTCTGTTTTTTACTTGTGAAGAAATGTTGTTTGTGAAAGAATATTGAATGTTAAAATTGATTTGACTAAGTAAGAACTCAGAGTAATATTTTTTACTAAGATTCTGAGTTAAATATGCATCCACTTGGTACTCGTGAACGAGTTCTAGCTCCTTTGCGTATTTATAGACAATGGGGTGGAACCAAAAAATAGCTTTGAAAAAAGTAAAGAAAACCTTCTCAATACTATGACCATATTTTATATGACTTTTTTCATGTTTTAAGATTAAATCTGTTGATTCACTTTCTGATAAGCCTTTCGGCAAATATATGGTCTGGAAAAAAGAAAATGGGGATTTGATGCTAGCCGAACTGATCCATTCAATGCCAGCTTTTTGCTCTCTTGTTCCATTAATTTTAAAGAAGTAAATTCTGAAAATTCCAAATAGGAATCTTGCAATAAAAAGAATCGTAATTATTAAATATATCGAACCTATAAACCCTAAGATTGGAAAACTTGCATTGGTTTCTATTAATAGATCAGTGGTACCTTTCGCTGAAATTTCAATTGGATTCAGAATCACTCCAAAAACTAGCTCAGGCTGAACTAAACTTTTGGGAAGCATTGGAATTAATAAACTTAAGGCAAAAGAGCTTACTAGATAAAATCTTGAAAATCCATGGTCCTTGCTATTGTCAAGTAAAATCTTGTACAATAAATAGAAACATGTCAAGTAAATTCCAAACTCTAATAAGAATAAAATTAAATTTTCCATGGTTAAGACTTCATGTTGTTAATGATGGATTTTAATTCGTCTAAGTCTACTTCTTCTTCCTTTACTAAAAATGAAACCAACTCTTGAGTGGAACCCTCAAAATATCCTTTAACTAAATTCTTAATCGAAAATTTAGAATAAGAATCTTTATTTATGATTGGGAAGTATTCATAAGTTCTCCCAAATGCCTTGTGACTAACAAAGCCTTTTTTCTCTAAGATTCTTACAATAGAAGAAATGGTTGAGTGGGGTGGTTTATCGCCCTTCAGCTTAGAAATAATTTCACTAACAGTGGTCTTTTCAAGCTGCCAAATGATCTGCATGATCTCTTCTTCCGCCTTGGTTAATTTTTGAATTAAATTATTCATTGCTATTCATTAAATGCATTTGTTCTTTTAAATATATTCTTCGTTGCCGTGCATAAGCCTTGTATTCAGCATTCGGGTAATCACTTTTTTCAAACTTCCGATAATACCTCACGGCTACACTTTTATCTTTATAGTATTCATCTGTCGCCTGAGCCAATAGGTAAAGCAATAAATCATCTTTGCTGTGTTCATATGCCTTTTCATAATTCTTAATGGCTTCTGATAGTTCTCTTTCTTGCTTATATAAACGCCCAAGACTTCTGTAGTAATTGTCTACTTGTTTAGAAATTCCTGCTTGCTTAGCTTTTTCATAATAGTCAATGGCTCGATCGTATTCCTCTTTTTCTTCATGCGCGATGGCGAGATAATAAAGAGCATACTCTGGATTTTTTTCATTGATCAATGACTTGGTTAAGTATAGAATTGATCGATCGAGGGAGTCGATTTGTAGGTATGAAAATCCAAGCATCTTGCTGTAATAATTGTTCAGATCTAGCTTGCCTCTTAGCTTTTCTAATTTCTCAACAGTTTCTTGATACTCTTTTTGGATGTATGCTGATCTAGCACTCATAAGAATCAACTGAATGTTGGTTGAATCGTAGGAGAGGGAAGTTTTAATCAATTCATCCGCTTCCTTAAATTCTTCATTGGCTAAATGTATTTCAGCCATGCCTTTAATGGTGTAAAAATCTTTAGCGTTTATGGCATACGCTTTTTGGAATTGATCAAAAGCGTCAATTATAAATTCTCCTTTGACATACAATTGGCCTAACTTTCGATAATAGATGGCGTTGGTGGTATCTTGTTTTACAAGGTCATTGTAGCATCTTATGGCCTTCGGAATATTTTCCTCGAGTTCATAGATTTTTGCTAGATTCTCCAATGAGATTTTATGGATAGAATCTTGGTCAAGAATTTTAAGGAATGATTCCTTACTGGTTTTAAAATCGCCCAATTTGTATGAAGCAAGAGCAACTCTCTCTTGGCAATATTGATTTATACTGTCTGATTCTAAACATCTTGTTCCAGCTGCAATTACTCCCAGATAATCTTCTGCTAGCCATCTTTCATTGATGATTTCCATTTGCGCAAAGCAAGAAAAAATGCTTAGTTGAAAGGATATATATATGATTAAACTAGCATAACGCATAAACCAAATATATAACGTAAAAATTAGTTATGCAACTTATTTTTACAATAAGTGGAATTTTAACCTATCAAATCTGGATGGTTTGTATAAAGAATGGAATTATTTCTAGGTATAAAGTATAGACAAAGTAGGGTATTAAATCACACCTAATTGCTTACCTACTTTCGTAAATGCAGCAACCGCTTTTTCTAAATGAGCTTGTTCATGGCCTGCTGAGATCTGGACTCTTATTCGGGCTTTTTCTTTGGGTACAACAGGATAATAAAACCCAATAACATAAATCCCTTCCTTCAAAAGTTCATTTGCAAAGTCTTGTGAAAGTTTAGCATCGTAAAGCATAATCGGAACGATCGGGTGAACACCAGGAATAATATCAAAGCCAGCCTCTGTCATTGCCTTTCTAAAGTAATCAGTGTTCGCTTCTAATTTATCTCTAAGGGCTGTTGAGTGGCTCAGGACATCGAGCACTTTTAAAGAAGCCCCTACGATTGATGGAGCTAACGTATTAGAGAATAAATAAGGTCTTGATCGCTGTCTAAGGATATCAACAATTTCTTTTCTTGCAGCAGTGAATCCACCACTAGCTCCTCCAAGAGCTTTACCAAAGGTGCCTGTAATGATGTCAACTCTGCCCATAGCATTTTTATACTCATGAGTCCCTCTTCCAGTCTTTCCAACGAAACCTGTGGAATGGCATTCATCGACCATGACCATGGCATCGTACTTATCTGCTAGATCGCAGATTTCATCAATCTGTGCGATGGTTCCATCCATTGAAAAAACACCATCGGTTGCAATCAGTCTTCGTCTCGCACCTTGGGCTTCTTTCAACTTGGCTTCCAAGTCTTCCATATTGTTGGTTTCATACCTGTATCTAGCAGCTTTGCACAATCGGATTCCATCTATAATAGAAGCATGATTTAGACTGTCAGAAATAATAGCATCCTCTTTGTTTAAGATAGGTTCAAATAGACCGCCATTTGCATCAAACGCTGCGGCATAAAGGATGGCATCTTCCATTCCAAGAAAGGCGGCAATTTTTTCTTCAAGTTCTTTATGAATGTTTTGGGTTCCACAAATAAACCTTACCGAACTCATCCCAAACCCATGACTGTCAATTGATTCTTTTGCTGCTTGAATTACTTCAGGATTTGAAGAAAGACCGAGATAATTATTGGCACAAAAGTTTAACACACCGTCCAATTGATCGGTGGAAATGGATGCTGACTGGGGAGTTGTAATTACTCTTTCTTCTTTATAAAGACCAGCTTCTTTGATCTCATTAATTTCGAGACTCAAAGCTTCTTTTACATTTTTAAACATATTCTTAAAGTTGGATAGGGGCTAATTTCTTTTTAGGTAAATTTTCAAACATGGAGCTAACCATTTTCGGTAGGTCATAGGATGGCTTCCATCCCCAATCTACCATAGCTTCCGTGTCATCAATTTTTTGCGGCCAAGATTCTGCAATTTGTTGTCTGAAGTCTGGCAAATAAGTGCATTTGAAATCCGGATGATGTACCTGTATTTCTTGCACTAATTCTTCAGGCGTAAAGTTGATTCCTGAAATGTTGTATGAAGTTCTTATGTTGATATTTTCAATAGGTGCTTCCATGATTTCAAAGGTTGCTCTAATGGCATCCTCCATAAATATCATCGGCAGTCGAGTATCTTTTTCTAAGAAACAAGAATACTCTTTTTTATCTAAAACATATTGGAATATCTCTACGGCGTAATCTGTGGTGCCTCCACCAGCCATTGATTGATATCCAATAACTCCTGGATACCTTATCGAACGGATGTCAAGACCATATTTATTATGATAATACTGACACCAATATTCTCCTGCCACCTTACTCATTCCATAGACGGTAGTTGGATCTGTAATTGATGCTTGTGGCGCAACTATCAGTTTAGACTTGTGTCCAAAAACAGCAATAGAACTGGGGAAAAATATTTTCTCAACTTGGTTATTTCTACTTGCCTCTAATACATTAAACAAGCCTTGAAGATTTAACTCCCAAGTCCAGAGAGGGTCCTGTTCTCCTTTCGCTGAAAGTATGGCTGCTAAATGGTATATCTCCGTAATGCTGTGTTTCTTCACGACCGCATTCATAGCCTCGATATCAGTGACATCTAAAAGCTCAAATACATCTGCCGAAGGCATTTCCTTTATGTCAGAAGCGACTATGTTATCCTTCCCGTATTTTTTACTTAACTCTGAGTATAGTACACTGCCTACTTGACCATGTGCACCAGTGATAAGAATCTTGTTTTGGGTCATGTAATTGTTGGATTATTAACAATGGGGGATTACATGTATCTAAGGTATTAAAAGCCTGAATATTCAAGGAAGATTGTGAAGTAATTATATGCCCTAACTTACATTACCTGCAGCTTAATATCCTACAGTCCACAAATGTTTCATGATTTCTGTTGACTCAGTCGTTGGATCGAACGAAAATTTGAAGCGTTGAATGCCCCTTTTTACTGGATTTCTGGAAAAAATGTAAAAAAAATTACCGTCGCATAGGGGTAACCCCTCTTTTCGATGTCTTATAATCAAAGGGTGTTGAAAATTATTCAAAAAAAATAAACCTGCTCAAAAGTGAGTAGGTTTTTTTTATGCCCCAAACTTTCGTTCTTAAAAGACAGCAGTATATTTTTTTGAAAGGACCGCAGAGCGGTCCCACTCCATTAGTCCAAAAAACCACATCAGTTTCGACCCCAGAGGAGTCGAATATCTTGTTCTCCAAGCCCGTGGTGCCCATTGAAAAATTACATATTACAATTGATTTACATGTAAATCAATGACTTATACATCTAAAGAAATAAATTCAAAAATAATTGATTCACCCATAGGGGTTTGTGCAGATATTTCTGTCTTATAATCAAAGGGTGTTGAAAATTATTCAAAAAAAATAAACCTGCTCAAAAGTGAGTAGGTTTTTTTTATGCCCATAACTTTCGTTCTTAAAAGACAGCAGTATAATTTTTTGAAAGGACCGCAGCGCGGTCCCACTTCATTAGTCCCAAAGACCACATCAGTTCCGACCCCAGAGAGGTCGCATATAAAGATCCCCAACCATTTGATCCCCATTGAAAAATATCGTGATAGGACCGCAGAGCGGTCCCACTCCATTAGTCCCAAAAGACCACATCAGTTCCGACCCCAGAGGGGTCGAATATTTTGTTTTCTAAACATGTGATGCCCACTGAAGAATATTATGATAGGACCGCAGAGCGGTCCCACTTCATTCGTCCCAAAGACCACATCAGTTCCGACCCCAGAGGGGTCGCATATTTTGTTCCTTACGCATTTGATGCCCATCAACCAAGTATCACATTGATTTTCAATCAAAATTACTCCTCTACACATCCTTTCTCAAGGTCTCTAAAGGAGATTTCTGTACGACATCTTTCGTCATCCACAATCCAGTCAAAACCGTCAAAGACACAATAAAGAAGAATACCAAGATTAGTGGTAGGTATTGAATTCTGAATTCTAAGTCTAATTGAAAGGTGACTAAGAGCCAACTTGCAACCAATGAAAGAATGATACCAGTTGCTGCTGAAAGTATTCCGATGATTGCATATTCCGTTGCATATATCTTTAAAATTTGAGCTCGACTCGCACCTAAAGTCCTCAATAAAACAGATTCTTTTACACGCTGAAATTTACTTAGCAAAAGAGAACTAAGCAAGACAATAATTCCCGTCAGAATACTAAACCCAGCCATGAACTGAACTGCATAACTAATCTTGCTCAATATGTCATTCAGGGTCTTTAAGATTGAACTTAAATCAACCACAGAGACATTCGGAAAGGTCTTAACAACATCGCTTCTATATGCGTTTAAAACATCCTCACTCGGAGACTTGGTTACAAGCACTTGAAACTGAGGAGCCTGTTCTAATACACCCAGTGGGAATACAATGAAAAATCTGGTTCGCATGGAGGTGAAGTCGATTTCCCGAAGACTGCTTACATAAGTCTTGACCAACATTCCTTGAACATTAAATTCAATCTCGTCTCCAATTTCTACATCTAAATTTTCTGCATATCCCTCATCAAGAGAAATAAAAATAGAATCTCCAGGATTTACAGATCCTACAAAATTCCCTGCAATCAATTTTTCTGAATCATCGATGGTGTCCCGATAGGTTACTCTTATTTCACGGTTAATGGCCCACCGCCTAGCAGTACGGGTGGTATCTGCCAGCCATTCTGATTTAGTTCTTCCTTGCCAGCCAGCAATCCTCATAGTCACAATCGGCACCTCTTCGACTACAGGCATATCAAATTCTCTAGTCTTCTGTTTTAGATCTTCAATCTGATTGGTCTCAATACCAAACAATATGGTATTCGGTTGTTCTCCTTCATCAAATGAAGCAACGTTTTCTAAGATCAAACCTTGAACAATAAACAGAGTACTAAGTATGGCCGTCCCTAAGCCCAAGGTGACCAACAAAATCTGTGTTTGATTATTTGGCCGGTATAGATTAGAAAGTCCTTGACGGAATACAAAACTCCAGTTTCTAGGGAAGTATTTTCTAATGGCCCAGATCAGAAGCTTCGAAAAGAGATATAATACAAAGAATGCGACCAATAAGCCGATGATAAATATGGCTGAGTCAAGCAAACTTCCAGTGATTGAGAACAGATATAAGAATAGACTGATGACTATTAGGCCATAGACCATGTAAATTAATGGGTCTCTCGTTGGAGCACCTTCTTCTACATTAGATCTTATGGTTCGTAGTGGACTGATCTTTCGAATGCCCAATAAAGGGATCATCGCAAAAAGGGATGTAATCACAAATCCTAAAGTCAGTCCTTGAAAGATTGAAGGCCAAGCTATTGTTGTCTCAATAGCAAAGGGTAGTAAGTCACTAAAAACCTTAGGAAGGACAACTTGGATGAAGCTACCCAAGGCAGCTCCGACCATAGAGCCCAACATTCCAATAATCATTATTTGCAAGAAATAAATGAAGAAGGCTTGGTTGGCTTTCATGCCTAGGCAACGATAAACGGCAATGCTGTTTACCTTATTTTTAATGTATATAAAAACACTACTTGCAACACCTATGCAACCTAATAAAAGTGATACCAAGGCTACCAAATTAAGGAAGGTGTTAAGGGCATTGAATGCTTCTTCTAGATTTTCTCTTTGGTCATTAATGGTCCTTATTCGCATGGACTCATTTGAGAAGGTTCGACGTCTTTGACTTTTCCATTCATCAACATCTAGAGCTTCATTGACTTGATGGAAGTAGGCGTAATCAATCATACTTCCAGCCTGCATTAGGTCAGTGCTTTTTAAGGTTTCCAAGGATAGATAAATCGTCGGTGCGAATCCTGATCCGATGCCAGCTCCCCCTGGATTATTATCAAGACTACCGGCGATTGGTAATATCTGCGTCCCAAGTTTTATACTATCACCTGCTGTAAGTTTGAATTGCTTGAGAAATCCATCATCTACGAGTAAACCGTTCGTTTTTCTGAAGGTTTCATTTGCGGAAGCGGGCGTAGTTAAGAACTCCCCATAAAATGGAAAAGCTCCCTCAATGGCTTTTAATCGCACAAATTGACTCCCATCATTCTTAGGAATGTAAGCCATCGATAATAGTTCGTGCTCCGTGGCTCTTTCTCCAGGCAACGAATCAAGCATGGTCGCTAAATCTACAGGAATTGCTTTATTGCCAGTTACGACAAGGTCAGCCCCTAATAAGGACGCCGATTGATTATCTATATCTGCAACAATATTATCATTGAAAGAGTTGATGGCAACCAAAGCAGAGATACCCAAAATGATCGAGGCAATGAAAAGTACGAGCTTTCCCCACTGCGTGCGAGCATCCAATAAGGCCGTTTTAATTAGAAAGGATATATTCATTAAACTCTGCTGTCTTCGACGATCTCGCCATTTTTCAATCTAATTCTACGTTGTGTTTTTGTTGCCAATTCCAAGTCATGCGTAACGATGATTAAGGTCGTTCCATTCTCTCGGTTCAGATCAAATAATAGATCTTCAACCTTGGCCCCTGTATCACCATCTAAATTACCGGTCGGCTCATCTGCAAAAAGTAATTTTGGATTATTACTAAATGCTCTTGCCAAGGAGATTCTCTGCTGCTCACCACCAGACAGTTGATTCGGGTAATGTTTTGCCCGGTCACTCAAGCCAACCCGATCTAAAAGTGACATGGCCGTGGATTTTATATTTTTCAATCCTTTCAATTCCATCGGAATGCTAATGTTCTCAATGGCTGTCAGGGTAGGGATTAACTGAAAATTTTGGAAAATAAACCCAACCTTATCATTTCTCAGGACCGCTCGTTGATCCTCGTTTAATTTACTGATATCTTGATTAAATAAACTTACAGAGCCTGAGCTAGGTGCATCCAATCCAGCACAAAGCCCTAATAGCGTTGTCTTTCCGCTCCCTGAAGGGCCGATGATAGAAACCGATTCACCTGCTTTCACAGAGAAATTTATCTCCTTTAAAACGGTTAATTCTTTGCCATGACCACTGTATACTTTACTCAATTGGTCAACTTTGACCACATCCACTGGCTCATCCATGTTCTTATTCAATATTTTGCCTTTACTTTGTTGCAGATTTTAAAGTCAGCATCTACATGAGAAATAAAATTCTAATACTAACTTCCTTTGTTTTACTTATCTCTTGTGGAGATAAACCCACAAAAGAAGCGCAAGTTATCAGCTCTTCGACAGATTCAAAAGAAGAAACGATGAATACGGCAAATAAATCTTCAGAAAAGAAGAACATCCTCTTTTTTGGAGATAGTCTCACTGCCGGTTATCAATTATCTGAAGAGCAAGCTTTCCCTTTTTTAATCCAACAGAAAATTGATTCTCTTGGTTTAAAGTATAACTGCATTAATGCCGGACTTAGTGGGGAGACCACCGCAGGAGGATTGAATCGAATTGATTGGGTGTTGAAACAACCAGTTGATATTTTTCTATTGGAGTTGGGTGCAAATGATGTGCTCAGAGGCCTCGATCTAGATCAAACGGAAAAGAATTTAAATGGCATTATTGAAAAGGTAAACGCTAAATATCCTGAAGCTGAAATAATTATTGTTGGTATGCAGGCCCCACCGAATATGGGATCCGATTACATCAACAAATTCAACAAGATTTTTCCTAAACTTTCTCAGCAGCATGAGGCTGGTTTGGTTAAGTTTCTTTTGGAAGGTGTGGCCGGGAATCCTGCCCTTAATCTTCAAGACAACATTCACCCTAATGTGGAAGGCCATAAAATTTTGACAGAGACTGTTTGGTCAGAATTAAAGAAATTCTTGAGCTAGATTCTTGCAAAGTCTTAACCTACATAAGTTTTCTGAAGAACTGTTATCCAACCTTTCTTCTGGAGTAACTGTGGCCTTTATGATGGTTCCAGCATCCATGGGTTATGCCTTACTTGCTGGTCTGCCACCAGTGTACGGATTGTATACCGCCTTCGTTCCTCTTTTACTCTATCCACTCATTGGAAGATCCTTACACATGATAGTGGGTTGTGCGGCGATCCCATCGATTCTTACTTTTTCTGCGCTTTCGCAAATGGCTGAACCCTTCTCAATAGATTACATCCAATATGCTGGAATTCTCTCACTTCTCTGCGGAATATTTTTAGCGCTGTTTGCTTTTACCGGCTTTGGTAAATTGGCAAGGTTCATTTCTGCTCCGGTCGTTTTAGGTTATACACTTGGTGCCGCCTTGGTTATTTTACTATCACAATTGAAATACCTTTTTCAATTTGATCTACCGAGTGGGATGAAAAGCATTGAAAGTGTGGGTTTCTACCTTAGTAATATTTCTGATGCACATCAGATAGCAACGCTTTTTGGAACCTTAAGTTTGTTGATGTTGATTCTATTAAAGCGGATTCATAAGAAGATACCAGGGGCTTTAGTTGTTATGTTTGCAGCCATAGGCATCAGTTATATTTTTGCGGATGAATTGATTGGATTACGTTTGGTTGGTGAGATCCCTCCCGGTCTTCCATCACCTTCTTTTGACTTTGATATAGTAAATATACCTTTGAGATTGGTTGGCTCTGCTTTTGTCATATCCTTTGTTTTGTTTGTGCAAAGTCTATCAATTGCTAAGACCTTATCCATGAAAGGTTCTAAAGAGCGAATTGGACCTATGAGGGAATTGTTAGGATTGTCAGTTTCTAATCTGGTGGGGTATGTATTTAACTGTTATCCAGTAGCGGGTAGTTTGACAAGATCTGCGGTAAATTTTGACGCTGGTTCAAAGTCAGGAGTTTCTTCCATGATTTCAGGTATAGTGATTTTTATAATCCTTTTATTTTTCACACCTCTTTTATCCTATCTTCCATTTTCCGTTCTGGCTGTGATCGTTATAGTTGCTGTATTTAAGTTTTTAGATTTTCATCTGCTTTCGCAAATTTTCAAGCATTCAAAGATTGAAGGGATATTTGCAACAGTCACAGCCGTTCTTACTTTTTTAGTAAACGTTCAGACAGGTATTCTGGCAGGCGTTGCATTCTATTTAATCCATGTGTTAATACAAGATAAGGGCTTAACGAAATTCCAGAATCCCAGAGATCATGAAGTCCCTTTAAATACAAAACTTAGATATTATCATCTTGACGAGGTTCAGGAACACCTCACTTGGAAAGATAAAGATTTTAAACTGGACGATTATGATTGTGACTTCACCATGGAAGAATTTAAAAAGCAACTTTAAAAGCTCAATTAAGTCACCTTTATAGAAGCCATCCATTCATGAGCAACCTTTGAGCAACTCATCCATAAGCTGTGGTTCAACGGCCTAAGGGTCAAAAAAAAGAGGCCGCCTCCAATGTGGAAACAGCCTCTTTAAATTTATTTCAAATAGCCTTACAAGTTATACGTAAAACCAACCCATATCTCGATTGGGAAATTATCATAATCTCTCAGCTCTTCATTTAATTCAAATAATACTTGAGCGCCATATTTCCATTGACCAAACCCATTCATGTATCCACCGCCGATCATTGCACCATTGGTCCATTGTCTGTCTACGTAGAATGCCTCCAAACTATTAAAGTCATAGCCAAATTGTAGATAGAGAAGATCAAGAATTTGGAAACGTGTAAAAGCTTCAACTCCTATGTCAAACCAATTAATATCGTCATCTCTCGGGATGTTTACAAAAAAGTAGTTGAGCTTTGGAGCTATACCGAAATGCAAACGATCTAAAACCTTGTAGGAAATTGCAGGTTTCAATCCAATTTTTATTACAGTCCCAACTTCTCCGTTGCTTAATCCAATCTGCTGAATCCCTAGATTCCCCATAATATCAAAAACCAATCGCTCGCTGTTCAAAAAGTTATTCAGCTTACTAGGTTGCTTCTCATCTCTCCCTCTTACATCACCTATGCTCTTTGAATCATCTGATTCATCTGTTTGGGTTGTTCTTTGTTTTGTGCCTCTTTTTTTCTTTTTTCTGCTCTGCGCTTCAACATCTACAGAACCTATAAACATGAAGATTAAAGTGAAGCAGAATACGAACCAACTCTTTTGCATAATTATATTCTTTGTTAACAATACTCTTAAATCGAGCTTTTTGTTTTTCAGTATTGGGACGTTATCAATTAATTAACGTTACATACTACGAACGAAATCTATACAGTTCGTATTCGCAAACTGTTCGACAATCATTCAGGGATAAAATTAGGGAAAGGTTTACATAATATGTATTAAACCAATTGATAATTTGTAATAAGCAGATAATGAGGTTGATTTGGATCTTTGCCGTGCTTTTTGTTTCTCTGCCTTTGGTCGGTCAAAATACCGCAATAAAGCTCTTAAAAAAGGAGTCTTACACCAAAAAGAAGAAAGAAGATGAAGATTTAGCCGTTTTCGAAATTAGAAAGGAAGCGACTGAAAATATATTCTTAAGTACCAATAAATTTTTTGAATTGGAGCTTTATGATCTTAATAATGAGATTTTAAATGTCCAAATAGAGGAATTCTTCCCTTTTTCATCATCTTTCAAACTCACGGATGAAAGAGGAAAGGAACATCATTTCGACCATCCCAAGTATTTTAAAGGGAATATTGATTCCAAGGAAGGAGGTAAAATTTATTTGACGCTCCGGCCAGATCGATTCTCTGGCTTAATTTCTATTCCTGGTCGTGCAGACCTTCAGCTGGTCCCAACCTCTGAAACTGGTTTTATGGCGATGTATGCTTGTCCCAAAAGAAAGCCCGATCAAGAATTTCATTGTTTGACAACCGATACAGAAAACACCCTAAAACCCAATAATTCACAGTCTAACAGATCTGTTGACAATTGTGTGAATGTTTACCTAGAGGCCGATTTTTTCATGTTTCAAGATTATGGCTCTGTTACAGGAGTAATGGATTACCTAGCCGATGTCTGGGTTCCAGTTGCCGGCCTGTATGATGCAGAGACCATTACGATTAATATAGAAGAAGTTTTAGTTTGGACGACCAATGATCCATACAGCAATGTAGACGGAGGGCAGGCCTTACAGGATTTCCAAGCTTTTCGAACTACATACAATGGCGACATCGCCCATTTGGTGTCCACCAATCCAGCCAACATTGGAGGAATTGCTTACATCGATGTTTTATGTACCTCAGTTGCCTATGGCTTCAGTAATATCACCAATTTCTTTAGTGATCTACCCAATTATTCCTGGACCGTTAATGTGCTTGCACATGAAATAGGACATAATCTAGGTTCTCCGCATACCCATAGTTGTACTTGGCCCAATGGCCCCATTGATAATTGCAGTTCGCCCGACGGTAATTGTAGTCCTGGGCCTGCGCCAACGAATGGAGGAACAATCATGAGCTATTGCCATCTAAATTCTACCGGAATCGATTTCAATAATGGCTTTGGAGTTTTACCCGGAAATTTAATAAGAGACAGGATCACTTCGGCCACCTGCTTACAGCCTTGTGGAACTAGTACAAATAATACACCACCGACGGCAGATTTTACCTATCAGGTGACAAGTCCATGTTGGGTAGGGGGAGCACAATTTACTTCCACCTCGACAGGAAATCCTACAAGTTATTTTTGGGAATTCGAAGCAGCATCACCTAATTCTTCTACGGAGATGAATCCGAGTACCCAGTACATCATACCTGGGGTTTATAATGTAACCTTAACGGTGACGAATGCCTTTGGCTCAGATACTAAGGTGAGACAGAACATTATAAATATTCAAGACATTCCTGATCTCAATTATAATTTCCAATTACTGAATGGGGTTGACTTTTTTCAGTTTACTGGTATTAGCAGTAGTGCTACTGATTGGAATTGGGATTTCGGTGATGGTTCAACGTCAACTTCTCAAAGCCCTCAACATACTTATGCCAACTCTGGGTCTTACACAGTTGTTTTATCTGCATCCAATTTTTGTGGTACAGAAGAAGTGAGCTTTGTGGTAGATGTAAATGTAGGGGAAGCACCGATCGCAAATTTTGGAGCATCTCAAGTGACTGGATGTGCACCACTTTCAGTGGACTTCTTCGATCAGAGTTCCAATAATCCGAGTGATTATAACTGGACCTTCCCAGGGGCTAGTCCATCATCTTCCAATGATATGTCACCTTCCGCGATTTACAATATTCCTGGAATTTATCCAGTGGAATTAGAGGCGATAAATCCATTTGGTTCAGACAAGGAGTTTAAAGTAAACTACATTACTGTGCAGGGTCCACCCATTGCAGATTTTAGTTTTCAGATCAATGGTCCCAGTGCTGCCTTCAACAATCTATCATCTAATGATGATTCAGTCCTTTGGGATTTTGGAGATGGAACAACCTCAACTGCTCAGAACCCAACTCACGCCTATGCAGCCAATGGGCAGTATCAGGTAACTCTAAGTGCAAGTAATGATTGTGGAATAGAACAGATTACGAAAACAGTCAATTATAATGTATTACCTGAGCCAGGATTTTCTGTGCAAGCCTTTGAAGGCTGCGCTCCATTTCAGGCCAATTTTATGGATCTAAGTTTAAACAGTACAAGTGTTTCTTGGCAATTTCCAGGAGGTGCTCCAGCCGTAAGCAATTCATCTAATCCAATGGTTTTTTATGCTAATCCCGGCAGCTATGATGTAATCATGATGGTCAGCAATGGTAGCCAAAATATTACAAAGGTTTTTGAAGATGTGATGATTATAAATGCCAGCCCTACGGCTTCATTTAATCCTGCCATTAATGGCAACACCGCGTCATTTGTTGATCAATCAATTTATGCTAGTGATTACTTATGGAGTTTCGGAGATGGGAATACAAGCAATAATTCCAATCCAATACATAACTATTCTTTCGAAGGAAGTTATCAGGTGACACAGACCATCACCAACATTTGCGGAAGCGATACCCATACAGAAATTATTGAAATATATTCAGATCCACAAGGAACCATACTTCCCGGTCAAACGAACTATTGCACGGGCGAAGAAATAAACTTTGAAACAAATATTTCTGGCATTGTTGATTCTTATTTGTGGGAAATCATTGGCCCTCAGAACTTAACTTCAACTGAGACTGATCCAAGTTTCTTTATAACGATTCCAGGAACCTATTCTGTGCGCTTAACCTTAACCAATCCTGCTGGCTCAGAAGAAATATGGTTACCCAACTACTTGAGCGTAGAGGCTGTCCCAATTCCCAATTTTAATTTTCAGGTAGATGCGTTACAGGTTAGTTTTCAAAATATGTCAGTTTCTGGTGATCAATACTTGTGGGATTTTGGTGATGGTGCAATGAGTACTCAAGCTTCACCCATTCATCACTATACACAAATAGGTACCTTTCAAGTAAGCCTTAATGTAAGTAATGATTGTCGGACTGAAACTATAACGAAAACCATTGTCATTGACCAAGAAACTACCGCCGGATTTACGGCAGATCAAACGCAGGTTTGTGCTGAGTCGCAAGTCCAATTTAATAACCTATCAACTTCTGGAGCGACTAGTTTTCTTTGGGAGTTTCCTGGAGGTAATCCGGCCACTTCGACAGAAGTAAATCCATTGGTTTTTTATTCTGAAGAAGGAGATTATGATGTGCGATTGATGGTAAGCGATGGGGTAGATACAGATGAAATTTTATTACAAGATTATATCTCTGTGCTTATTAACGAGCCTTTTTCCTTGAGTCAAGAATTCATTTCACCCTTTATTATTAGATTTAATGGGGACGAAGCTTGGCCTGGAACCTATACCTGGGATTGGGGAGATGGAACAACGAGTTCTGTCACTTCACCGGTCCATGTTTATTCTGGAGAGGGGAGTTATGATGTTCATGTTACTTACGCGAATAATTGTATTTCCTTTGATACAAGTTTTACTTTAGATTTATACAATCCGGTGCGCTCAGAGTTTTCAATCTTACAGACGGAAATTTGTCAACAGAGCTTTTTATCAATTGAGAATTTATCAAGTGATAATGCAACAAGTTTTGAATGGTATGCTCCTGGATCTCACGAAGAAGAATCTACAGACGCAGACCCTATTTTTAGTTATGTTGAGCCAGGGGAATATTATGTTGAATTGGTGGCACACAATGCCATTTTCAGCGATACATTTAGGATTGAACCAATCAAAGTTTTTGATAAACCAACAGCGGCCTTTGATCATACTTTAAATGGTCCAACGGTGGAGTTTATTAATGAGTCTATTGATGGACAAACCTATCAATGGAAATTTGGTGATGGTGATTTAACCTCATTATCTAATCCAAGGCATGAGTATGAAACCGAGGGTTCATTTACAGTTGAGTTAACAAGTTTCAATTTTTGTGGAGAGGATGTATTTACTAAAGATATTCAATTTTATACTCCACCAACGGCTGACTTTGCGATTGCAGATCCAGAAGATTGTATCCCTTTCTTTGTTGGACTTTCTAATACCTCTTCAGAGAATAGTACTAGTTTCGAATGGATGATTGAAGGACCTATCAATGAAGTTTATTCTATTGAAAATCCATTTATTTCTATTGACGAGAAAGGTATTTATGATCTGACGTTGATTGCCAAAAATCCACTCTTTTCAGATACCTTGGTTAAAAGTCAAGTTATCCTTGCGAAGGACGTTCCATTGGTAACCTCCGATTATAGCCAGCAAGGTTTTAGCTTTGATTTTCATGATTTAAGTCAAGATCAAACCTCTGTTCAATGGGAATTTGGTGACGGCGCTTTGAGCGGCGAGTATAATCCAACACATGAATATATGCAAGCAGAACTTTATGAAGTAAAGCATGCAGCGATTAATGAATGCGGAAGTGATGTTGAGATATTTTTTGTCGAAGCAAGAGAAGCTCCTCAAGCTTCCTTTGGAGTATTTCAACAAAAGCAATGTGTAGGGGATACCTTTCATTTTGTAGCCATTGAAAATAACCTCATTACAGAATATCAATGGTTTTTTGATGGTGCCGCTGTCGAAACTTCATTGGAACAAAACCCAATGGCCGTATACTATGAACCAGGTCTTTACGATATTCAATTGGTCACGCATTCTGCCATAGGGTCAGATACTGCTGTATTTGTAAATTATGTGGAAGTAGAAGATCATCCACTTGCTTCCTTCACCATGAATAGTGTAGGAACTCAAATTATTACGGAGAATAATAGCTCAAACTCCACCGAATTTATCTGGCAATCGGCCGGAGAAATTTCAATGGAGTATAATCCTGTTTTTGAATATGATAGTAATGGAGTTTACCGAGTAGAGTTATACGCTTTTAATTCTTGTGGAGTAGATTCCTTGAGTTTTGAGACAGCAATCACAGCTTTACCTAAGGCTCAGTTTTCATTCCAGGACAGCGTATGTATAAATGAAGAAATATATTTAATTAGTCAATCTATTGGTGCTACAAACTATAGTTGGATCGTAAATGATACAACTATACTAAATGCTCAAGATTCTCTCTTGGTTTCATTTGATGAGCCGGGGAGTTATAACCTTGGTTTGGTTGTAGAAAATTTTTGGGGTGTAGATACCAGCTATATAATTGATGCCATCGAAGTAATCCCACAACCAAAATCCCATTTTACTTTTGAATTTTTTGACAACCAGGTTTTGTTCGCCAATTTAAGCGAAAACTCTGAGGACTACCTATGGGATTATGGAGATGGCAATCAATCAAATCACGGAGGAGAACAGTTTCATTTATATGAAGAGGCTGGTATCTTCGAAGTGACTTTAATTGCCTTTAATGAATGTGGAAGTGATACCACAACTCAGATCATAGATGCTAATATCCTCCTTCCAGAAATCTTGTTTTTTTCTAATCATGGCGAGTGTGTTCCAACAGTTTTAGAAGTATCAGAACAGTCTTTTGGTAATCCCACCAATTGGTTTTGGGAGTTGACAGGACCGGATACCTTGATTAGTTTTGATAAAATTCCTGACTTAAATATTATGACACCAGGAACTTATGATCTTTATGTTGAGATCTCAAATATTTACGGGACAGCAAGTAACACTTATCCAAATTTGGTTAAAGTAAAAGGTGTACCTTCTGCGGACTTTAGTTATGAACTCGTAGATGGAGTAATTAGCCTCATGGCAAATGATACCATTCCTTTAGAAAGTCTTTGGGAATTTGGAGACGGTAGTTTTTCTTCAGATCAGATAGGAATTCACTCGTATTCTGCGTCTGATTTATATACGGTTACTCATACAAGCTCCAATGTTTGTGGTGAGAACTCAAGTGAGCAAGACATTGAAATTACCATCAGAAATCCTTATCCAAGAGATGTGTTAGAAAATGCGATTGTAGCACCCAATCCTAGTCATGGTTTAGCCAGGTTGGAAATGCGTGGATATGTTGATCGTCCATTTGAGATTGAAGTTTTTCAAGCCAATGGTAAACTTGCATACCGGATGGAACAAGAACCTCTGAGTGGAAGTCGTGCTGTGGAGTTACCTTCCGAGGAACTAAACAGTGGTGTTTATATTATCTCCATTACCTCTGACCGTCAATTGAAAATCTTACGATGGATCCGCTATTAATTATGATAATCTTTTATGTATTTAATTTGAATATTATCTGATTACTGTTCATATTTGCGTCACTTATCAAGAAAGGTGGAGGGTACGGGCCCTATGAAACCTTGGCAACCAGCGCTTGTACGGTGCCAATTCCTGCCCTGAAAGGGGAAGATGAGCTAAAATTCAGTCTTCGTACATTCTTTGGTATCTTTCTAGGTAAGTGAAAAATTAGAATATGGATATATTTTCACTGATTAAAGAAAGAATATTGGTACTGGATGGTGCCATGGGGACGATGATTCAACGTCACAATTTAGAAGAAGAAGACTATCGTGGCGAAAGGTTTAAAGACCATCCTTCTCCAGTTAAAGGGAACAACGATTTACTTGTTCTTACACAACCACAGATCATTTCTGATATACATCGGCAATACTTTGAAGCCGGTTCAGACATCGTTGAAACCAATACCTTCAATGCCAATTCCATTTCGATGGTAGATTATGACATGGTTGATCTAGTTTTTGAAATCAATGAGACCGCAGCAAGATTGGCGAAGGAAGTGGCGGAAGAATTCACTAAAAAAGATCCTTCAAAGCCACGTTTTGTTGCCGGATCTTTAGGGCCAACGAATAGGACCGCATCTCTATCACCAGACGTGAATGATCCGGGCTTCAGGGCTGTAAATTTCGAAGATTTAAAAAAAGCATATTATCAGCAGATCGATGGTCTGATTACTGGAGGAGCTGACATCCTTTTGATCGAAACCATATTCGATACGCTGAATGCCAAAGCGGCCCTTTATGCTGCGCAACAATACATGGATGACAAAGGTCAAAAGTGGCCAATCATGATATCCGGTACTATAACCGATGCTAGTGGAAGAACCTTATCAGGTCAGACAGCTGAAGCTTTTGCTATATCTATGTCTCATTATCCAATCTTCTCCATCGGTTTTAATTGTGCATTGGGTGGTGAGCAATTGGTGCCATACGTTCAGACCGTTGCCGATAAAAGTGACTTCAATGTTTCTGTTCATCCTAATGCTGGTCTACCGAATGAGTTTGGTGCTTATGATCAGACAGCAGATGAGATGGCAGAAATCATGCGTGATTATTTTGAGCGAGGGATTGTAAATGTTGTCGGGGGATGTTGTGGAACAACTCCAGAACACATCGCTGCCATGGCAAAAGTTGCCAATGAATATGGTCCTAGAAAGATACAAGAACAACCAAAATATCTTCAGTTGAGTGGGCTAGAACCACTGACAATAAGACCTGAAACCAATCTGGTAAATGTTGGGGAAAGAACAAATGTTGCGGGCTCACGTGCCTTCCTCAGAATGATTAAGAATCGAGAATTTGAGAAGGCCTTGACGGTGGCTAAAGATCAAGTAGAGGGTGGTGCTCAGATTCTAGACGTAAACATGGATGATGGTTTGATCGATGGTGTTGAGGCGATGGTTGCCTTTTTAAATCTGATTGCCTCAGAACCGGATATTTCTCGAATTCCGATCATGATTGATTCCTCAAAGTGGGAGATAATCAAGGCAGGTTTGGAGTGCGCTCAAGGCAAATGTGTGGTAAACTCCATTAGCATGAAAGAAGGGATTGAAGAATTCAAAGAGCATGCACAAGAAATATTAAAATTTGGAGCTGCAGTTGTAGTCATGGCCTTTGACGAAGAAGGGCAGGCAGATAGCTACGAACGTCGAATTGAAATCTGTAAAAAATCTTATGACATTCTTGTCAATGAAGTAGGGTTCCCCGCAACGGATATCATTTTTGATCCAAATATATTTCCAGTAGCCACTGGAATGGAAGAACATAAAAACAATGCAGTTGATTTCTTTAGAGCTACTAAATGGATAAAGGAAAATTTACCGGGCGCAAAGGTAAGTGGTGGTGTGAGTAACGTTTCTTTTTCGTTTAGAGGTAATAACATCGTCCGAGAGGCGATGCATGCCGTTTTCTTATATCATGGAGTGAATGCTGGAATGGATATGGCCATCGTCAATCCTGGAATGCTAGAGGTGTATTCAGAAATAAAGCCTGAATTAAGAGAGCTGGTAGAAGATGTTTTATTAAATAGAAAAGAAAACGCCGAAGAAGCGTTGATAGAATATGCTGAAGGAACCAAAGGAGTCAAAAAGATTTCAGAAGAGAAAATTCTTGAGTGGAGAAATGATCCTGTTGAAAAGCGATTGAGCCATTCTTTGGTGAAGGGAATCAATAAGTTTATTGAAGAAGATGTTGAAGTGGCCAGACAGAAGTATCCATCTCCTTTAGAGGTCATAGAAGGACCTTTAATGGATGGGATGAATATAGTTGGTGATCTTTTTGGGAGTGGTAAAATGTTTTTGCCGCAGGTAGTTAAGAGTGCTCGAGTAATGAAGCAAGCAGTGGCTTACTTGACACCTTACTTAGAAGAATCAAAACAACAAACCAATTCGGCCGGGAAGATTTTATTAGCTACGGTTAAAGGGGACGTCCATGACATCGGTAAGAACATCGTTTCCGTGGTTTTAGCCTGTAATAACTTTGAGATTGTTGATCTTGGAGTGATGGTGCCAATGGATAAAATTTTAAGTGAAGCTAAGGCGCATGATGTAGATGTTATTGGGTTAAGTGGTCTAATCACCCCATCTTTAGATGAGATGGTGACCGTCGCCAAAGAAATGGAAAGAAGAGAAATGAACATGCCTCTGCTTATCGGCGGCGCTACAACCTCTCGATTGCACACAGCTGTGAAAATTGATCCAGTCTATAGTGGTCCAGTGGTTCATGTATTGGATGCAAGTAAATCTGTTCCTGTTGCGAGTAAGTTATTGAGTAAGAAGTTATCTAAACAAACCATTCTTGCATTTAAAAATGAATATTTAGAAACGCGAAATAAATATTTGGAAGGCTCGGTAAAAAAAGAATTTGTGCCGATTGATCAATGCAATGCCAATAGTTTTAAAATTGATTGGGAATCAACTGAGATTACAAAACCTCAGTTCACTGGGATCAAGAGATTTCAGAATTTCGATATAAAAGAATTGATTGAATATATAGACTGGACACCCTTCTTTTCAACTTGGATGTTGAAAGGAAAGTATCCAGCTATTTTTGAGGATAAGGTAGTTGGCGTTGAGGCTAAAAAGTTACATGACGACGCACTTAGATTGCTCGATAGAATTGTAGTAGAAGATTTACTTCAAGCTGAAGGAATTATTGCCTTCTTTCCAGCCAATACTGTTGACGCCAATGTCATTGAGCTATATCCAAATGAAGATAGAGATAAACCATTTGCTACTTTTCCTCAGTTAAGACAACAGGGTAAAAAAGCGGAAGGCAGAGCCAATTTCTGCCTTGCAGATTACATTGCTCCTAAAGGCACCAAAGAAGATTACCTTGGCTTATTTGCTGTGACGACTGGTCTGGGTATAGAAACCTTACTTGAAGAAGCCAAGGCCAATCACGATGATTACAATTCGATTCTAGCAAAAGCGGTTGCAGATAGACTCGCGGAAGCCTTCGCTGAAAAAATGCACCAAGAAGTTCGATTGAATCATTGGGGTTTTGCTGCGGATGAGAAGCTATCAAATAGTGAATTAATCAAAGAAAAATATACAGGTATTCGGCCAGCATTCGGTTATCCAGCTTGCCCAGATCACAGTCCCAAAAGATTGTTATTCGATATTCTAAAGGCAGAGGATGCGGGCATGCAATTGACGGATTCATTTGCGATGTTTCCAGCTTCATCTGTCAGCGGAATGTACTTCAGTCATCCAGAAGCCAAATACTTCAATGTAGGGAAGATCGATAAAGATCAGATAGAAAGCTATGCTAAGTCATTGAATATTGAATTTGCGAAAGCGGAAAAATTCTTGCAATCTAATTTAAGTTACATCCCAGACTAATTAATAAGAAATGAAAGTTACCGAACATATAGAACAAGCAAAAAAGACCCTATTCAGTTTTGAGATTTTACCACCATTGAAAGGGCAGACCATAGATGCAATTTATACCGCTATGGATCCATTGATGGAATTCAAGCCACCTTTTATTGATGTAACCTATCACAGAGAAGAATATGTTTTTAGAAAGCAAGACAACGGATTGCATAAAAAACAATCTGTGAGAAAGCGTCCTGGAACAGTGGCGATCTGTGCTGCCATTATGAATAAGTATCAAGTGGATGCCATCCCTCATATTATCTGCGGTGGTTTTACCAAAGATCAAACAGAATATGCATTGATTGATCTCAACTTCCTTGGGATTAAGAATGTGCTTGCCTTGAGAGGTGATCCGGTTGCCACCGAGAAGCAGTTTATTCCGGAGACAGATGGACACCAAGATTCAGTAAGCCTGATCGATCAAATTCAGAAAATGAATCAAGGGCTTTACCTAGACGAAGATCTTCAGAATGTTACGAAAAGCGATTTTTGTATTGGGGTAGCCGGCTATCCTGAAAAGCACTTTGAATCTCCGAACATGTTGAGTGACATCAGGTATCTTAAAAAGAAAGTTGATGCCGGTGCAGAATATGTTGTGACGCAGATGTTCTTCAATAATCAGAAATATTTTGATTTTGTAAAGCTCTGCAGGGAACATGATATCAATGTTCCTATCATCCCAGGCATTAAGCCACTCACAACCAAGTCCCAAATTATGGCTTTGCCAAGGTACTTCCATATGGATATTCCATTAGAATTATCTTTAGAAGTTGAGAAGTGTAAGGATAATAAAGCGGCCAGAGAAATTGGTAGAGATTGGGGGATACAGCAATGTAAAGAATTGAAGGAAGCAGGAGTACCTTGTATTCACTTTTTTACCATGAGTAGAGCAGGGGCAACCAAGGATATCTTAAAGGAAATTGTTTAATCGAACACCATATTATTTATGTTTTCAGGCATTGTAGAACAGTTAGGAAAGATTACCAAGTTGACGAAAGAAGGTAGTAATCTTCACCTCGAAGTAGAAGTAAAGGATACTTCAGAGATGTACATCGATCAGAGTATTTCTCACAACGGTGTCTGCCTAACGCTCGTGGATATCACTGAAAATAAGTACACAGTTACAGCCATAGAAGAAACCTTAATGCTGACCAATCTAGGTAAGCTACGTGAAGGGGATGAAGTTAATTTGGAGCGAAGCATGACTTCTGAAATGAGATTAGATGGACATCTAGTTCAAGGCCATGTAGATACAAAAGCGAAGGTCATTTCTATTGAGGAAAAAGAAGGAAGTTGGTACTTTGAATTTGAATATGATTCCGCCTTCAGCCATCTAATTGTTTCCAAAGGTTCGATATGTGTAAATGGTGTGAGCCTAACCGTCGTTGAGCCTTCTGATAATCGTTTTAAAGTTGCGATTATACCTTATACTTATGAGCATACAAATTTCCATGCTTTTAAGAATGGTGATGAAGTAAACTTAGAATTCGATATTATCGGGAAGTATGTTGCCAAGCAGATGGCAGCCTATAAAAATAATTGACGTCAGTTTTTTATTTACTTAGTAATTGTCTAAGAATCTCGCCAACTTATAATTTTACTTTAGAGTAAAATCCAATTCTCTTTATACTACGTATATGCTAGTATGAGATTGACACTAATTTTATCCTTTTTGGTAAACTACACTTTATCTACTGCTCAAAAAATTGATAATACCGCATCTTTTAGGCAGCCAGAAAGTGAGCGCTATTTTAGAATCAATTATGATAATGATTACTTTGCTGCAATGGATAAAAACTATACGCAAGGGTATAGTTTTGAATATGTAGCTCCAGCACTCATTTACAATCCTCTTAATAAACTATTCTTCCATTTTAATGAGAACCAGAATAGGGCTGGTATTGCTTTTGAACACATTGGTTTTACGCCATCATCTTACGAAAAAGTAGAGGTGCAAATCGGGGATCGTCCATTTTCAGCGACTGCCTTACTGAAGAGTTTTGTGATATCAATGAGCAAAAAAACAAAACAAAGAATATCTTCCCATCTGAGCTTTGGGGTTATGGGGCCATCAGCAAAAGGTAAAGAAATTCAAAGTGGAATTCATAAACTTACAGGAGATAGAAATCCACTAGGTTGGAGAAATCAAATTGAGAATCACTTTGTTGCAAATTATGGAATTGACTATGAAAAACAGTTACTCTATTTTCGAAACTTCATAGAGGTTAATGCCAATGCTTCTGCAAAAATTGGGAATTTATATACGAATGCATCCATCGGATTGAATGCCTCATTAGGATTGAATCATAATTCTTATACCATTTCAAGCTCACGGAAATTTTTTCTTTATGGGTATATCCAACCGCTTATTAATTTCGTAGGATACGATGGTACTTTACAAGGTGGTTTAGTAAATGATGAAAGTGTTTATATCGTTGATTCAGGTGAACTAAATAGAGTTGTAGGTCAGATGAATTATGGCATAGTCTTACAAAGTAAGTCCATGTATTTAGAGTATACTCGAACCTTCATTTCAAAAGAAATCAAAACCGTAAGTTCGGCAAGTTGGGGAGGTGTGCGAATAGGTTTTAAATTGTAAAACAGCAAGCCAACTTCTTAGTTGTAAGAATTAGTTTTTTTGTACTAGGTGTTTTTTAGCAGGGCAGATTACGATTAACGAATCACTTGTATGAATCCGCTGATCGAAGATCGTTCATTCATATCCCCATCACTGGTAATTTCAAATAGATTGCAGGTATAATAGTAAACACCTTCATCCACTGGCCTTCCCCCTAAGTCCATTCCATCCCAATTAATCTGAGGATCTGTTGTTTCGAAAACAAGATTACCCCACTCATTAAATAATTTGAAACTTACCGTGTTGATAAAACGATTCTTTCTAGGGAAAAAAACATCATTTGCTCCATCTCCATTTGGAGTGAAGGTATTTGGTAATTCATATTGAGGGCAATTAGAAATACACAGGGTCTCACTTGGATTTGATTCGTTCCCTGCAAAGTCAAAGCTGGTCACATAATAGCAGGCGATACTACCCATTTCGGGGGAATGATTATAGTTCGTCGTTTCTGTGCCTTGTATTTCGGCAATTAATTCAAAGTCGTCTTCTGGATTGATGCTGTAATACACTCTATATCCTGCAAGGTCTGCGGATTCCGCACAAGGAATGGTCACGTCATTCCAATTTAAAAAGTTAATCAATTCCCAATCTTCTGGATTGTTTAGAAAATCATCACATGCATTGGTTAAAAGTAATTCTGGAATACATGGTGGGACCGTATCTAATGGAGTACCACAAAGCTCTTGCGAATTATTGATGATAAATTCTGGAGTTGCAGGAAGATTGTAAGTGCCTACTGTTCTTAAGAAATAACAATATTCCTCTCCATTTTCTAAATCTTTATCGACATACTCATTCTCCCTTGTTTCAGCATGTAATTCAAAAATCATTGATTCATCATTTAATCGATAAATCTCAAATTCATAATTCTGCCATGAACTGGCAACATCCCAGCTCAAGGTATTTTTCATATCTGAAGATGTAATTTCTAAGAATGGTGATTCTGATGTTGGAGAGTTTCCAATCAATTGGCTGTCAGCATAAAAAGCTACTCTATAAAAGTAAGAACCTGCAACAGTATTTAGGTCTATATCCAGAAAGCTTGTATCTATATCTTCCGCAAAAAATTGAGAAGTAAAGTTAGCCGCTGGGATAGGAGTGTAAATGCTATTGTCTTGACTTCTTTCCAATTGATATCTGTAAGGCCCCGGATTTTCTATGGTGTCAAGTTGTTCTGGAATCGGTTTAAGCCAGCTGACAAATATTTCCCCATTAGATGTGTCCGTTGCTCTGACATCAGCCGCCGTCAACAGTGGAACATTGCGATTGGCTGTCGCACAGATCTCTTCTGAGGTTAGACTCCTCGAAAAGTTAAAAAACTGTGGAGTGGCTGCAGTCGTTTTTAATGAGAAATTGGCTAGTACTCTGTAACAATACACAACGCCAGTTTCTATATCAGTGTCCTTATAAAAGAATCGGCCATCCATTTGGTCTTGAACCAAATAGGCTTGTATTTCATATCCCCGATTATCGAGACCCGCTTCGCAAGTGTCAATTGGAAAAGGATTAGTGCCTATTTTTCTCCAGACAGAAAATCCGCGAAAGTAATCGTCTGCCGGTACATCGCAAACATAAGGTGATTCCCAACTCAAAAGTATTCCCTCATTGTCAACCTCTGTGTCAAGATCAAGAGGAGGGGGACCTGTAACATATATTCGTATGGTTTTTAAATCAGTCAATCCTTGCGAACTACTCAAACCATTGTCTTGAGCTCTAAAAACTACCTGATACGGTTGTTCTCTGATGTCAAGACATCTGGTATTCCAAATTAGACTGTCTTGAAATTCAGTGGGGCGGAAAACTGGATTCTCATTCCAATCTACCTGTATGCCATCTATTTCAAAGATGGCCCCAGTAGCCGTAAGTTGCACCAATTGATCTTCATCTGGATCATTTACCGTTAAAGGTATGACAATCCTTTCACCCGCAAGCACGCAGATCTCATCTACAGCTTCAATCCTCGGGGGATTATTTTCACAGACACTGACCAGAATCTGCATGTCTCGAATGATGGAATTTATCAGTGTCCCATTCCTGTATTCTTTTATCTTGATTGCTATATTATATTCACCAGAAACCACTGGGGCATCCCAAAGTAGATCTCCAGTAATTTCATTCAAGGTCAAAATATTGTTGGGCCCAATTCCAATCTGATCGGGTAATTCATAATTTGGCACCAAGGTGTCTCGACCCATTAATGGAACGACCAATTCATAGGCCAGACTATCACCATCAGGATCATAAGCATTTGGATTATGCTTGAATGGTTGATTTGCGCAAGCGAAATCAATGGGAGGTTGGAGTAGGACAGCACTATTATTCAAACCATTGAATTGATCATCAAAAAGTGTGAAAGTAGTCTCTATATAGAACTTGATCTCTACGGAGTTTGGGAAGTTTAAATTCAGAATATTGTCTACTCGATTAGGGTCAATAAACCACATCGTATAGGTAGCACGCCCAGAATATGTGTGGCTTGCCGTGTAATAATTAACCTTGATGTCAAGTCCTGGAAGTACTTCTCCATTACCATTTGATCTACCTACGAGGGTGCTCGTATCATCTCCCCAATTTAATTCCAGCGTATCTCTATCAGCACCATTACTACTGGCCTTAGTATAGGTTGTAATGGTTGCTTCGATGGTCAACGGTCCCGTCTGTCTGTACGTAATCTCACCCGAACGATTATGCGTTGCTTGGGCAGTAAAGGCGAAGCCAAGAATTAATATGATTAATATACCTCTCAAATCCATATAACCCTCAAATTAATGGTTTTATTGGTCTCTAGCCAACAGAAATTCAATGAGTTCATGGATTTCTCACGACCAGTCGATACTTTTAAGCCCTAATGTCTACTGAATTCACTATTTCACGCACAGATGCATCTAATTTGGACTTTCAGGCCTTGGTTAAATTACTAGACCATGAACTGGCAATTACAGATGGGGATGAACATGATTTCTATCATCAATTCAATGGTATAGATAACTTAAAAGAGGTTGTGATCGCTTACGCAAATGGAGACGCCATTGCCTGTGGAGCAATTAAAGTCTTTAATGAAAATACTGTGGAAGTGAAACGCATGTTTACCCTGAAAACTTTCAGAGGCAGAGGATTAGCTGTTCTTATATTAAATGAGTTAGAAAGCTGGGCGGCAGAACTTGGATTTAAGTTCTGCATTCTTGAAACTGGGTCAAGACAATTAGCTGCCTTGGCCTTGTATAAAAAGCAAGGTTATAATATAATTCCAAATTATGCCCAATACAAGGACATGGAAAATAGTGTCTGTTTTAAAAAAGCACTCCTGTAAAACCAGTATTCAAATTTCGCCCAGCGATCATGATGAACTTATTAATTACTCATCTCTTCTAATTGTATTTCTGCAGTTTCCATTTCTGTGGTCTTTTCACTAGCCTTTTTTATTTTTTTTGTGGACATTTTTTTATTCGATATCCCAGCGCTTGAAATAAGGATTGTTCCAGCCACACCTTTTGGAGAGGTTAGATTGATTAAACCCTTCAGTTTTTCTGATGATCTAGTTTCGATGATAGAGCAAGCTGAACACAAGAGCCTCGCAGCGTTTGTCACAAAACCGTCTCCGATGGGAATACTACCACCTTTTAGGTTAACTTTAAGTTTGTCTATTTTTAATTTATTGACGAGAGCCATAGGTGTTACCGGGTGATTCTCATGAATTTCAAAGAAGTCCAATTCCTCTTTTTTTACCTTATAATGAGATAGGACAGATCTAATAAGATTTGACCCATTGTCAATGTATGATAAATCATCAGTCCAAGATATTCTCGGTGTTGAAATTTTAGCTATTGGTTTTATCTTTTTTAATTTATTTTTTGAAACTAAGAAAAGAACAAGGCCATCTGAAGGGCTGGGCATATTCAAGGAAGTGCTGTAATTGGAGCCACCAATTTTTTCTGAACTTTGATAATTTTCTGGACTTGGATTAAATATATTTCCCCCATCAATAAAATACGCTCGTTTTATCTCTTCTTCATCAGTTGATGCATACGGAGTAATTTCATTTTTATGAAGTCCTCTCTTAAGTCCAAAATAATATTTTAGTCGACTTACCATCGCATATCCATCCAAGGCATCTTGGGGTATTTTATTTTCTTCGCAGGCCTTATCATAGATTTCAAAGATTGATTCATTATAATTTTTTGAATATTGTTTTAATGCAATCCCATTTTTAATAGTTTCTTGCTGATCTCCACTGAGTTCACTAAGTCCTTCATTCGGTTGGATGTTAGGAGTGAATTGGTTTTTGTCCCAACAAAGTATTAAGTAATTCCCATCATTGTCTAATTTTTTTATAAGTCTGAGTGCTTTAAATAAACTCATTTCATCATGACAAATATTAAATACTTCTGCTTTTTTCGAAATGCCTAATGCATTGGCGATTCTATGTGCAGGGTCATCATAGGTATTAAGTTGGTATGAAGTGCAATTTAAGAAGTAATCAATTTTTGTTGATTTGTCTAAGTTTGAAAAGAATTCTTCCGTTAATAATTTGAGACTTTTTAAAAGTGGTAAACGCGAACCTTCTTGATTGAATTTCGAAAAAGGAAGTCGTTGATAATTGTAAATGTACATGGTAACTTTTTGGTAGTATGTTGTTTAATAAATGATTTTTCAAAATCTAAATTAGAATACTTGATTTAAAATTTTATCATTGAAATCAGCCAATTTTCACCCCATTTAGAAGTTTTTATTTTTTTAATTTTTTATTTCTTCTTTTGGGGTAACGATTAATTTGAAAGAAACTCATTCAGTATATAAATCAATCAAATCAGAAAATAAATCGAAGAATGAGTTTTACAGAATTTTTAGGAAAAGCAAAAGAAAATATTCAAAATGGATTCAATAAACTGAGTAGTATTGCTGGAACTGTCTGGGAGGGCTTGGTGAGATTTGCAGAAGAAAATTCAGAACCACTTTCAAAAAATGAGCGAGCGATTCTAGAAGGTATTTTTGGGGATACGTTAGATCTAGATAAAATTACCGCGGTAGATAATTCGGCGCTAACCTATGTTAACGGTGAGTTTCCGATGAATTCAGGAGAGCGACCATTTGTGTTTGGAGATACCATCTTTTGGGCGGAAAATTCAAATGTTGATGCACTTGAGGTGAATCTCAATTCTTTTGAATTACCGGAACAAATGAGTGAATATTTAGCTGCTCTAACGGCGCAAAGTATTTTAGTGCATGAAGCAGCACATGTGTGGCAATTTCAACACGATGGCTTTTACTACATACCAGATTCGATAACTGATAATAATTATGACTTTTCCATTGAAGATCTGGAAAATAATAATTCTTTGTCTGATTTTAATGTAGAGAGAGGGGCTACCATTGCTGAATACTATTACATCCTATCTAATTTACCTGATGAGTTTTTTAGTTTAGACGAAAGTGGTGATCCCGCTTATTCTTATCGGCTTGCTAATTTTAAAAGTGAAGATTTTCCCAATGGAATTGTAATTACTGATGCTGATCAAAGGGATGCATTGCTAGAGCTTATGCAGCCTTACATGGATGAGTATAGCAGTAGAGAAGTGGATAATAGTGTTGCACGGGAAGCGGAAGAGATGCTACATGAAACTTTATCCGAAGGATATAAAACACTTCAAGGAATGGCAGATGAACTTAATGAAATGGGTGATGAACTAAAGAAAGAATGGAATGAAGGTGATGTCTTAGGATTTATGTGGGAATTGGGTGAAGGTAGTGCAGAAACTCTATGGGAGGGCACTAAAGGTGCAGCGAAAACTGGATGGGAGTTACTTGAAGGGGCATATGAAATGGGAAGAGAAGGTGCGAAGGAGACTTGGGAATACCTTCGAGGGGAAAGTGGGCACGATTCGGAAAATGAAGAAGGTGCCGTAGAGCGTGCCTGGGACTATCTTTTTGGGGATAAGGATAACGATGATCCGGATGATGATGGTAATGTGCTTTCAAGAGCATGGAATTCATTATTTGGAAATGATGATAATGACAACCCTGATGACGATGAAGGATTGTTGGAACGCGGGTGGAATTCATTATTTGGGAATGATGATAATGATAACCCGGACGATGATGAGGGATTGTTGGAGCGAGGGTGGAATTCATTATTTGGAAATGATGATAATGATAACCCAGATGACGATGAAGGATTATTGGAGCGAGGGTGGAATTCATTATTTGGGAATGATGATAATGATAACCCAGATGATGATGAAGGATTATTGGAACGCGGATGGAATGCTTTATTTGGAAGCGATGATGACGATGATGACGACGACGATGACGACGATGATGAAGGAATCATTGAAGAGGCCGTTAGTTTTTTAACCTTTTGGGATTAGCGACTCATCTTATAAAATAGATTTTATTTCAAGTGGTTATTTACCTTAAAGAAGGATGTCAAAAATCGGTTTTGCTTTCAAAATCATTGCATTAAATTTCCAAATACTAACAACTTTCAATCAACATCGATGCAGCAAATCCATTAGGACAAGTGAGGTTAATAATTCCTGTTTTCGTTGATTCCTTGCTCAATTCCAAAATTGAACAAGCTGAAGAAATTAAACGAGCACCACTTGCTGCCATGGCATCTCCAGTGGCGATTGTACCACCTTTCATGTTTACCTTTTTTCGCTCAACCTTTAGTTTGTTAGTAATTATGATAGGAGTGATTGGATGATTTTCGTGGATCTCAAAAAAGTCAACTTTCTTTAAATCAATTTTTGTTTCCTCAACTAGTTTTTTCACTGACTTAATTCCAACTTCAAGGTAGTCTCTTGGTTTGCCATAATTTTCGTTTACCCCTGAAATTTTCGCCATCGGCTTTAGTCCTTTCTTTTTCTTTTTTCCAACCAATAGAAAAACCATTCCATCAGCTGGGGCTGCAATATTCATCTGCGTACAAAACTTAGTTTCTTGAATTGGTTTGGAGTTTTCGTATTGTTCTTTCGAAGGGTTTAAGGCCATTCCTCCATCTAAAAAGTATGAACCAACTTTGTTCTTTTTTGAGGCTACTGCAAGAATCTCATTTTTAAATCTACCATTGCCTACGGAGGTATAATATTTCACTCGACTTGTGTGAGCATAAAAGTCAATCTCTTCTTTTCCTACCTTGTATCTTCTGCAAGAATCATCAAAAACTGACCATTTAGATTTTCTGATAGACTCAATGAAGGCAAACTTGTAATAGTTTCCTTTTAATTTGAAGTCTACTTCCTCCTCAGGATTTATTCTATTTAGTGTTAATTTATTTGGAGTAAAGTCTGGCGTTTCAATCAATCGATCGCTTGCGCAAATGAGCGTTAAACCATCATCATCTAACTGGTCAATTAAAGACAAAGCTTTGAATACACTCAACTCGTTATCGGCAATAGTCATCCTTTGTGTCTGATGATCTAACTTAATATGTTGAAGAATTTCTGTTGTTTTATCGCTTCCTATATTTAGTTCGATGCTACAGGCATGGATAAACCTTGTTACATCTTTTCTTTCAATGCCATCTTTGAAGAATTCATTAGCTAGTAGAGGCACAAGACTTTTCATGTCACCATTTGATAATTCATCATTTAGACGGGCAAACGGAAGTCTTAAGGATTTATAGATATACATTTTGAAAAGTTTTGCCTAAAAATATAGGGTTTGAGTATTAAATGCTTGTCACCCTAAAGAAATAGTTTGGAAACAAAATTAACCGCTGTAAAAGCCTTTATTCCAGCTTATTTCCATCTCGTTTCCACGTATAAACTGGCAAATCGAGGGTTAAAGGCTCATATTTAGGGTATAGTTAATAAATAAATGGAATTATGGCTGATATATTAGGTTGGTTAAATGATGCACAGGATGCTGTTAATAATGCGAAAGACAAGGTTCTTGAAATAGGAGGGTATGTGATTGAAGGTCTGGATCGATTTGCAGAAGAGGTTCATAGTCCATTAACAGAACAAGAACAAGCAATCGTTACTAATATATTTGGTGAGACATCTATTGATTATGATAAAATAACGACCATTGATGAGGCGGCATTTACTTACATAAATGGTCACTTCAATAATGGTGAGCGGGCATTTGTTTTTGGGAATAATATTTATTTCCCTCAAGAAATGAATATCGAAGGTCCTCCTTTTTTGACGGATTTTGATTTAAGTGATCCAGTGGAAAGAGCGGAGTTTAATCGACTATTAAACCTTCAGGCATTACTTGTACATGAAACTGCACACGTTTGGCAGTTTCAAAATGATGGCTTCGGTTATATTTTTGATTCCTTATCAAATCAAGAATATCATTATTCTGTTGACGATTTAAGAAACAATACTTCACTATCAGATTTTGGTGTAGAGCAAGCAGCAGGAATTGCTGAAGCATTTCATATCCTAAGTAATCTTCCGGATGAATATTTTGATGGAGGAGGTCAATGGGCAGAGCCTGGTCACTTAGAGTTTACGGTTACAACTGCTGCAGAAAGAGATGAAATGATGGCTTTGATGCAACCATTTATTGATGAGTATCGAGCAGGAAGTCCGATGGATGGGGTAATGGGCGAAGTTAATGAAGGAGCGTTTGAAATTTTAGATGCTATTGTGGATGGTGCTCAAGAAACGGTGGCAGAAGTTGATGAGGCGATAGAATCTATTCGAGATGAATGGCAGGCAGGTGACTACCTAGGCGCTGGTTGGGAAGTTCTAGAAGGAGGATTTGAAATTGGATGGGAAGTTGTTGAAGGTGTGGCCACCACAGCTTGGGAAGGCATAGAAGCGGCTGCTGAAATTGGGTGGGCAGCTATTGAAGAGGTAGGAGAATGGGCTTGGGATGGCATCCAAGATGGGATAGATTGGATATCTGATGGAATCAGTGACGGGATTGATACTGTTGGAGGATGGATCTCAGATGGTATTGATAATGTGACTGATTGGGTAGATGGTGCAGTAGATGATGTGACCGACTGGGTAGGAGGAGCTGTAGATGATGTAACATCATGGGTCGATGGAGCCATAGATGAAGTTGAAGATGTCGTAGACGATGCGGTAAGTTGGGTTGCTAGTGCTGCTGGTAATTTTGTTAGCTGGGTTTCCGGTTTTTAAGGAGAAGATTATCTTGAGTTTAAAACTCAAACTGTTATATATTGTTTGAAAGTGGCAATGGAGAAGTTCAAGACACATCCACAAGTCTGGAATTTACTTCTTCAATCTTCTCGAGCAAGTTATTTAAAATTTATGAGAAGATTAAAAACCATACTCCATAACCAGACGCTGAGAATTCAAGTAATCATTAGGAATTAATTGGCTACTGCTTGCACGATATATAAACCCATCCAATAAATCATGTCCTAAAAAGATATTGGAATAAGCTAACCCTATACTAAGATGATTTCCAATTTGCTTTAAAATTTTAAATTTAAAAACCATGCTTTGGTGGATTCTTCTATTCTTAATTCCAAATTCTCCTTTTGAAATTAATCCCATTGTTTCGTAAGTGCTATCATATAAATCATCCAAATTACTTAAATAATTTTCATCGCCTGCATTGAAACCACTGGCTTCACTTAAAGTCTCATACCATTGATTATTCTCATCGAGGTAATTCAAAAAAGTCTTACTTGTTGATAATCCAATGCCAATACTAGTTTTAATCAATACACCATGCCAACTAGGGGATTGATAACCTGCTTTAACAGAGAGAGTCTGTGTGTTATTTTTATAGTTTGGAAACCAATCACCTAAGGCTTGATTAGTTTGTACTCCTTTGATTGGCTGATGGCCTAGTCCTTGAGACTTTGATTTGAAATAGCTAGCTCCAAGGTAAAGTGAACTAGTTAAATAAAAATCGTAAGTAATACTTAATGACTTTCCAGCCCAATATTTTGATTCAATATCGCCAACAACATTAGCTTGTCCTATTTCGATACCAATTGATTGTTGAGCTTTAGCATTAAAACTCAAAAAGAATATCACCGGGAGGATTAAGTATTTGTTTTTCATATTACTTTTTTGTAAATATATAAAAATTTTGCTTGATTTTTCATTACAATCATTGAAACAACTCAACGACACCATCCTCATCCGAAGCCTTTATTGTTACCAATAATTCTCCTCTTGCACCTGACCTTTTCTCACGATAAACTTTTGTGCCCACAGACCATCTTTCTTTTTTAGTCCCACCCGGTAAAAGTGAAAATCCATAGCTGAATTTTGAGCCATCTTTTTTTGGCCCGACAACCACAAAATGATTTCTATTTAATGAATTGTTTTTAATCTTGAAGTCCAACCATCGTAAATCCGGATTTACATCGGCATACCTCTCTTTTACATTCGTTTTAGCAGGAGCATAATCAGGTACCTCTGACTTTAATATCAACCTTGCATCTTCATCAAGCTTGGTTTGCAAAGTTCCTACCTTGTCTAAAATTACTTTTGAATCATCATTAATTGAAATATTGGCATTTGTTATTTCTAGCTCCGAAAGATCGATGTCTGTTCCTGTCGTTGAGACTGAAAGGTTATTTGCTTGACCAGCAGCAGCGATATTCCCAACATTGCCAGCAAGTTTAAGCTTTTCAGCATTTACATTTTTCAGAACTGTTTTGCTATGCGTTCCTTGATACACATAATTTAAATTCGGAGATCCAATGATTATGGTAGGAAGCTGGCTTGGTTCAATCCATTCAATCTGATCGAGCTTTAAAGTACCATTGTTAAATTCCATTCCGATGTATTCTAATACATTCTCATCTGCAGTTATGGTCATGTTTTCTTGAAGTGAATAATCCAAGGTAATGTTGGCATTAAATTGAACATCCAATTCTTTTAAATCAGACAATTGAATGGT
>JAHDGF010000013.1:74246-92270 GCA_020627785.1 Saprospiraceae bacterium
GTTTACTTCCATTCCGATGTATTCTATTCTCATCTGCAGTTAATGTTTTCTTGAAGTGAATAATCCAATGTTGGCATTAAATTGAACATCCAATTCTTTTAAATCAGACAATTGAATGGTCATTGTTTTTTGGCTCCCATTTCCCTTAATCTGTGCATTCAATCCAAACGCTACAAATAGAATCATACTTATTACTAAACCGTATTTCATTATTATTACTTTATTAATTATTTAATGACCCAAAGATGTAGAGACCATTGGTCTGGCGCGTCTCATTTCATAATTAGGAGTCTCAGATGATATTTGAGACGGCTCAAATTATTCTAACTTGCTGATTATGAGGGTTGTACTAAGATTTGTTATTTCTGAAGCTGGACGGGGCTTTGCCCGCGATTCTTTTAAAAACTCTATTGAAAGTCGCTTTACTATTGAAGCCACAATCAAAGGCTATGGACAAAATTGATAAATGATTATTTCTTGAATCCATGAGCTTAGATTTTACGGCTTCAATTCTATACTCATTAATGAAATCATTGAAGTTCTTATCTAGCCCGTTGTTGATGATATAAGATAATTGGGAGCTGTTAATTTTACTATGCCTTGATAATTGGGTAAGGGTTAAGTTAGGATCTAAGTAAAGCTCTTCTTTTTCTACCAATTCAGATAATTTTTGTAATTGCTCTTGGTATTCAAAGGTGCTCACATTTGAGCTTGACTCGAAAACTTGTAAAGCTTCAAAACTAACCTTGTTTAAATCAGAAGCTGAAGTAAAATATCCCATCACGCCAACATAGATGACAACCAGCAAAGAGAAAAATTGATACCACCATTCCTGAGTCCAGTGAAGGTCAAAGATTAATTCATCAGTTAACATTTGAATGGAATCATAGGCAAATAAGAAAGTGAATACATACAAGAAATTACGCAACCAACCCAATTCGTATTTATAGGTGTTCGAATATTCTTGATTTAATTTTTTTCTAAAGTTGTAGTATAATCTAAATGAGAAAATAAGATAGGTCAGCAATTGTAGGGAAAAGAAAATTCCAAGGGCCGTTGATAGATTGTTCATCGACCACAGATGTAATACTCCATTCTGCGTCTCATCGAAACCAATCTGGGTTCTGTCATAAAAATATACCACAAGTGAAAACAAAACATAGATGCATGCAGGGACAAAATGCATTAAGTCTTTTTTGTTGAAAATGAAATCTCGTTGAATGCATGATTTCAGATAGTAGTAAATCAATGGGCCAACAGCTAGTACAAGTGATATCAAATAATAGTTGATCTTAGTATTTCGGAAAGTGTCGTACCAGCCCATAAAGCCAATGGTGTAAGTTGTCCGATGGTAGCAAGTAATTAAAACGAGAATGGCCAGAATGATGTAGGAGGCCTTCTTTTGTTGAAAGTATTTCCAGAAAAGCAAAAACGATAATATCAATCCTTGCGTGACAAGAATAAGTAATGGGAGAGAGTAAATATTAAAGTCTGGAAACATGAATTACAAAGATGAACATTATGATTTTCATTATAAGTAATTTAGCTAAAACTAATGCTCTGAAATGACTGAATTATTTTCTAGGGGTTAGCGGCTCACAAATTACTTCCTGACCGAGAGATTTTTTTAGTAACCATATTATGGCAGCATCTCCACCTCCATGCTCGCTAATTCCCAAAAGGTTGGTTATTATTTTGGCAAGAGCTGTGCAGTATTAGAAAAACAAACAACAAGAGAATTGGAAATCGTATGTATTGATATGTTGGTTTACATTTTTATATATGCCGCTCTGCTAAGTCTTTCTTTTCTTCTTTTGCGCTGCCGGGAACAATACATTATTTAAAATTAATCGATATCCTGGAGAATTAGGATGGAGATTTAAATCTGTTTCAGGATCTCCAACATAATGTCTGTAATCCTCAGGGTCATGACCTCCGTAAAAGGTCCATGTACCAAAGCCGAAGGTTCCGTGGATGTATCGTGCTTCATCGATGGAGTTATTTTCACCCATAACCAAGACATCAGATTTTACGACCTCTTTACCAAAGGCAGTCGTCTGGCCCATGAATCCTTTCACTGTACGTGTATGATTCTGGGTTAGCATGGTCGGGACAGGATCCCATTTAGCTGAAAAATCGAAAAGGGTAAAATAATCCGTTTCGGGGCTCAACTTTCTTTTCTTATGATCTATAGTAGAGAATTCATATTCCAGTGGATTCTTTGTTAGCTCAAAGTCTTTAAAGGCAAAGGTTTGAGAATAGTCCAATTTCGATTGAGCATTGGGATCTGAGGCATCTCCATCATACATGTCTGCACAGATATCTAATCCTTCGGCGGCCAGACAAATATCATAAGAATCAGTAGCAGAACACATGGCAAACATAAATCCACCGCCACTAACGTATTCTTTTATTCTTTTGGCAACAGCGAGCTTGAGTTGAGAAACCTTTTTAAAGCCAAGATCTGTTGCAAGTTCTTCCATTTTTGCTTGATTGGCCTTATACCAAGGTTGTGAACCTTGAGAGTAATAAAACCGACCATATTGACCAGTAAAGTCCTCGTGGTGTAGGTGCAACCAGTCATATTCTGGTAATTTATCTTCTAATACTTCTCGATCATAAACTACATCGTATGGTATCTCTGCATAGGTAAGAACTAAGGTCACTGCATCGTCCCAAGGTTGAATCTTGGCACCTCTTGCATTAAAATTAGGAGTATAAACCGCAATTTTAGGCGCTTTCTCAAGTTTCATTACCTCCATATTCGCTTCAGGATCACCAATGGTGTTCCTTAATTGAGCAAATTCTCCATCTGGCATCACTCGATAGCTCACATCTCTAGTTTTGAGCTCCTTCTCAAAGCTCGGGAGATTCTCGAAGACAAAACTTCCCCCTTCATAATTCAATAACCAATAAACCTCCATGTCCTTTTCGAGGATCCAATAGGCGATTCCATAGGCTTTTAGGTGATTTCTTTGATTATCATGATCCATTGGTATCATGATGTAAGATGCATTTGCGCAAAGCGTATAAAAAAGGCAACTTAATATGAGTAGACTACGTTTCATAAGCACTATTTCCTTTGTGTGTAGATATTTAAACGTCCAGACGTCAAATTTAATACCTCTTGGCCGTCTTATTAAAATATTTTTAATATTTGCAACGGTTAATTACTAGAGAACGTGTTAGAGAACATACAATTATCATATCCTAGCTATTTTTTGATCTTTTGTGCAGTAGCTGCCATTATCTATGCAGTTTCATTGTATTGGAGGTCGTCAGCAATTAAGAATGCAGGTAAAAACTTACCTTTTGGCCTTGGGTTATTGAGATTCTTGTCCATTGGTCTGATCGCATTTATGTTATTAATGCCATTTCTTAAACATTTGGTGGAAACCCAACAAGATCCCATCATCTTAATGGCAGAAGATCGATCGCAATCCATTGCTGCAACCATGGATGAATCAGCAATCAATGAATTAAATTCAAACATTAATAGTCTTGAAGCAAGCTTGTCGGAGAAATTCACTGTGAAGCGATTTGGCTTTGGAGAAAAGATTTATACCGAACTAAGAGATTCTTTTGTTGATCAGTCAACCAATCTTTCCTCTCAATTGGAATATTTTGAGAATCAATATTCTGATCAGAACATAGGTGCAATTATCTTAGTCACGGATGGAATATTTAATGAGGGCATTAATCCGATTTACCACAATTCAAAATTCAAGGCACCCATCCATACCGTTGCCTTAGGGGATACTACCATCCGAAGAGATTTATTTATAAAAAACATCCTAAATAATAGAGTGGCTTACCTTGGAGATGCTTTTAATCTTCAGGTAGATGTGCAGGCTTTTAATGCCGCCGGATCTGCTTCTAAAATTACGGTAACCAAAATCAGTGGAGGAAATAGATCAGAAGTTTCTTCTCAGAATTTTAATATTTCTAGTAATAATTATTTTAAAACTTTTGATTTTAATATCGATGCAGCTGATGTTGGCAATGTCCAATATCGGATCAGCTTGAATGGAATATCGGATGAGTTGTCACGATCCAATAATTCACGAGATACTTACATAGAAGTATTGGATGCAAGACAGAAGATTTTGCTTTATGCCAATGCACCGCATCCTGATCTTGCTGCCTATAAAACACTCATTGAGAATAACAAAAATTACGAAGTTGAAATCGTTATTGCTAAGAATCCTGTGACTGCCTTGAAGCAGTATGATCTTGTAATGTTACATAATCTCCCAAGCCCGAAGCACGCGATTTCTGCAGAGTTAAATACTTTAAAGACTCAACGTATTCCTACGATTTTTGTGACTGGGAATCAAACAGATTTGGCTCGGTTTAACGCAGCGCAAGAAACCATGTCTATAGCAGGGCAGGTGTCTAGTAGTAATGAGGTTCAAGCTTTATTAAATTCAAGCTTTAATGGTTATAAAATAGATCAAAGGCTTAAGGGGCAATTAGAAAAATTCAATCCATTGGCTGCTCCATTTGGCGAATACACTGTTAGCGAAACTGCTGAGGTTTTGCTTTATCAAAAAATTGGGAAAGTAGACACGAAGTATCCGCTTCTTGCCTATGGAGAAAAGGGAAATTGGAAAACCACAATTTTTACAGCTGAAGGGATTTGGAAATGGAAATTGTTTGAACACATGAAGTATAAGTCGTATGACCTATTGCATGAGTTTATGAATAAAATGATTCAATATAGTTCTAAGAAAGATGATAAACGTAAGTTTAGAGCCTTTGTAAGTAAGAATGTATTTAAAGAGAACGAAGAAATTGTATTTGATGCACAGTTGTTTAATGATAATTACGAATTAATCAATGAGCCTGAAGTAGCGCTTCAAGTAAAGGATGGGGAAGGGAATAATTTTGATTACATATTCTCCAAAACCAATAATTATTATACGCTGAATGCTGGGGCATTGAATGAAGGCAATTATAATTTCACAGCCTCTTGTAATTCCAACGGTCAGCAGTATAAGTCTTCAGGGAACTTTTCCATTCAGTCCATCCAGAAAGAGCAATACGATCTTACGGCGCGACATTCAATGCTGAACTCATTGAGTGCAAAGTATGGCGGTGAATTATATTATCCCAATGAAGTGAGTAAACTCGGAAATGATATTCTATCAAGCACTAACATTAAGCCAATCCTATATCAGAGTAACAAAACAGAATCACTGCTTAATATGAAATGGTTGTTTATTGCCATTGCAATTATGTTGATTTTGGAATGGTTCCTGCGAAGATTTTATGGGAGCTATTAATTAGTTAATTCTACTTTTAATATACTTGAATTGACCGTTGTGATTGGACTCGTGTTCAACCACGTGAAACCATTTGCAATAATTATTAGTTTCACCAGACCATCCCCAGTTAGGATCGACCTTCAACAACCATTCATCATCTAAGTTTTTGAATTCTTCTAAAGTATCTTCTCTAGTTTCTCGTAATAAATCTAAATAGAATTCAAGCGGCTTACCTTTTATCTTCTTTCTACCTTCATCTCCTAAGTTCATGGCAACGTTCCAGTCAGCGTATTCTTTTTCATCCCAACTTCCCCAAGCCATTCCTTTAAAGGTGTTTAGTTGATAAAATTTTTCTGTGGCAGCTAGATGCCAAAGCATGGCTCCAATGGTATTCGAATTTTTATCATGTAGGTAATCAAGATCAGAAACACTCATTCCTAATACCGGTCTGAGGATGGTATTTCTCATCCAGTTCATCATGCTCACGAGTGTACCTATGTGTTCTGTGTAACCATCCATTGGTCCTACAAAATTGAGACTTCTGTCTTGTGAAAAATCTATTGGTTGGTTGACTGAACTTTTAGAAGAGGGTAGGATTGTTGTTGCGCTCAAGGCAAATATAGAATTCTTTACGAAAGATCTTCGATTGCTATTACTTGGATTCATTGGTTTGAATTATAATGATAAAAAGGTTAAACGTTTTTTGCTTTCGCAAATTGTCTACAGATATTAAGGAATCGTTAATTGTTGTAAGGTTATTTATCTGAGCTTGCCCGCAATATAGCCAGTAGTCCAAGCTGCCTGGAAATTATAGCCTCCAGTTATTCCATCTATGTCCAACACTTCACCGGCAAAATATAATCCTGGTAACAGTTTACTTTTCATAGTCTCTGGATTTATTTCTGATAATTCAATTCCTCCAGAGGTGACGAATTCTTCTTTGAATGTTGTTTTACCCATGACTGTATAGTCATCATTACAAAGAATGTTGACTAATCGATTCAAAGATTTTCTTCCAAACTCTCCACTAGCTTTTGAAGGATTAAGTTCGGCTCTGAGGATAAGATAATTCCACAATCTTTTTGACAATTCAAATGGCTTGACCTTTTCGATGGGTTTGGTTGTATTTGATTGAAAGGCCTCTTCGAGTATTTCGAAGACTTTTCCATGATCTTTAATTCCTATCCAATTTATTTGAGCATTAAAGTGATAATCTTTTTCGTGTAAAATCCTTGCAGCCTTTGAAGATAATTTAAGGATGGCCGGTCCACTCATACCCCAATGCGTAATCAAAAGTGGTCCTTCTGAATTTAATTTGGTCCCTTGAATATTCACCTTTGCAGTCGGAGCAACTTGACCCATCAGTTCGATGACGGCGTGATTGGGTATGTTGAAGGTAAACAAGGAAGGAACCGGAGAAACAACTTTATGTCCTGTTTTTTGAAGCCAATTAAAACCAGAAAGTTTAGGGGATCCTCCAGTCGCAACAATGACCTTGTCAAAAATGAGTTGTTCTTGCTTTAGTGTTAATTCCCATCTCGAATCGACTCTCTCAAGGTCTATAACTCCGTGGCCTAAACAGATTTGAATATCATTTTTCTTACACGCTTCTAAAAGACATTCAATAATACTTTCAGATTTATTGCTTACTGGGAATACTCTTTGGTCTTCTTGGGTATATAGAGGCACACCACGTTCTTCAAACCATTGCTGAGTATCCGAGGTCATCCATTGTTTGAAACCTGACTTTAAGAACTTTCCGCCTCTTGGGTAAGCCTTTGTCATGTGTGCGATGGAATCAGAGCCATTGGTTACATTACATCTTCCGCCTCCTGAAATCCTAACCTTTGCAAGTACTTTTTGTGTTTTTTCAAAAATTGAAACCACAGCCTTTGGGTGATGTTCTTTTACTGAAAGTGCAGCGAAAAATCCTGCAGCTCCACCACCAATGATGACTACCTTCATTCTGAAAATTAATTAATTATTAGGTTAACACGGGTATAGAAACATGAAATTATGTAAATCTCCGTTGCAACATGTTGATCAATTTTTAAGCCTTATTGGAAATCCAATAAGGCTTTTGTTTTGTTTTACTTGGAGTTTTATACACTGTGTAGAAAGCAAACAATAAACTAGCGAACATTCTTAAGTGAAAACTGCCTTAATTTTCAAATTAATTGCTCATCGTGATACAATTGATTGGCTAATTGTAATTCAACTTTTTTGGATAAATTGATTTGGTGTGAATATTGTAAAAGTTGTTCCTTTTCCAAATTCTGAAGTGAGTGTAATTGAGCCATTGAGGGAATCTACGATTTTTTGACATGTTGCCAAACCAATACCAGATCCTTCATATTCTGACTTGGAGTTGATTCTAGAAAAAATTTCGAAAACTTTTTCTTGGTCCTCTGCTTTTATCCCGATTCCATTGTCAATTATTTGAGTTGTGAGTCCTATATTTTTTAGCTCGAATTGAATTTTCACAATGCAATCCGTTTCATTATTTCTAAACTTAATGGCATTGCTAATTAAATTTTGAAGCAATTGTAGGGTGGGGGTTTTTGGTAGTTTAATATTAGGGATTTCAGAAATTATAATTTCAGCTTTTGCATTCCTAATGGTCTCACTTAAGTTTGTTACACTTGTGTCTAGGATTGATTCTAATGAAGAATACTCATAATCGATGGATTCACTAGCAGTTGCATATTTTAGTAAGTCTGAAATTAGAGTATCCATTCGCTCTATGCCGGATTCAATATATTCGAGATATTCTTCTGACTTTTCATATTTAGCATTTTTAATATTCCGATTGAGTAGTTGACTGAAACTCTTTACTTGGCGTAAGGGTTCTTTCATGTCATGTGAAGCCACATAGGCAAATCTTGTGAGCTCTTGATTCTTAGATTTTAGGTTTGACATCAACTCCATTTTCTTCTCTTCGAAATTTTTATTTACAAAAATGTTTGCATAGGAAATTCCAACCACCCAAAACAAGCATGCGACGAATGCAAAATAGTCAACATAAGTTAACTCTGCCTTGACACCAATTAATGGAATATGATCAATGTTGTACCACAAACTAAGTATGGCAACAAAAAATAATATACTGTAAAATGATAAGGCACTCTTTTTACTATGGTTTCTTGAAATTTGTGTGACGGCCATAAGGAAGAAACCATATTCAAAACCATATCCTCGACCATATATTAAAAGTCCTATCGCAAAAAGGAAAAACGCAGTGTAGCTTATCATGTAGTTGGAGACTGTGATTTTCCCACGGCTATTAAGATATAATGCTACAATTAAAGCTAAGGTTCCAATGCTTAAAAGCAATGCAGCAGGAAGCATGGCTTTTGAAATGTAATAAATAGTAAAAGCACCGTTGATTGGAAGTGCAATGAGGTAGGTAAGATTGGTCTTGATGACTTCTTTTTGGATAGGTTCTGGGGATGATGTATCAACACCCAAATTGGTGATGGCTTCAAATATATTTTTCAATTAAATTGATTTACTATCCACTACATAATTCTTCAAGTTACAAAAAAATGGTTTCTCCTTTAAAAAGGTGAAACCATTCTAAGTTTTATTTATTTGTTTATGATTTATCTTAAGTTTTTTCTGGATATTTATCTACTACGTTTTCCTTAATCCAAGATAAGCAATCTTCAAAGCTGTTGAAGATATTTGTTTGAGGGATAAGATCTGGAATAACATCGATTCTCTCTAGCATGTATTTTGGCTGCTCTTGGAGATTTACAAAAAGCACGTTTATTCCCTTGCCAACCAAATCAACCAATACATCCTCCATAGCATAAAGACCGGATTGATCCATATAAGGAGTTTTACCCAATCGGATCACAACGGTGTCCGCAGTCTCCGGAATTTGCATGGCCAGTTGTTGGAAATTACTTGTTGAGCCAAAAAATAAAGGCCCATCTAAATGCTTAATAAATACCTCCTCTTTTAAGTTTTCTGGGAATCCTGTTTCGTCAGACCACGCTTCTTCTTTCAGTGGTACCAGTTCTGAGGCTTCTTCATTTAGATCTCCCATTTTCTTCATAAACATCAATGAAGCGATCACAAGACCTATTCCAACAGCATAAACTAAATCCCAAACGGATGAAAGCACAAGTACTATTAAAAGGATAATCACCTCTGGTCGAGGCATGTATGGAATTGCTTTTAAACCTTTGTAATCCATAACTCCTATACCTACAGTTATTAATATTCCTGCAAGAACAGCAGCTGGAATTTTAGATGCAATAGGCCCAAGCGCAAGAAGGATAACTAAGAGTAAAACCCCAGCTAACATTCCAGAAAGTTTAGTCTTTCCTCCCGCATTAATGTTTACCACTGTTCTGATGGTTGCACCTGCTCCTGGAATACCTCCGAAGATTGCAGCAATTGTATTACCAATACCTTGACCAATCAATTCTTGGTTTGGTCTGTGCTTGGTTTTAGTCATATTATCCGCAACGACCGAAGTAAGTAAGGAGTCAATGGCTCCAAGTAATGCTAAGGTAATCGCTGTAAAGATGTAAGGTGTAATTGCTGATAAACTAAACTGTGAGAAAATCTCAAAGTGAGGCAGTGGTAATCCACTTGGTATTTGTTCTATCGGGCGATAGTCTAAACCAAAGCCAACAGCGATTCCCGACATAACGAGTAAGGCAACCAAGGTACTAGGGACCGCAGTGGTGATTTTTTTAAACCCAAAAATTATGAAGATCGTAGCGAGGGCTAGAATTAGTTCCAACCAATCAATATTTCGCAATGCCCTTGGTAAAACTTTGAGACTACCAATTACCCCTGATGCTTCTTTACCAGCTAAAGTTTTGGACTCCTGCATGATCTGATCATCAGTAATCAACTCTGCACGTTTTATTGTTTCTTTAAAATCTTCTAAAACCAAGATGCCTTCTCCAGCTTCCTCTTTTAGAATATTATCTAACATTATTTCCTCTGCCTGGGGTTTATAATTATTAACAAACTCTAAATCCTCCTTCGGGTAGTAACCAACACTTGGCAATATCTGTGTAACAATTATAATGACTCCAATCGCTGTCATGAAACCTGAAACCACCGGATATGGTATGTATTTTATGTATTGACCTAATCCAATAAAACCTAAAACAATTTGAATGAGACCGGATAGGATAAAAACCATTAATATGATGGGAAGAGCTTTTGATACTTCACCATCATAGCTGGCAACGATCCCAGCAATTACGACCATACTTACTGCGGTCATAGGAGCAGTAGGTCCTGAAATTTGGGTATTGGTTCCACCAAATAAAGCAGCAAAAAAACTAATAAAGATAGCTCCATAAAGTCCCGCACTTGGTCCTAAACCGGAACTTACACCAAAAGCTAAAGCCAATGGTAAGGCTACAATACCTGCAGTCAACCCACCAAAAATATCTCCTTTTAAATGTTTAAAGTCAAAGCCAAATCTATTCATATGTATAAAGTTTGTGGTTATCTCGGCTAAAGATAGTAAAACTATCCAAAAGAATTTGTCCGCTATCACATGCTAGATTAACGCTACATCTGGCTTTTGTAATACCCCCTAATTCAATTGTAAAACTTTTTTGTTTACCTTCGATTTAAATGGCAGGACACGGTATACATTTCAATATCAACCCAGAGCTTTATCTAAAAGATCCACAGATGACTAAATATGGTCAGAAGCTAATTTCCAATGCCATTCTTCTCTTGGATGAGTTAGGACTGGAGCAATTCAATTTTAAAAAATTAGCAATAGCCATCGATTCAACAGAAACTTCCATTTACAGATATTTTGAAAACAAACACATGCTTCTATTGTGGCTCACTTGCTGGTATTGGGAATGGGTGCAATATCTTATTGATTTAAATTTGACCAACATCAATGATCCTAATACCAGATTGAAAATTGTTATTCATAATCTCGTGAACGCCTCCTCTGAATCTCCTTGCACAAAATATATTAATGAGAATTCTCTGCACAAGATTATCATCAAGGAAGGTTCTAAAGCCTACCACGTCAACACGGTCGATGATGAAAATTCGCATGGATATTTCGAAAGCTATGTAGCATTGGTAGAAAAAGTTGCGAATGTAATCAAAGAGGTGTCACCTGAATTCTCGTACCCAAAAATGTTAGCTAACAATCTTTTTGAGATGGCTAATAACCAGATTTACTTCGCAGAACATTTACCTAAGCTTACCGAAATAAAAGACAGGAAAGCAAAGTATGAGGAACTGGAAGAAGCGCTCTGTATGATGACAGTGAAAATGATTGCATAATCATTACAGTTATTTCTTTAAAACTTTATAGAAATATTCTTCATCCTTCAGTCTTAATTTTACAAAATAAAGTCCTGTTGTAAATCTACTTAGGTCAACTTGTGATACCTCATTTTTTAACTTCAGAATTTCCTGGCCTTTATAATTATATATTGCTTCAATATGAACTTCTGGATTACTCACTTGAAAAAGACTTGATGTCGGATTGGGGAAAATAGAAAAAGCTAGCTCTATTTCATTTGTGGAGCTAAGGTCAATGGGGTGTCTGTAAGCTCGTACCATGCCACTGGCAGGTTCTGCTCCATCATGACTTGGAGACGTTGTTGTAAATATTGACCCGTCGCCACTAATTGAAACTTTGAAACCTTCATTGTCTAACGGTTCAAGTCCAAGGATAGGAGTAATGCTTAGAATAAATTCATCAGAATTTACTCTGTCAAATACATAAGTCTTGCCCGCATTATTTCCTGCGTCACTATTTTGTAAAGCTCCAGCAATTAATCTTTGCCCATTATCTGAAATGTCAATGGATGAACCCATGGCATTTCCAAAGCCCTCTCCATCAATATCTAAACCTACTTTTTCCCATTCATCATCAATGTTTAAATCATAGATTTGTATATGACCAGCTCCTAAATTCACTTCATCATTATTTGGACCCGCTATGGCTAACGTGTTCGTAGATTCAGCCAATACAACATCCCACCCAAATGCATCTCTTTCTGCTTCTCCAATAAGGGGTTGTCCAACCTGTTCCCAAGAATCCAGTGCACTAGAATATCTAAAGGTTTCAACCATTCCAGTTTTTGGGCCTAAGCCTTCACTATACACAGAACCAATAGCAATCATATTCCCATTTTGACTAAGAGAAATAGAAAATCCAAACATCGCGCCTGTCTCTTCTCCAACCATTTCTGCATTTACTCCTTTGAGTTCCCATTGATCATTTATCCACCGATAAATTTGAACATAGCCAGTTTCTCGTCCAGAAGGCGAACCCACCGCTAATGTTTTTCCATCAGCAGATAAATCCAACCCTCTTCCAAGTACCTCATCTTCTTCCATCCCTTCAATATTTTCACCGAGCTGCAGCCATTCAATACCGTTCCATGTAAATACACGAACATGACCGATGTTTAGACCTGAACTAACAAATCCTATCCCCGGGGAATGTATTGCGACTGTATTCCCATCGTCGGATAGAGCAATCGATCTTCCAGCACTATCTCCAAATCCTTCGCCATTTATGGTGTCACCTTTTATCTTCCATTGATCTCCTTCTAATTCATAAATCAATACTTTGCCTGAACCAACACCTGCATCAGTATCCCCATTAGATCCCATGGCAAGTACAGAACCATCTTTAGACAGATCAGTAGAAGATCCAAGCCGACCTATAAAATCTCCGCCGATGAAACTATTGCCAATCTGGGTTTGGCATATTGAGTCACTCAAAGTGGTAAAGACTAAAATGATAAGGAGTGCAAATTTGAAGAAATTCATGATCTATAATTTATAGCTAAAGGTAATTCAAATTCTTTGTTACAAAACCTCTTTTCATTAAGCGGTCATAGATTTAGAATTAAAGGTAAAATCCACCTAAATCCTTTTTAAAAAGATCACAAAAACAAGTGATCGAATTATTTTTAAGTGAATCTTGTTTTGATAATTAAGGAAAGTTGACTTATTGTCTAGCTAAACTAAAGTTTAGTCTACAAATTCATCGGTTCTGTCCTTAAATTCCAACCTTTGTAAGACAGAGCTAGTCTACTCTGTATAATATCTGTTATGCAAAGAATTTATTTCATATTCACCCTTGTTCTAATTGTTTTTATTTCTAATGCGCAAGTAAATGGTGAAACCAAAATAGCAGAAGCTTATCGAGCTACTTCTAAAATAAAATTAGATGGCATACTGAGTGAAGCGGATTGGGGTACAGCAACTAAAATGACTGGTTTCTACCAGAGATCACCTGATCCAGCAGCGCCAGCCAGCGAGGCAACGGAAGTCCAAGTACTTTATGATGATGAAGCAATCTATATAGGGGCATTCTTAGAAGATGATTTAGACTCGATGTCCTTTGTGATGACCGAGAGAGATGCTCTTTCAAATGCGGATTGGTTTGGGATAATTTTGTGCCCATATCAAGATGGAATTAATGGGGTGGGTTTCATTCTAACTTCTCAAGGGGTGCAACTAGATACTAAATATTCAGCCAATGGAGAAGATATTGGTTGGGATGCGGTTTGGGACGGAAATGTTTCTCAAGGAAATAATGGGTGGTATGTTGAGATGAAAATTCCTTATGCAGCATTGCGTTTTCCTGAAACTGAAACGCAAGAGTGGGGTGTAAACTTTATTAGAAATTTTGCAAGATATCAGGAAACAGATTTTTGGCATCATGTGGATCGGAATGTTCCAGGGTTTTTAAATCAGGCTGGGACTTTAGTAGGTCTTGAAAATATTAAACCTCCAATTAGATTAAGTGCAACACCATTCGTAGCAGGCTACCTAGAAAGTTATAATGATAAAGACATCGATGATCCAGTAAGTTCATGGGGAAGGTCTTTTAATGCAGGGATGGATATAAAATATGGGTTAAGTGATGCGTTTACCTTGGATATGACTTTGATTCCTGATTTTGGTGAAGCTCAATCTGACAACCAAGTATTGAACTTGTCGCCTTTCGAAGTTCAATTCGATGAAAATAGACAGTTTTTTACGGAAGGAACTGAACTGTTCAGTAAGGGGGATTTATTCTATTCTAGAAGAGCAGGAGGATCACCATTTTATAGTGCTCAGGATTTAATTGGAGGAAATGAAACAGTCGTCTCTGAGCCATTGACGAATCAATTGATTAATGCAACTAAGGTTTCAGGCCGTACTACCAAAGGAACAGGTCTTGGTTTTTTTAATGCTGTAGAATCAAAAACTTTTGCAACCGTAAGAGGTGACGATAACATAGAAAGAGAAGTGCTTGTCAATCCTCTAACCAATTACAATGTATTAGTTGTTGATCAAAATTTGAAAAATAACTCGTATGTGTCATTGGTAAATACGAATGTCACTCGGGTGGGCGAGGCTTATGATGCAAATGCATCGGCTTTAGTCTTTGAGTTGCGTGATAAAAAACAGCGCTTCGGTATTGAAGGAGTTGCTAAACTAAGCCAACTTCTTTTTGAGGATAATCAGAATTATCGAGAGTACGTTTCTGACCTTGGTTTTCTTAGAAACGTTGATAAAAATGATTTGACGCAAGATCAATCAGATACTAATCTAGAAGGATATAGTTATGGATTAGGGATGGCTAAAATCAGCGGAAAATTTAATGCCAGCGTTTCTTATGAAATGGTCAATCATACCTTTGAGATTAATGATTTAGGATTTCAAAGAGCGCCTAATGCACAGGAGTTTGATATTGACTTGAGTTATAATGAGTTTACGCCTTTCGGCAAATTTAATAGCATGAGTGGAGGAATTTCTTTCGAACAAGAAAGATTATTTAGACCAAATGTTTATGCAAATAATGGCTACAATCTGTGGTGGGCAGCTCAGACTAAAAAATTCAGACAAATAAATTTCTTTTCATTCATTGTACCCCAAGGGCGGCATGATTATTTTGAGCCTAGAACACCAGGAGAGTTTGTTCGAAAAACAAGCTTCGGTTATTACGGATTCTTTGTTCAGACCGATGGTAGAAAGAAAAATAGGTTCTATGCCAATGGTGGACATGGATGGTCCTGGGATTTATTTGATGCAGATTACACAGAAGGATCCATTGGAGCAGTGCTAACTGCTTCCGACCGCTTAAGCTTTGATCTTTGGATTGATGGAGTGTTGGATAGAAATGACCTAGGATATGTTGATGAAGTTGATGGCGATATTATCATGGGTCTTAGAGATCGAAAAACCATCATAAATAATATTAGTACAGTTTATACTTTCAATAAGAACATGACCTTGAATGCTCGCCTAAGGCATTATTGGTCAAGTGTCGAATACAATGAATTTCGAAAATTAGTGGATGATGGATATACTGCAGAATCTAACTACGATGAGTTTAATGACCTCAGTTTAAATTTCTTCAATATTGATTTAGTATATCGTTGGCGATTTGCTCCGGGAAGTGATATATTTTTTGTTTGGAAAAATAGCATCAATAATATAGGATCTGAGTTTTCAGACATCCAATATAATTATAAAAGCAGTGTAGGGCGGTTGAGACAATCGCCGCAGCGGAATTCTATTTCTTTAAAACTTGTGTACTTTGTAGATTATGCAACCTTGAAGAATTAAAAATTTGTAACTTAAAAATAAAATAAAAAGCACCCCAAGAATACCTTCCTGGGGTGCTTTTTATTTATTCCAAACCAATAATCTTCAATAAATTTTGGAATTTCTTCCTTGAAATTCCAACCTTTAAGATTACCCACAGTCTTTAAAGTGTAAGTGATCAATCAAAAACAAAACATAGAAACAACAGAACTCATCAAGCAATGCTTGAAGAACAAACCTTGGGCGCAAAGGAAGTTATATGATCAATACGCCCAAGCAATGTTTAATAGCTTAGTTCGAATGAGTGGTAATAAAGAAATAGCGAAGGATGTACTGCAAGAAAGCTTCATCAAAGTATTTAAAAATTTAGGTCAGTTTAAAAGTAACTCAACCTTAGGGGCCTGGATAAAGAAAATTTGTATCAATACAATGATTACAGAATTAGGGAAGCCAAAGTTTCAAAGCTTAGAAGAAGTAGATCTGCTAGATGAAAGCGAGGTAAAGATTGATTTTACAAAAGAGGTTGAAGCAATTCACCATGCCATTAAAGAATTGCCAAAGGGTAGTAGGATGGTTTTGAATTTATTTTTATTGGAAGGAATGAGTCACGAGGAGATTGCTCAAATTTTACAAATCTCCGTATCAACTTCAAAGAGCCAATACCATCGGGCAAAAAAGATTTTAAGAGAAAAATTACAAACTGAAAGAAATGAGGCAGGATAGTTTTGAGAAATACATAGAGGAGAACCGAGAAAGGTTTGATGAGATTGAAAACTTTGATCAAGATTTACTTTGGGAAGAAATTTCAGAGAAGAATCAAACAAGTGCTAAAAACAAAATTTGGCCATTGCTCTTTCTTGGTTTTTTGCTTATCTCCTTAATCATTTTCTCATTAACTCAGAAACCAAAACCCGATGTTGATTTTGGCCCTATTGCCTTATTGGATGAGGAGGCTCAAAGAGAAACAACTAAACTTTATAAACAAGTTCAGCACAAAGAAGCTGAAGCATTCAATCGAAAAGTAGCCGGTCCCGAGATTGATGAATTATTTGATGAACTGAAATCAATGGAGGCTATTGAAGAATTACTAAAAGAAAATTTTAAAGACGTAGGAACTAATGAAAAGCTGGCCAGCACATTAATTCAATATTATGAAAGTAAATCTCGATTACTTGAACTGATCTTATTTGAAATTGCAAAAAAAGAAAAAAATGAAAAAATTGAAAAGAAGATTTTTTAGTCTGCTGGCAATCACTTTATGCCTTCAACTGACCATGTATGCAAATATCATTCTACTTGAAAAAACAAAGGTAGATAAGCAAACCATTAAAGTCTCATCAAATGCGATGATGAAAGTCACCAATAATCATGGCCCCATAGATGTTAAGAGTACTGATTCTCAAGAAGCAACAATTGAAGCTGTGATTAGGGTCAGTGGTGAATCAGATGCTGAAATCCAGAAAGTATTAGATAGATTTTCATTAAATATTAGTAACAACGATAGCTTCGTGGATGTTGAGCCAAATTTTGATTATGAATATTGGAAGAAGGTAAAAAGTTGGCTCAGAGATTTAAATGAAATTAAATTTAAGGATGGTACTACCGCTCAGGATATAAATGATATTGAAATTCAAATGATTATTTACCAACCAAAAGTTAAAGAGTTAACCTTAAAGACTAAGTGCAATGACATTACCTTCGATGAAATCAAAAACAATGTAAAAGTGGAATTATTTTCTGCCGATTTTAAAGGTGGGGATATTGATGGAGACCTAGATTTAAACTTTAAATCTGGTGATGCAATAGTAGGTGATTTTAAGTCCGGAGTCATTAGCATTTTTGATGGAGAATTTACCGGCGGTGATGCCGAAGATGTGAAGTTTGATAGTAAATACTCTGATCTGAAAATTAAAAATATTAACAGCTTAGATATGGATAGCTTCGACGATAATGTGACGGTCGGCAATATCAATAGCGATTGTGAAATCAAAGCGAAGTATTCTGATTTCGAAATGTCAAATTTCAATAACACTGAATTAGAATTTTTCGAATGCGAACTTTCTGGTGGCAATGGTTCCGAGCTTGAAATTGATAGTAAGTATAGTGAAATTGAATTAGGAAACTTTACCTCCGTTGAATTTGATGGGTTTGAAGATGATCTTGATCTAGGGAATATTCAGGTTTTTAAATCCAA
>JAHDGF010000014.1:0-81261 GCA_020627785.1 Saprospiraceae bacterium
ATGTGCATTTCAATACACTTCAAGGAGGCGTTTTTTATGAGCACGATCGCCTAGAACAGCAAGGTGATGTATTTAATTTCTCCTCTTTTGGTGCTTCAAAAATCGCCTATGGATTTCTCGGATTCAAAGAAAGTAAAGCAACCCAATTTTTACTAGAATTATCTTACATAAATAAAGAGGTCCAAGCAGAGCAGCCTCAAGTGAATTTGGATCCCAATGCTACAATTTCCAAGCAAAAAGTATTTTTTGAAGCAGAGTATTTCAAATCCTACATCCCAAAAAATTCTGTTATAAATAATCTTCATGCAGGCCCGACTATTTTTGCATATTATACCGCAAGCTCTTACGAACCTTCAGTGACTAATCGTTTTTCAATGAGAACGCAATCAGGAGGATTAGGTCTCGGCGCTAAAGCAATGTATGTAAAAGAAATTTCCAAAAGATTTAGTCTGTTGATAAGTAGTGGTATAAAACTTATAGATCTTGGAGTCAATGAAGAATTTAACAGCGATCCAAATATTCAAGTAGAAAATCAAAGGGCAGTTAGTATTTTAGATGTTCGTTTATTTCGACCTCGAGCAAATCTTAATTTTGGTTTAGTTTTTTAAAATATTTCTTTAGAAATAAAATGAGAATTGAATTTATAGCTTATAATTAACTTAAGAGTGAAATTAAATATCATGATGATTAAGAATTTTCTCTTAGTATTTCTTCTTTTTATTTTAAGTTATGAACTTTACAGTTCTTGTTTGGCTTGCTGGGAATTGCGAGCCGTAGAATTTGAAACAACTGCGATTGAGGAACGCACTGGATATATTATTTGGAATCCATTAGTCTTATCTCTTTCTGATATATATTATCCTGATTTACAACTTGAAGGACTTTCAGATTTCTGTGATACGATTTCTGGAATGCATCAGTATTCTATGAAAGCATTGGTCGTATACTACGATATCGTTCAGATTCCCGATCGCTTTCGCAAATTTCCTATTTCTCTATCAACCTTTGATACAATAGATATTCATCAACTTTTAAATTTTAAAATGATTGATGGGAAATTTGATGGAGCGGAAGGTGCCGGTGCCATTCCAAGAATTACCAAAGATCAATATCAATTACTTATAAATAGTACACCCATTGCAGAATTAAAGTTACCTGGACTTGCATTGTCTGATGCGTATTGGTTTAGTTATGATCCTTCCATACGAGAAGAAGAGTTGAAAGTAATTGCTGAAAAGCGCACCAGGAATGATCAATTTTTAGGGAAAATTATTGTGGTTGATTTGGCTTATGATTAGTTATGTAGCTTTATAGATTCCGCTCAAGGCAAAGGTGGTACTCTATTTTTAAGTTAGTTGTTTTATATTTAAGACTTACTCAACTTTTAAATATATACAGACAGCTACTACAATATGAGTTATTTAAGATTCAAGCCACAAAATCCAATATTAAAGCCTTTCATTGAGTATTTTAATTCGTTTACTGGAAATGACAACGAAGATTTAAGATTTATTTCCTTGCCTGAAGGAAAGATTGGTTTTGTTTTTATGTTGGCTGGATCTACAACAGGTATTAATGCCCAGGTAAAAACAAATCGCACCGAATCACATATCTCAGGTTTAATTCAAGAACCTACCTATTATAAACTTTCCAATAGCATAGAAACCTTTACTGTTGTTTTTAAACCAGGAACGCTTTATCATTTTATACCTCATCATCCCATAGATGAATTGGCAAAATCATCTACATCCTTAAAAGATGTTTTTGGAGAGCAAATAAATAGAGTAGAGGATCAATTAGTTAATACCTCTTGTGCTTTAGAAAGAGTCGCTATTATTGAAAGGTTCTTATTAACAAATATGCAAGATACAGATGCTAGAATTAAGTCTGTTGTAGATTTAGTTACAGAAAGTATTAATAATATTAATGTATCAGATCTAAGTGCGCATGTGAATGTTGGGAATCGCCAACTTAGAAATATCTTTAGGAAAAAGTTAGGCCTTTCGCCCAAGCAATTTATACGTCTGTTTAGATTCAAAACGGCACTAAGCAATCTTCCTTGTCATGATGAAAGTAATTCTCAGTTTGCCCCTAGCCTTGGTTATTATGATGAATCACACTTTATCCATGATTTTAAGTCTTTTTCTGGGATGACTCCAAAGCAATATTTAAATAATCAGAACTTCATTTCCGATTTTTCCAATTTTAATAGGTTGATGCTTCGCTAGTTTTGTGCAAACGAAGACTATGAAAAACCTGTTCCTTATTATTACATGCTTAGTTTCAACAAATGTGCATGCTCAATCTTTTGAGTTTGGAGATAAAATAACGATAGACCTCGCCCCTAATGTAACATTAATTGATGCTCAATTTTCTAATGGAAATGTTGTTGCAGTCGGGTTTGAAAGAAAGGGTAAAGATATCAATGGTTACATAGCCCTCTTTGATTTAGATGGTAAAGAACTCAATAGTTTTAGTATACCTAATAAGGATGTTAATTCGCAGTTTGTAAAAATTATTGATTCTGATCGAGGGTATTATTTTCTTGAAAATAATTCAATTGGAAAAAGTTCCATAGTCAGATTACTACATTATAGTCATGATTTGACCAAATTGACAGAATGGGTATTAACGGAAAAGCAATATAACCTTGGTCAAGACTTATGTTTTTTAGATGCTGAAAACTTATTGGTAGCCCTTTGGGATGGAGCGAATGCTCTTCAATCTCATCCAGTCATTTGCAAACTTAATTTGAGGACAGGAAAAATCGGTCATGTAGCTTTAGATGATAAAAATATAAATGCTGTGCGATTAATTGAACCAGATGATAATTGGAATCAAGAACAAAAAGACTCATTTAATAAATTAGCTGAATATGAAAAAGTGAAGGTTGTCAAGCAAGTAAATAGGTTGATAGTTTCTGAAAATGATATTTATGTTCTTGGCTCAGAAAACTCAGACAACATTTCTGATTACTGGATATGTAAGCTTGATCGACAACTAAATATACTATGGGAAGAAGTCTTGGATGAAGGGAGTACTTTCGGAGCAGATTGGTTACTCGATGGTTTTGGAAATAACAAAGGAGTAAGTTTGCTAGGATATAGATATTTTAAAGGTAAGAATGGATACGATTTCAATTATTTAAGTATTACCCCAGAAGGTGAACTCAAGCTTAATAAAAATTTTGATTTTGGAAATCATGAGATTGTATCAGGCATGTTGAACTTTAATTCGCTGATTCTTCAGTTTGGAACTGAAATTAAAACTCTCAGCCTTGATCATAGGGGTGAATTAAAAAAACAAATGTTGCTACTATTGATTGACAATGATGGTAACATCTTAGATAAGAAGCTAAAAGAATTTCAAGATCTTGATAAAGTCATAAAAGGGATGGCCATAGATGCTTCAAATTTTTTATTGCTCGGTCAAGAGACTCTCCATAACAAGAGAACTCACTTTTTCCAAAAGGGTATTGTTTATTCTAAAGCCAATAGACCATAATTAAACAATACTAAAACTTAACTATCAAAGAGAATTTAAGTCAAACGCATTGGTTTAAAGAATGAAACTGAGCCTAAAAGCAAATAATTATGACCGGCATGCAAGCATTAACTTGGTTGAAAAATGCAATAAATCTAGCTATTTCAAGCTCGAAAGAACATTTTGCCGAATAATTAGACGAAAATTAGAAAAATAATGTCGAATAATTTGACATTATAAATTTCCGACCTATATTTGACGAATAATTCGACAATAATAGAACCTATGGAAAGTCTAAGAGTAATAAAAGGGCGAGGAGCCCAAATTAATCCAACAGGACGATTTGAGCATCTGGTGAGAGATGCTATTATTACAGGGCAAGAGGGTCCCTTCCCAAAAACAAAATTCCTTCACAGTAAAGCTAAGTCTATAGTTAATAAGGTAACCAGTCCCGATGTACCGGGTGATTACTCTCTAAATCCTTATCAAGGATGTGAGCATGGTTGTACTTATTGCTACGCTCGTACAACCCACGCTTATTGGGGGTACGGAGCGGGCTTAGATTTTGAAACTAAGATTGTTATAAAGGATAATGCAGCGGAACTTTTAAGAAAAAAATTGATGAGTCCTACATGGAAGGTATCACCAATTAATCTATCAGGAAATACCGATTGCTATCAGCCCATTGAAAAAAAGTTAGAGATTACAAGATCTATTCTTGAAGTTCTTTGGGAGTTTAGGCATCCCGTAACAATCGTCACTAAAAGTGCACTTATTTTACGCGACCTTGATATTCTTAGAGAAATGGCTAGACACAACCTGGTCAAAGTAGCCATTTCTCTAAATACCTTAGATGACCGCCTGAGGCAAAAATTAGAACCTAGAGCTTCATCGGTTTTTACCAGACTGAGAACGATAAAGCATTTGTCTAATGAAGGCATCCCAGTAACAGTTTTAGCTGCTCCGATCATTCCAGGATTGAATGATCATGAAATTATGCCACTCGTCAGAACTGTAGCCAGTCATGGAGCAGTTGACATCAATCACATCATCATTCGATTGAATGGTGAGGTGGAGGATGTTTTTAGAGACTGGTTACAAAAAACTTACCCTAATAAGTATGATAAGGTAATGAATCAAATTGCCAGCCTACATGAGGGAAGCGTTGGTAGTTCAAGGTTTGGAGATAGGATGAAAGGATCTGGTTCTTTTGCTGAATCCATTAATGAACAAATGAGACTCGCCAAAAAGGTGTACTTCGAAGAAATTAAAAAAATTGAGTTGGATACCGAATTGTACCAATCCATCAAAAATCCGCAATTGACTTTGTTCGGATAAAAAGATTAGTGTAGTTCATCAGGTTAAGATATTAAAGAATATCGTCCTCACATTTTTAGTAGATTCAGTGACCTTGGTTGCTGAATCTTTTTTAATTTATATAAATCTACAATAGCAATAATAAATAGTATGGCAATATTAAATGATTGGAGTAGCTTCAAATTACGTGTCAATATCCTAGCGCCACTAGAGAAAGTCTTTAGTTATTTTGAAACTCCAGAAGGTTGGGAAAAATGGTTTTTGCGCAAGGCAATTTTTCTCGGTTCTAATGATCACCAAAGAGAAGCGAAAGAACTTATTGAAACGCATGATTTGTATGAGTTCTATTGGCATGGATATTCAGATGATTTTTCGGAGAAAGGTGTAGTTATGGAAAATAATAATGTCGATGAATTCTGTATTAGCTTTTCTAAGAATGCTCCCGTCAGGTTCTCCTTGAGTAGAGAGGAAGGTGAAACCATCGTTACACTCAAAGCCACCGAGATAAAAACTGATGATCAATCAAAATTGAACCATTATGTGCAAGACACTAAAGGATGGATCTTTTATCTCCTTAATCTAAAGTCCGTTATTGAATTCAATAATGATCTCCGAAATCAGAAAGAAACTTTAAAGGACTTAATTACTGCTTAGTTTCATGTGAATTCTATTTAATAGATGACTGAATTTTGAGTAGCCATGGCTGTTCCCAAGTAAGAATGTATCTTCGGTTCATAATCTAAATTTGATTCATGTCAGTACTTTTTATGGTTCCTTGTGAAATTACCGAAGATGGTTTAAATACCATCTCGCCTGCTGCCATGTCCATCATCAAGCGTCTGAAGTATTACGTTGCAGAGCGTGCACGTACAAGCCGTAGATTTTTGAGTAGATGCAATTTAGATTTTCCGATTTCAGATCTAGAAATCATTGAAATAAAAGAGCCAACCCAGCCACAAGTTGAAGAAATGATTAAATGGCTAAAAGCTGGGCATGAGGTTGGGGTAATGAGCGAGTCAGGTATGCCAGGAATAGCAGATCCTGGGCAGCTATTTGCTCAAGCAGCACATAAACATGGATTTCGAGTTCAACCTTTGGTGGGACCTTCTAGCTTATTTTTAGCTCTTGCTGCTTCTGGGTTGAGTGGGCAATCTTTTGCTTTTCAAGGGTATTTACCCATTAAAGAACCTTTATTAAAAAAGCGATTGCAAAATCTAAATAGCTTGGCTCAAAAAGGGCAGACTCAAATCTTCATAGAAGCACCATATCGGAATAAAAGACTTTTCAATTTTCTTCTAAAATACCTAGATAAGAATCTCAGGTTAACAGTAGCTACGGATGTTTCTGGACTACAAGAAAGCATCTCAACCTTTAAAGTCAATCAATGGAACGGCTCTAGTCAGAAAGTCAAAGACAAAATTCCAACTATTTTTCTTGTAGGAAAATAGAATTTATAGCGTATAATCAAAACATATTACATATTTTTGTAATATGTAAGTGTCACGATTTTAGCTATTAATATGACTTTTCGCCATTTTATTCTGTGTGTGTTATTAAGCGTGCTTTCATTCTCAATGGAAGGACAGATGCCTTATATTGTCCAATACTCGGATATACAGGAAGAATTAAAGGAACTATGGCATGATAAAAGATCGGGAAGAACATATGCGATGACCATTGATCGGTTATGTATCATCGAACCAAGTTTGCTAAAGTGTTCTTCTTTGGGAATCGGTAAGAATCTTTTATATCACAATCAGAGTTATGATCGATTTGTAGAGCAGCCAATTTTCCTAGGGAATTATGGTGGCTTTTATCAATTAGATGAAGGAAAGATAAGACCATTTCTCACAGAAGAGAAGTATCCTAATGCTGCAGTCTTTAAGGATGGTGAAACTACTTGGATTGCATCTTATGAGTTATATAAAATTAAAAACGAACGAATCGACAACTTCCCAGTAATTATGAATTCCGAAGCCCCATTTTGGGATATTCGGAAGCAGAGTAATGGGACGATGTGGTTTACAAATTATGGTAGCGGAATCTATATATGCAATGCTGAATCTAAATTGCGCCGTATATCAAACCTAAATGGTTTGCCAACCAACAATATTAGTTCAATTCATATTTCAGCAACAGATGATGTCTATGTAGGATATCAAGGAGGAATTGCCCAGATTTATAATCCTAAAAAAATTGAGAACTTTGACCTTTCAACTTACATAGGTGATTCGATCGTAAAGGAAATCGAAACTGATAATCATGGCTATCTATGGGTGATTACTGATAAGCACCTTCTCCAAATCAATTTAAAGACTAAAGCAGTTCAGTTAATTCCTACCATGAAACAGGAAGGCTTCACATTGCATGCCTTGGAATATAATTCACAACAAGATTTAATGTTGATTGGTACATCTGCTGGACTTTTTATTTCAAATAGTCAGGGTTCTTATTTTCATGGCGATGGTATGCTGACAGATGGTCCACTTTATTACTATGGAGAGGAGCTACTTATCTCTGGCAAGAGTAAAGTTTATAGTTTTAACGAAGAAAGAAGTTCGTTTGCTGAGGTAGACTACCGACCGATTGAAAAATCCTTTCTTGCAAAAAATGGAGACTTCTGGATTCAAGTAAAAGATCAAGCATTACTCTTGGATCGGGAAACAAAAGAAGTGACAAAGAAATTTTCCTTACTTAGAAAAAAGGTAAATCAAATAACAGAAGTAGGCGGTTCAGTTTATGTAGCTCATGAAACTGGGATTCTAAAATTTGATGGAAGAAAAACGAAGGAATTAATATCAGATGGAGAGCCATTTTATAATGTTCTTAGCTGCGGTCCAATACTTTATGCAGTAAGCCAAGAAGGGATTTATAAACTTAAATCAGATGGCGAGCTTGAGCATGAAAGCTTACTAGATGAAAATGAAGAAGTCTTAAAATCAAATCGTCAGTTTTTTATTACAGATCAAAAAATGCTCATCCCAGCCAAGCGTTCAATCATTCAAGTTACCTGCTTGAGGGATGAAATTTCATTTGAGTATTTTCCAACTTATGATGATATTTTAGATTTTTACTATCATAAAGAAAAGCTCCTTGTATTGCACAGTGATCGTTTGATTACCTATGATAAAGAGCAATTCATGGTTGATCCGTATAAGTCGAGTTGTGTGATACCAGTGAATGCAGACAGTAACTCTAAAATATTCATTGATGCTGAAGATAGAATTTGGCTACAAAATAAAGTTGGACTAGCTTTGATAGGGGCAGAACAAGACAAACTTTGCAATATTTTGCCTAAGGATTTGATCGAAGAATCTGATCCATTGACCCATTCAGACGAGGTGGCAAATGGTCCAATTTTAAACACTCCAACCGACACAGGCATCCATTTTCCGAAGTTTTTACTTTGGATTGGGATAATCTTCTTTTTACTTGTCTTTTTATTTCTTATCATTAGGCCAAAGTTAGCCTAGTGAATACACAGAAGTACTTTTATATTTTATTGCTTTTAATCTTTGGTCAGGAGTTCAACGCCGAAGTTTTACTCCATGATTTTCATATGTCAAAGAGTGAAATCAGATATGTTTCTGAGAGAAATACAATAGAGTTAAGCATTCATATTTTTATTGATGACCTAGAACTGACATTGGCAGATTTTGGTGTAGAGGGTCTAGAAATCGGGACAGATAATGAGAGCGAGGAAGCTGATAAATATATTCAAGAATATCTTTCATCTACATTAAAATTAAATTGTAATTCCTCAGAGTTAATGTTTGATTGGGTAGGGAAGGAGTTGTCCGAAGACTTAATGGCCATTTGGTGTTATCTCCAGATAAATGAAGCGAATCAGTGTCAACAAATTACAATTGAAAATACCATCCTTACTGAAAAATACGATGACCAAAAAAACATCGTATCGTTCAAGACAGATACTTCTATAAGAGACTATTTTATTTTTGATTCCGAAGATCAAATTAGAAACTTTGACTGTCAGTAATATTTTAAAGAAAATCTACATTCTCCCCATACGGTTATATCAAAAATTGATTTCACCAATCATTGGACCGACCTGTAGGTATACTCCTACATGTTCCGCATATATGGTTGATGCAATTTTTGAGTGGGGAATTTTCAGAGGGACTTGGCTAGGATTAAAAAGAATTTGTCGATGTCATCCTTGGGGTAGTATGGGACCTGATCCAGTTCCCAAAAACCCAAAGAAAAAAACGTCTTAATTATCCTGTTCTACAGATTAGCGAATGACGCTAAAAGTTCTTGTTAATTTGCCTAGAGCGTTATCAGTAATAATGTAATAATTGCCAATCGAAAGTTCAGAAATTTCAATCTGATGCTCATGGTCACGAATCGTCCCTGTAGAAATTAAACTTCCGTCATAGGAAATAATCTTAAACTCTGTCCCAATCAATTCAGGACTTACATTTAAGCTAATAACATCCTGGGCTGGATTTGGAACAATTGTAAAATCTTGAGAAATTGTCAATTCTGGATCAACACTAACAGTTGCGTCATCATTTCGATATTCGATGATTTGATTAGGGCCGGAACCAGGGTAGACATTTCCATTGGTTGCGAAATATATTGATCCTGTGTAGGGATTAATGCATACATCTCTGATTCGGCCGAAGTTTTCAAAATACTCTTCCTCACTTGTAAAACTTAGACCATCATCTGATAAACTTAGTACAGAAACACGTGGTTTTCTGATAAAACCAGCACCACCCAAAACTGCCATTAAGATTTTATCCTTCCACTCTGGGATGGCATCATGATTATAATAGTCTATTCCATTAACCGCTACACATGGAGACCATTCTGTAAGTGGTTCAATAATATCCAGATCTTCACAATAGCCTATTTCTACGCCTGTATTGCATTCACCTTCTGTAAATGGCCAACCATAATTACCTGCAGCTTCAATAATGTTTAATTCATCTGAATTTAGATTTCCATGCTCAGAACTGTATAGTATGCCATCTGGAGAATAAACCAGACCTTGACTATTTCTATGGCCGATGGAGTATACATATGAATCAGGAAATGGGTTATCGTCTGGAATTGAACCATCTAGATTTAGTCTTAGTACTTTTCCGTTCAGTCCAAAGGTGTCTTGAGAAAGAATTGGATTGCTTGCATCTCCGGTGGTCATCATTATCTTTTCATCGGGGGAAATAACCAACCTGGATCCATTGTGGTAGTTAGCACCTTCAATATTATTGAGAAGTATTTCTTCATTAACCAATGCTTCTCCATCCCAATCAAAAGATGATAGCCGCACAATGATTGGAGGACCTGAAGTATAGGCCACGTAAACTTTAGGTGTATTTTCAAAGTCTGGATGAAAAGCCATTCCTAACATTCCGTATTCACTTCCGAATCCAACTTCATCTTCATTGACTACTCGAAAACGGATATCAAGTACCTGAGTATAATTCCCTGTCGAAGGTTCAATACGCACAACTGTTCCTGGTCTTTCGGTTGCCCAAATGTAATCATCGGGTCCCCAAGCAATTTCCCAAGGGATGAGTAAGCCTGTGACAAGCTCGTATTTTGTGAGAGTAGTACTGTCTAAGAAGAGAACGTCTTGGCTCATCAGGATGTTAACCTGAAAAGCTAACATCCCGATAAGTAACAAGAGTTTATTTGTCATGTTGGATGATGAACTTTTTGGTGTATTGTATGTCTTTACCATTTACAAGAACAAAATACATACCTTCTGCCCAATCCTTTACATCAACTGTGTAATTTTTAGAAACTAATTTATCAGCGAAGACGGTTTCTCCGTTTAAGGTCATGAAACTTATTGAGTTTGGTTCAAAAGAAACATTATCAATCTGAATGTTTAATTTGTCTGACACTGGATTAGGAAACATCTCTAAATCTTTATGCTCAGCCAATGTTTCTACCGAACTCCAATCTGTAAGTACACAATCATTGGTGTATTTATGTGCAATGATTTGATCATTATCAGCAACCAATAATGTATTGGTAACGCAGACCACTGCTTCGGTTGGTTCAATTTTGATTCTAAGGAATCCTTGCTCTACATTTGAACGCGCCAATGAAGCACTGGCAACTGGCATCCCTAAAACAAAACCTCTTTCCTCATCAACAAAGAACTCAAAAATTTGGTCAGTCAATAAAGTATTTTGGATAACCTGCTGAACCTTGGCTCCAGTGATTTCAAATTGAAATGCTTGGAGACCATCCGTAGGGTTTGTTAAATCAATGGTTAGGTATTCTGGATCATTCTCAATGTCATACTTTACATCAATAGACATTGTGTCAATGAAGTTATCTATTCCACCTGGGAAAGCGCAATGATTATGTGCTGTACTTCCATCTGTATGATCGTGCGTTAACCCAAAATTTATACAGCTCTGTAAAAGAGAAGCATCGTAAACGTTTATGTCTGAATCTGCAAATATATCATTACACGGAGTTGCATCTTCTTGATTCATAATCAAGTCAACATACATCATAACATCTTGCATACTATGTGTCTGATCTAAGTTTAAATCTCCGATTTTCTTTGCTCCACCACAGTTTCCTTCACAATCTTCTTGTGCCGTTCCGTAAATTTCACCATTACAATCCACATACGGTTCACAATCTGGATCTTGAGTTACAAGCAATTCTCCTGAACTTCTGTCAAAAGAAATACATACTTGTGCATAGTTATTTAAAGTGTCAGTTTCTGCTCTTCCTAAGGCATCCCTAGCTAAGTCAACATTAACTACGGCTACAAAAACATAATCTCCATCTGGTACATCTGTAATATCTAACCATTGGCAATCAATGAATGCGTCATATATGTCTGCACATCCGGCAGTAATCCCCATAAAGTCACAACCATATTTTGACATTCCAGGAGACGGACATTCTAAATCTAAAACACAGAACCCATTCTTATATCCAATAGGGATGTGTTGTCCATGAGTATCATATAAACTATACTGTGCATAACCATCATAGTGGAAATGATTATGGCAATTATCATACGTGAATTGATCTGGTTGATCCGCTGGTTCACCTATGAAATAATCTAGTTCTCCTATATTTTCTATTCTCGTTGAAAATCTCACAATGTCTCTTTTTCCAACACCTCTTATGCATCCTTCCTCTACCAAGCATTCATCTGCATTATCTATTGTTGCTACAAACATTGAACTTGCTAAAACAAAAGGATTTAGTCTTAAGTCTGGTCCTTTCGGACAATCAGGTTCTCCAAATTCTACACACGAACCATCATCAATGGTTGCCAGTGGATCATAGTTACAAGCCTCTGGATCAGTACAGCCAGATATTTCACCTAAATAACTAATCTCAATATTTATTTCATCGCCACAAGTCTGATTATCTCTTTGTATTCTAACGATGTAATCTCTATTGGCTTCTAAGGCATTTATTACGATAGCTCTTTCACCACATTCATCGTTTGAATCATTATAAAATAAAGTCCCTTCAACATTCTCTTCAATCACAATCGGGCAGTTATAATAAACAAAGATTTCAGTGTCGCACCCGTCTGGGTTATTACACGTATTTATTTCATATTGCCCTACAGAGTCTACATTCAGAATGTACCATCTTTCATCCACATCCATGGTATATGAAAACTCTGTAATTTGGAATGGGTCATCGCAAGTGAATCCAGGTTCACAATTAAAATATTCTTGATGACTGCCACCATAATTGGTCAATAAAAACAATTCATTACCGCCTGCTGTAAATCTTACATATCCTCCATTAGTAAATCCATCATTATAGGTATCTAAAAGAATGAGTCTTACGCATTGATCTGCTGGAGCACAAAAGCTTTCTAGAAATAATGTATTGTTGATATATTCTCCTTGATCGTTCAATTGCTCAGAGGTGAAACTAGAGGCAAGTGTATCTCCAGTTTGACTTATAGCCATCCATGAAAACTCATAACCATAATTGTCAGTCAAGAACTCTAGGGTGCAAGGAATTTCTCCTAATTCACAATCCTGTGCTTGAAGTGAATGGTTTAAGCTCGTAAACAGAGCTAATGTGAGAATCAATAACGCTTTATACATAATAAAATTTATTTATATGAAGATATAACATCAACATGCTAACAGTTACAAATAAAGGGCTAGACTGGAAGATTGTTTGCCAGATAAACGACAATTAATAAGTTATGTGCCTATTTGCTGCAAAATTGTCAATTGTGAGCGGTAGGTCTCTGCTATTTTAGACGGGATGAAGACCTTTTTGGTAACGCCACAGGCTATTAATCTTTGGTTCAACATAATGACTTGATCGAAATATTCTTCCACCGTAGATAAATCATGATGAACAACAATTAGAGTCTTTCCTTGTGCGGCCAGATCTCTCATGATTTCAATCATGCGATGTTCTGTGGTAATGTCAACTCCGACAAATGGTTCATCGAAGAAAAATAATTCCGCTTGCTGTGTCAGAGCTCGAGCTAAAAATACCCTTTGTTGTTGCCCGCCCGATAAGGCTCCAATTTGGCGATCTTTTAAATCTGAAATCCCCATTTGTTCCATAGCGGTATGAGCTAGATCTAAATCTTCTTTATTGATTTTAGAAAATAACGACTTAAAAGGATAACGCCCCATTAAAACAATGTCAATGACTGTTGCTGGAAACTGCCAATCAATTTCATCTTTCTGCGGAAGGTAGGCAATTTTTTTTCTGTCAGAATTGATGTCTTTCCCAAAGACTTTTATGGTGCCAGAACTAAATTCTATTAAGCCAAGTATGGATTTAAAGAGCGTAGATTTACCAGCTCCATTAGGTCCTATGACTCCATATATTTGGCCTTTCGGCAAATCCATATGAATATTGGTAAGAACTCTTTTTTTTCCATAATTGACGGACAGCCCATCTATTTCTATGGCAAATGTATGGTCCATCAATTTTTCAATTTAATGATCGCGAAAAGTAAAAGAGCAAAAAGCACTATCCCTATGATCATCAAAGGGGTTTTTGAACTTTCTTTTTCAGTTGCATTACCTACGTCCTCATTTTTTATTTTCGAGCTTAATGCAGAAACAATCACATCTGTATTTGATTTTATCATCCCAACATAAGTGCCTGCTTCAGTGTCTGGTTCTCCCAAAGAATCCGCATATAATTCTCCCCCAATTGGGACACCATTATCATTTGCTAATTGTTTAATTAATTTTGGATTGATTGTGCTTTCTACAAAAATAGCAGGCACTTTCCGATCTCTGATTACTTGTGATACTCTGGCTACATCTGATGTTCTTGCATCTGCTTCCGTTGAGATCCCAATGATTGCTTCCACTTCTATGCCGTATTTTTTACCGTAATAATTAAAGGCATCATGAGAGGTGATTAAAATTCTTTGTTCCGCTGGAATTTTGTTTATCTGCGCCTGGACATATGAATTTAAATCCTCTAATTCTTTTTCATATTTGGCGTAGTTTTCCTCGATCGTGCTTGCAACTTTTGGAAATTGCTTCACCAAAGCATTCTTCATATTCTGAGCATAAATGATACCGTTGCTAACATCCATCCAGGCATGTGGATCATAGGAGTTGTCGTATTCTGCAGAGGCGATAACATTTACTCCTTCTGTTACCGTGTAGGTAGTGGCAGTTGTCCCACTGTTTTCAATTAACTCTGTAATCCAGCCTTCAAAGGTTAATCCATTGATGAAAATTACTTTGGCATTTTTAACCTTTTGAGCATCTCGAGGAGTTGCCTCATAAATGTGTGGGTCTCCGCCAATAGGCACGATGGTATTTACGACACCTAAGTCACCAACAATATTTTCTGCGATGTCTGTAAGCATCGAAGCAGAACAGAGGACTTCAATTTTATCTTGACCATGCATTTGCCCTGAGCAAAAAAGGAAAAGAATGAAAGCGTAAATTAAGTTTTTCATTACACGGGTTTTACGAATATATTTTCACAAACAGCTAACGTCAAAACAGCTTCATTTTTTTGATCAATCATGACCTTCGTCGATTGGTCGTATTCGTATTTCTCTAAAATTTTTATTTCAGCACCTATTTTAATATTGACTTTATTTAAGTGACTTAAGAATTGTTTATCATGTTTTTTTACCCCAACCACAACTCCTGTGTCTGATCCCGCTAGGGTAGAAAGAATGACTTGATTTCTAATGGTCAAAGTTCCATTTAGATCTGGAATGGGATCACCATGCGGGTCAAATTTGGGATAGCCGAGGTATTCATCTAACTTATTGACAAGCTCTGCCGACTTCACATGCTCCAATTGTTCTGCTAAATCATGTACCTCGTCCCAAGCAAAACCGAGCTTATATACTAGGAAACTTTCCCAAAGCCTATGTTTTCTTAAAAGAGTCATAGCTTGCGAAGTACCCAAGGCTGAAAGTTTGGCTCCTTTATATTTTTCATATATGATTAATTCCTTGGCATTCAACTTTCGCAACATATCTGTTACGGATGCAGCGCTGGTTTGCATTTTAGCCGCAATTTGGTTGGTGCCGACCATTTCTTTCCTTTCGTTTTGGGAAATATTAAAGACTGCTTTGATGTAATCTTCTTCGGTTGCAGTAATCATGAAATTAAAATTTAGACAAACTTAAAAAATATGATAGACATCCCTAAATATTATCCCATTAGAATATTAACAATATTTGCGTTCTACTCTCAAAAACGATTAAATAGATTTATATTTGCGCGCTGAAATATTTATCATAATAGACAAAACGAATATTTAAATGAGTCAAACTTTAACCTTCGCTATACCTTGTTTTGGGTTAATAGCCTTAGTATATACTATGTGGAAGTCTGCATGGGTAACTAAACAAGACGTAGGAAACGAAAAAATGGCAAGAATCGCTAATAACATTGCTGATGGTGCCATGTCATTTTTAAAGGCTGAATATAAATACCTAGCAGTTTTCGTATTGGTCGTTTCAGGTCTCATGGCTTGGAGTGGTATGAACGAGAATTCATCATGGATGGTTGCAGTATCTTTTATTCTAGGTGCAATATGCTCTGCTTTAGCAGGATACTTAGGGATGAAAGTGGCGACAAAGGCCAACGTAAGAACAACAAACGCCGCAAGAACGAGTATTGGTAAAGCACTAGAGGTAGCCTTTGGTGGAGGATCAGTGATGGGATTAGGTGTTGTAGGACTAGGAGTTTTAGGACTTGGTGGTTTGTTCGCATTTTATTCTAATCTGTTTGGAGTTGCGGATTCTGCTCAAGTAACTAGAGTGATTACAATTCTTACTGGATTTTCATTTGGTGCATCTTCTATTGCTTTGTTTGCAAGAGTAGGAGGGGGTATTTATACAAAAGCTGCCGATGTGGGAGCTGACCTTGTAGGAAAGGTAGAAGCCGGAATTCCAGAAGATCACCCTTTAAACCCAGCAACAATTGCGGATAACGTAGGAGATAATGTAGGAGATGTTGCAGGAATGGGTGCCGATCTATTTGAATCATATGTAGGATCAATCATAGGTACGATGGTATTAGGAGCTACGTTCATGGGGTCTGCAGGATTTGCAATGTCCAATGAATTTGGAGGAATGAATGCCGTATTTTTGCCATTGGTTTTAGCAGCTGTTGGAATTATCACTTCAATAATAGGAACCTTCTTCGTGAGAGTTAAAGAGGGTGGCGATCCGCATAAAGCCTTGAATATTGGTGAGTTTATCTCTGCATTTTTGATGTTGGTGATGACTTACTTAATAGTAACCTGGATGTTGCCAGCTGAATGGACCGTAGGTACAATGAATTATACTTCATTGGGTGTATTTCTTGCTATTCTTTTTGGACTAGTTTCAGGATTAGCCATTGGAAAAATTACAGAATATTATACCGGGACAGGAACAAAGCCTGTTCAATCAATCGTGGATCAGTCTTTAACTGGAGCAGCGACTAACATCATTGCTGGATTAGGAGTAGGGATGCAATCGACAGCTATTCCAATTTTGATATTGGCTGCAGCTATTATCGGTGCTCACCACTTTGCTGGTTTATATGGTATTGCCATTGCAGCGGTAGGGATGCTTTCTAACACAGGAATCCAACTTGCAGTAGATGCGTATGGTCCTATTTCTGATAATGCAGGAGGAATCGCCGAAATGGCTGAGCTTCCAAAAGAAGTAAGACAAATAACAGATAAATTAGATGCGGTTGGTAATACAACAGCAGCGATTGGAAAGGGATTTGCTATCGGATCTGCAGCCTTGACTGCTTTGGCATTGTTCGCAGCATTTATGGCAACTGCAGGTATTAACTCGATTAACATTGCTAATCCAACCGTGATGGCTGGTTTATTGGTCGGAGGAATGCTTCCATTCCTTTTCTCTGCACTTTCTATGAATGCGGTAGGGAAAGCGGCCATGGATATGATTCAAGAGGTTAGAAGACAGTTTAATAGCATTCCTGAGCTTAAAGCGGCTTTAGCTGTTATGAAGAAGAACGACGGAAAAGAAATGTCTGAATGGAGCGATAGCGATAGAGCTACCTTCGATGCGGCAGACGGAAAAGCAGAATATGATAAATGTGTTGAAATTTCAACAAAGGCATCATTAAGAGAAATGATTTTACCAGGATTAATTGCTGTTATTTCTCCAGCACTAGTAGGTTTCTTAGGAGGAGCTGAAATGTTGGGAGGACTTTTAGCTGGTGTTACTGTATGTGGTGTATTAATGGCCATATTCCAGTCTAATGCCGGTGGTGCTTGGGATAACGCTAAGAAAATGTTTGAAGAAGGCGTAGAAATCAATGGTAAAATGTACTATAAAGGATCGGAGCCACACAAAGCAACTGTAGTAGGAGATACTGTAGGAGACCCTTTCAAAGATACTTCAGGACCTTCCCTGAATATTCTTTTGAAATTAATGTCGGTAGTTGCTTTGGTAATTGCTCCACTTTTATAATATTTGTAGTAGATAACTCAATTACGTATAGCAACGGAGGCGGTCAAATTTTTTTTGGTCGCCTTTTTTTATGCCCTAGATTGAGCAAAGCCCATGTATGCTGGGGTTTTAAGCTTATTTTAATGAACTATTTCAAACAATTAAGAACCTAAGCCCGTTATCTTAGCATCCATATCAATATGAAGCAAGTAACAATTCTATTCGCGTTTTTCGTTTTCTTTGGCACAAATCTGCTAGCTCAGCCTCCTAATCGAGTTATTAACCATTTTGTTAACGAAATAAATGAGATTAGAACCAAGGGCTGTAGATGTGGAGGAAAGAAGATGCAACCCGTAGGAAAGATTGTTTGGAGTGATCATTTATATGCGACGGCAGCATCACATGCTTCTGAAATGGAGAAGTATAAATTTTTCTCTCATTTCTCCCGAAATGGAGACGATATAGGCGATAGATTTGATGACTTCGACTATCCATGGAGATATGCTGGTGAAAACCTTGGAGAGGGCCAGGATACCTTTGAGGAGGTCGTGAAAGATTGGCTGGAAAGCCCGAGTCATTGTAAAATGATTATGAATGTCAATATGAAAGAAATGGGTATCGCTAAGAGAGGTAGATACTGGGTTCAACATTTCGGTACAAAGATGCCGCCAAATCATCGCCGTACAAGTCGCAAATACACAGAAGGAAACTAACCCGGTTTTAGTATTCTGATTTAGCTGTCCATTATCCCCTTTATTTTAGTAAGTGCTTCATTGGCTTTATTCACCTAAATAAGTTTAGATCATGCTTGTTTATTCTTCTTGGAAGTTTGATTAGCAGAATGCTCCAAGTTTATAATTCCAATCTTTTATCCTAAAGTCGTTTAGCCTCTTTAAATCTTCTCCTCCCCATATTCGATCTTTTACCGTCATACCTAAATATAACGGCAGATAATCATCCATTTGCGAAAGCGAAAAAATGAATGACCCGTCGGACATATTCGAAATACTTTTTATCAGTAAAATAAAAATGTAAAATTTAGCCTTGTGCTTGCTATCTAGGAGGTGGAGTGGCGAGTTACATTTGTCGCAGAGGATTTCAGTTGAACCCGATCACTGCTATGTCTCTTCTTTTCATATCTGAACGGGCCTTCGAGTGCGAAGGTCTTTTATACTTAATTTATTAACCAAAACTCGTTCCAATGTTGAGAACCGATACAACAAAACGGTTCATACCCTTTGGTATGACCTTTTTAATGTTGCTTTTGATGTTCGGGGGATTAAAAGCTCAGAGTTCATACATGGCCTGCAACAATCAGGTGAATGTATCGCTAAGCGAAGATTGCTCTGTAACTATTACAGCCGACATGATCTTGGAAGGTGAGGACAATTATGATCCACCTTTTAACGATCTCTCCAGCTATGTGATAAGCATAGCTACCCAGACAGGTTCCGGAATTGCCGGTACCGAAATTTATGAACCAGGTTTATATATAGTAACCATTACAGAGACTGTCTCTGGTTATGAAAATAATTGCTGGGGAACGCTTTTGGTCGAAGATAAACTTCCCCCCGTTTTTGTTGACGACCCTAGCACACCCATTAATGAGGCTTGTCCTTGTCCAGTGGGTAATGATAATCCAGATTGTACGCTTAAAGCGACCTGTTTGGATATTAATGAATTCTTGAATGACGGAGGAGATATTCTACTTCCTGAGTGGGAGGATTGTTCAGAAACTTATCTAGGATTTCATGATGAAGTTGTAGATGCAGGACCTTGCTATCCAACCAAAATTCAAAGAACTTATGTGGTAACTGATGCTTCAGGCAACAAAGCTACCTCATGTATCATGGAGTACAGTGTTGATCCAATTGATCTAAGCAATGACATTCATGATCCAGTATCTCCGATTGAATTACCTTGTAATTACGGATATACAACACAAGAAATTTTTGATCATTTCTATAAGGAGAAGCTTGATGAGTTATTGCCATTGGCAACGACTCAAGCTGAAGAAGATGAGGCGATTGCCTTAGCTACTTATTATGGAAATCATCATGCCTATCCAACCTTGCATGGAAAAGCATTGTCAACAAGCATTTGTAACATTGCAGTTACTAAGACTGACTTAGTTATCCCTGCATGTGACGCTTGTCCTAACATCAAGAAAATAATCCGTACCTGGAGATATGTTGATTGGTGTAATGGGGAAGACCATGAGTTTAACCAGCTCATCGTTAATGGTGATGCTAATGGACCTACACTTCATGCTTATGATTTTACAGCAAGTGTAGATCCGTGGGGATGTACTGGTACTTTTCATATGCCAGTTCCACAGATTTATGATGCATGTTCATATGTTGTAAGTTATGATGTTACTGGACCTTATGGATCTAACATTACTGGAGATAGTGACAGTGGTTACTATGTTACAGGAGCACCGTATGGTGTGAGCACTTTTTACTACAATGCTTACGACTGTTGCGGTAATTCCACATCTTTTCCAGTGAATGTTACTGTGTCAGATGGGACGCCTCCAGTTGCTGTAGCTCACGAGAACATCGTTGTATCATTAACAACTGCATTGAACTCTGATGGTGTTGCTAAGCTTTACGCCACTTCTGTAGATAATGGATCACACGATGGTTGTGGACCTGTACATTTAGAAATCAGAAGAGAGGTAGATGTATGCGCTTTCATAGGTAATACAACTTATAATAATGATGGCCATCCTGATGATGATATTGATGATCCAGATAATGGTGAATTCGTAAAATTCTGTTGTACAGATTTAGACGCCAATGGTGTTGATGAAGATGGTGATGGGATTTTTGATTATGCCTTGTATAAGGTATGGTTGAGAGTTTGGGATGATGGTGATCAAGATGGTGTTTTTGGTACACAAGGTGATCATTACAATGAATCTTGGTCACATGTAAGGTTAGAGAATAAGGTTCCGGCTTCAATTCTTTGCCCTGCAGATGTGACTGTAGATTGCGATGTTGACATCTATGATTTCAATGCGGTAGGAAGTGCAATAGGCAATAGTGCTTGTGGTACTGAGGATGTAGGATATGAAGATGAGTACGCTGATAATAGTACTTGTGGTCATGGTGTAATCTACAGAAAGTGGTTTATCCTTTCTAATCCAGCATCTTACTGCATTCAACAAATCAAAAGATTGCCACCTGCTCCTTATGATGATATTTACATCACTTTCCCATCTGATACACTCGTAGATTGTACAGCTGAGTTAGATGGTCATATTCCATACTGGCAAGCACCCGCTTGTAATCTATTGGCATATAGTGTTGATAGAGATACCTTCTTATTTGAAGATGGTGCCTGTCTTAAAATATTGAATCATTGGACTGTAATTGATTGGTGTACTTACGAGCCTAATAATGCTACATCCACGGATGGTATTTGGGAGCACACGCAGGTAATAAAGGTTATCGATGATGAAGGACCTAGCTTACTTGATTGTAGTATTCCATTAATGCTTGAGGCAGACGATCATGGTGATTCTGACGGAGACGGCATCACATGTGAAAACAATGCTGTTACCTTAACTCAGATTGGTTCTGATCAAGGGGACTGTGCAAGTGATTGGTTGAAGTGGACCGTTCAGATTGATCTTTATTCTGATTGGAATTATGAATATGTGTTCAGTTCTACAGGAGATCCTAATGGACCTTTCTACTTACCTCATACTTCTTCTGGTGAAGAAATTCAAGTAACCTTACCTGCAGGAGTTCCTGGAAGTATGCAGAATCACAGAGTGATCTGGAAAGTTACTGATGGATGTGGTAACATTACTTCTTGTGAGCAATTCTTTATGGTTGTTGATAAGAAGGCACCAACTCCTTATTGCGTTAATGTAAGTACTGCATTAATGGATGATGGAGAAATTGAACTTTGGGCATGTGATTTTGATTTAGGATCATTTGACAATTGTTCAGATAACGAAGACCTTAGATTCACTTTTACGGATGTAAATCCTGACAGTGATCCATTATTTAATACCACAACCGGTTGTTCATCAATGACCTTCGATTGTGATGACATAATAGCCTCGGCCCCCGTTGAAGTGAATGTATACGTATGGGATGAAAAAGACAATGTTGATTTCTGTACAGTATTCTTAACCCTTATTGATAATAACGGTGTATGTGGTCAAACGGCTGGAGCATCGCGAATAGGAGGACACATCAAAACCGAGTCTGGAGAAGAACTAACTCAATTTTCTGTAGAATTAATGAGCGATGCTCCGAATTATCCTCAGTATGACATGACTGATGATGAGGGTGAATTCCTTTTTTATAATGTCCCTATGTATATCGATTATACAGTTTCTGGTGGAAAGACAGATGATTACCTTAATGGTGTATCTACGTTGGATTTAGTATTAATCCAAAAGCACATTCTTGATATCCAGTCACTTGATAATCCGTATAAATTAATCGCAGCTGATGCCAATGATGATGAAAAAATCTCAGCAATAGATTTAATTGAGTTGAGAAAATTAATCCTAGGCATCTACGACGAATTACCAAGAAATGATAGTTGGAGATATCCAATTGCAGGTCAATATATGGACCCTGAACAACCTTGGCCATTTGTCGAAACCATCAGTGTTGATAACCTTATTGATGAAAGCATGGATAATGATTTCATCGGAGTTAAAATTGGTGATGTAAATGGTACGGTGGAGTTTAATCTTCAAGGAGGTTCTGTAGAATCTAGATCTTTGAATACACTAGCTCTAAGCTATCAAGATGTTATTGCCAATATCAATACAACCTCAATTCCAGTAATTTTGGATCAGGATATTTCAGTGAATGGTATGCAATTTACCATTGATTATCCTGGGTCTACACTTGCAAGAATTGAAGGCGGAATGATGGATGTAGTTGAAGAAAACTTCAATCATAGATCTGCCAATAAAACAACTTTCAGTTGGAACAATGCGAAAGCAATGAACCTTACGAAAGGCGATGTGTTGTTTGTTCTTGTATTTGAAGGTGAATTTAATGGAGTGCTTAACCTAAGCAATGACTTGTTAAAGTCTGAGGCTTATGTTGGAGCAGACTTACAGACATTTGACGTAAGTCTAAATAAAGTGAATGCTGATCAGGTGAATGCCTTACATCAGAACACACCGAATCCATTTAATACGACAACTAAGATCGGTTACACGCTGACGAATGCTTCTGACGTTACGATGAAGTTTTACGATGTGAGTGGTCAATTGATTAAGGTTTATTATACGCCGGCTGATGCGGGGTATAATGAGTTGCTAGTGGAAGTTAAAGATTTGAAAGCAACCGGAGTTGTTTATTATCAAATCGAATCTGAAGGCTTTACAGCTACAAGAAAGATGATCGTGATTGAGTAATTAACGATTTAGATAGATGATTTAGGGGTCTGATGGAAACATTGGACCCCTATTTTTTGCCTTAATTTTAAAAAATGAATACAAAACAAATAACTTTGGGCGTTTATTAGGCACATGAAATTAAGGATCGTATTTATTCTGCTCTTATTCAGTTACTTATCAACTGATATTCATGCTCAAAAAGGGCAAGAAGTTGGTGGTTGGCTTGGGGTCGCTCATTACTTTGGTGATTTAAACACTAATTATAGCATCAACGATCCAGGTATTGCTGCCGGTCTTTTATACCGAAAGAACTTTAATGAACGCATTTGTTTGGCTTCAGGCCTAAGTTACGGACGCATTAAAGCCGATGATGCCGATTCCTTCAATTCATTTGAGCGTACCAGAAATTTATCATTTTTCTCCAATGTTTGGGATGGTTCGCTGGCGCTTGAATTCAATTTCTTTACCTATATCCATGGACATAGTCAATACTTCTATACACCTTATGCAAGTCTAGGAATTGCTGTAACCAAATTTAATCCTCGAGCAGAATTAAATGGTGTTACTTATAACCTTCGAGATTTTGCCACAGAGGCGCAGGGTAGGGAGTATGGTTTGGTTACCGGAGGCCTTACGTTTGGAGTAGGTTTCAAGTGGGATTTAAATTATAATTGGAGTTTCAACGCAGGTTTAAACGCTAGGCGTACCATGACTGATTATATTGATGATGTCAGTACTGTATATCCTAGTTTGGTCTCATTGCCAGGTGGTCCTACGGGAATTGCTGCCCAACTGTCTGATCGTTCAGGCGTCGAAGGATTTGCGACCGTAGGGAAGCAGAGAGGTAACAGTGAAAATAATGATACTTATGTGTTCTTACATTTCAGTGTCATGCGATATTTCAGCCGATTGGATTGTCCGAAAGTATCTAAGATCAAGCAACTCTGATGATCCATCATTATTCCTTTCAATTGACTGCCAAATCAAGGGGATATCACATTATTACCACAGAAGTTTTAAACCAAATCCCGCAGCTTCCAGCTAATGGGATTCTTCACTTATTTATTCATCATACTTCTGCGGCCATAACAATCAATGAAGCCGCTGATCCAGATGTGCTCACCGATTTCGAATCAGTCTTTAATCACATTGTTCCTGAGAATCTGCCTTTTCTTGTACATACGATAGAAGGTCCAGATGACATGCCTGCTCATATTAAAGCAGCGATGATTGGTCATTCTATTCAGATTCCGATCATTGAGGGACAGTTGGCCCTAGGAACTTGGCAAGGAATTTATCTATGTGAGTTTCGAAACAGGGGTGGTGCTAGAAAAATCACAGCAAGTATTTATGAGTAGATTTTTGATTCTTGCTTTAGTAATTGTGGGAATGGCATCTTGCCTACAGAGGGATCGCCCGACTTTAGTTTACGATGATCAAGGGGATGTGGTTATTCCCGCTTCCGCAAATGATAGTACGAACATTTCAGGAGAAGTTGTTTTCGATCTTCCCATTAAATTCGACACTGTAAATATATTATTACATCCAGTAGGTCAATTGGGTCAATTAGCATATAAAGGAAAGTTTCGAAGCGATTATAAATCCGGAAGCCAAACGAATTTTAGCATCAGTCAATCTTGGGAAAATTCAATCAGTGGATTGATGAGTAATGTAATTTTTGAAGACCTACGCACTGGGTCAAGGCGCCCATTAACTGAGGAGAAAATTGAAATCAGAAAAATTCATTTTACAAATGAGTTATCTCAGGTCAATGATGCTAAATTTCTCATTTATCAGGTTATTGATTCCGACACCAATCAAGATAAACGACTAAATGATAAGGATATAAAGTCGTTGTATATAAGCCAAATAGATGGGAGTGGATTTCAAAAATTAAATAAGGACTTTACAGAGGTGATCGCTTGGAAGATTCTGCCTATTCTTGAGCGATTGTATTTTAGAACTGTAGAAGATACCAATAAGAACGGTATCTTTGATAAAGAGGACAGTTTTGCTAATTTTTATTGTCAGCTAAACACAAATTCCACAGACAAAATAAGTATTCAGTCTTATGATTTTTTGGAATTTACTCAATGATTCAATGTTCTTAGAATAGAGGACTACATTAAATTTAGAAATATGAAATTATCAGAGTTTAAGGAAATTATAAAAAATTTAAACGACTTAAATTTTCAATTACCTAATGGCGAATTGGTACCTAGTCATTATCATCTAACGGAGGTAGGCCTCATTACTAAAAACTTTATTGATTGTGGTGGTACTGTGAGAGAAGAAAAACGTGTAAACTTTCAATTGTGGTATTCCGATGATGTTGACCATAGACTTAAACCTCAAAGAATGCTTGATATTATTGAGATGTCAGAACAGAAGTTAGGCATACCAGATATAGAAATTGAAGTAGAATATCAATCAAATACCATTGGGAAGTATGGTTTAGGGTTTGAAGAAAACACTTTTCTTCTTACCAATAAAATGACAGATTGTTTGGCTCAAGATAAGTGTGAGGTGCCGGCAGAAAAACCTAAATTTGACCTTTCTGAATTAAGTGTAGGTTCGGGTGCTTGTACTCCTGGTGGTGGGTGTTGTTAGAATTTAAGGCAATCCAAACTACTGATGATTTCTAATGATTGACGCAATGGTCCATTAATATTTTAGACTTGCTTCCTAAAGTAGTACTGCTGAAAGTAAAAGTATGATTGTGATGCAGGCAGCAACAACAAAGGTGTAGGCAGTCAATGCTGTAAACAATTTCAATAAGGTAATCCTTCTTGATTCTTTGTAGAACTTTCTCATGGATTTATACAGATAGAATATTCCACCAAAGAACCAAAAAAGGTATAGGTACAATCCAAGGTTTTCGATTGGTAATAGTAAAGCTAGAATTGTGAGCAAAAGGGCACTTAACAATAATCTAGAATGTCCATTGATTTGCAATATAAGATGCTCTACATAAGTATAATTTTTTCTCAAGTATAGAAGCTTGAAAAGTAATGCCATTGATAGGACACTAAGTAGAATAGCCCATGTCCCATTCCCTATAATAAAGGCTAAAGAGGATCTGAGATCAATTAAAATCTTCTGAACTTGTAGTAGAAAAAATGAATAGTACCTGCTGTCTCCGCCATGTTTTTCCGTTAACTCTTCAGGTGTTAATCTGAATAAATCTGAGGCCTTCAAGCTACCGGATAAGGTGAAATCAATATGACCATCTGTTCCATTTTCTACGGTAAATTCCGCAGATGGGTTTTCAGTCTCGAGACTATCAACAAGATCTTTTATGGTCAATGGGTTAGTGATCGATCTTGCTTTTATGATTGAATCTAATACGTTTCCATTGTTAGATTGAATCATTTCATCAAACTCAAGTGCCGAATGGAATATTTTGTTTCTTAAGTCAGCTGTAGTATCAATCAGTAAGGGATAATCTTTAGCAAGGGAATCGTACTTCATTAATAGTTTCTCTTCCCAAATATTTCTTTGATGAGCATCAGAAAACTTCTCTACCGATTCTAGAGACTCACCCATATTAAAAAGTAACAGCGCAAAGAATCCAAATAAAATAAAGAGAAATAAGCGGATCGGGTGGTAGTATGGTTTTCGTTTTCCTTCAATGTATGCCAGTGGTAGTTTGGCAGGAACCCAGATATCCTTGAGCGTAGTCCAGAGTTTATTTTCTACATTAAAAAATTTAGAAATAAAGTCTTTGATGATGTTATAAAAGTTCAGCGGAAGAAATTCTGTCTTTTGTCCACAGGCAGGGCAGTACTTAATTGCTGCCGAAATTTTTTCATTACAGTTAAGACAGTATTTCATAGCTATTAACTAAGATAGATTTTCCAATTGGAAAAGAAAAGAATAAGTGTTTTGAAGATAAATTAGATTACACGCCACATTAGGGCGATACCAAATACAATTAGAAAGATGCCAGCAATGTTGGTCGCGATGTCTATGTACTTTAGCTTCATTTTGTTACGTATATAACTAGCGGCAAGGATTTTAGCCAGATCAGATGTAACAATGACAAGCATGATGGTGCCTAGAAAAATAATGGTATTTGGAATGGAGACACCTCTTGCGAATACCTGTGTTGCGATAACCCCTAACCAGAAGATATACGTGAATGGATTTAAGGTATTGACCAAAAAGCCTTTCAACCAAAAGCCTAGATAATTTTTGGCAGAATAGGTTTTACCTTCAAAATTTACATCTGCTTTGTGATAAAGCATGGAAACACCGAAGATGATCATGACAATACCTCCAGCAATACCCATGTAGAAATTAAAGGCCTCACTGGCGACTAGTTCTTTTACTAAGGAAACTAAGTATAGGCAAGCACCTATGATGATCAGGTCACTGCTCCAGACGCCAACGCCGACAGTCATTCCTGGCTTAGCACCCTTTTCAAGCGATGTAGATACTAACGCTACGAATATAGGCCCCATTGAGATCGTCAAGAGTAATCCAAAACCTAATCCTTCTAAAAAGTACTGCATATCTTATTCACGGTAACGCAAATATAACCAGCCAGATTTAGAAGATCGAGAGCATCAGGAATAAAAGATAAACTTTAAAACCTTAATCCAGCTTTTAACCCTATTTGTAGTCCATTATATCCCTCATATCTTACTAAGGTTTCAAGATTTAAAGCTTGATTATTTATATGAAATGATCGACCTATTCCGGTTTGAATGCCAGTTATATTTTTGTAGTTAAAGGTTATTTGAGGATTTTCAAAATATTGAGTATTGTAAATTCCCTCTGGCAAACCATTTTTTCTTGGCTCCTAAATAAAACTTCGAAGAGAGGTCAAGCGTGATACCATGGTGGCGAGATTCATCGAGTCCTAAGATGCGATAGTCGAGATTGGATAAGTTATAAGAAGTACCAAATTCAAGTCCTAAGATTTTTGAAATGCGATATTCTGCCGAGATGCCAATTTGGTGAGTATTTGAATAACTACCATTTGTAAATGAGGCTCCATCGATTCCCCAGGATAAATATTTTGTTGGAATGGAATCTGATTTTGAATTAATCTTAATGTTGGTTGCCATTAGAATTTGAGAAGACAGAATCATTCCAATTAAAAGGATCAGTTGTTTCATAGTTATGATTTTTTTAGAAATAAATTGTTACTAAAATTATCAATCAATCTTCTCATTAAATAAAGGGTGCAGGTCTTTAACTGACAATTAACCCGAGAGTTAATTAAAACCAAATTAGAATTTTGAGTGTGTTCGAAGTAGGAAGAAAGCTTTTGTTGGGATAAATTAAACTTAAGATTGAGTATGAAAAAACCCCTTACAGAAACTGCAAGGGGTTTATCAATAGGGGAGTCCTATTATTTTTTCATTAGATCTTTCATGATGTACATGGTTTCTTCTAAATAGAAATCCTTGTTTACATTCTCAACCCATTCATCGTTTCTCGCTTTTTTACTTTCATCTGAAGTAAATTTTTCATTGTCTTGTGGAAGGTTTCTAACGGTCAAGTTTTCAATATCAACATCAAATAGATCTTCAAATTTCTTAGCTTCTTCTTCTCTTTGGTCCATCAGTGAGCTAAATCCATCCAGGTCAAGAGGGTACTGTGATTCTTCTCTTAGGTCTTTGAACCTCTGAGCGTTTTCCATTATTAGTTGGAAATTTTCATCAGCAGCAATTCTTGCTTCGCTATTTGCTTTAAGCGCAGACATATTATCTACGATAAATACGTCTTGTGTATGATCAACTGCTTGAATTTCAGACCACTCAAGTGGGAATTCATAATCCTTTTCACCAGTATCAATGTAGTGATAGTTATCAGGTAAAATAATGTCTGGAATTACTCCTTTAAGTTGAGTAGATCCTCCATTAATTCTATAGAATTTCTGCATTGTGATTTTAAGGTTACCCAATGGCTTAAACTTATCATCTCCTTTAAATGCTTCATCTAAATTGACAAATCTCTGCACGGTTCCTTTGCCAAAAGTAGATTTAGAACCAACGATTACAGCTCTGTCGTAATCCTGTAAAGCAGCTGCTAATATTTCAGAAGCTGAGGCAGAGAATTGATTAACCATAACAATTAATGGCCCGTCATACTGTACATTCTTATCTGTATCATCGTAGACGTAGGCCGGTCTATCTCTAGGCTTCACTTGAACAATTGGTCCTTTTTCAATGAATAAACCAGACATTGTTACAACATCTCTAAGAGATCCACCACCATTGTTTCTTAAATCTAGAATGATACCTCCAACTTGATTTTCCTTCAGTTTCTCCACCTCTGCAGCAACATCCTTGGCGCAGCTATTTCCAACTTTACCTTCAAAGCTGTCGTAAAATCTTGGGAGCTTAATGTATCCAATGTTTTCAATAGATCCAGGAATATCTAATATGAGAGATTTGGCAAAGCCCTCATCAATGATTACCTCATCTCTTTCGATAATAATGGTAGTTGTACTTCCATCAGTCTTCTTTACATTAAGATGAACTATGGTCCCTTTCTTACCTCTGATGTGCTGTACAACATCGTCCAATCGCATACCGGTAAAATCTACGGCTGTCTCTTCGTCATCTTGTCTTGCATTTAAGATCAAGTCATTGACCTCCAACTCTTTACCTTTCCAAGCTGGGCCACCAGGAATTACCTCCGAAACTTTTGTGAAATCTCCATCTACGGTTAATCTTGCACCGATTCCCTCAAGTTTGCCTCCCATTCTTATATCAAAATCCTCTTTTTCTTTAGGATTGAAATAATCTGAATGAGGATCAAAAACATGAGTCATCGTATTTAAGTAGGTCTCGAAATAATCTGATCTTCTTGTTTTTTCTATTCTTTCAAACCATCTCTCGTAGGATTCTTCCATTTCCTCTTTCGCCTTTATTTGAAGTTCGGCTACTGGTTTTTGAGTTGTACTATCTTGTTGAGCTTGCACTTTGTTGTTTACTCTATCAATTAAATCATAGGTAAGCATATTTCTCCAAACCATTTCCAGCTCTTTATCATCCGTAGCAAATGATCTTTTATCTGAGTCAGTTTCATAGCTAAGATCTGTGCTTAGGTTTAGATCTTCATTGATCACTTTTTCGAAAATGACCTTGGCTCTCGCATGTGCTAGCTCTAATTTATCCATGCTTAAACCAAAAAAACCGGTCGTTCTTAGGTTTATTTGATCGTCAATCTGGGTCTTGTAAGGTTTAAGTTCTGCTAATTCACCTTCCGTAAAGAATCTTTTACCTCCATCGAGGTAGTCAATATAAAGGTCATAAGCCTTTTCTGAGAATTGATCATTAATGGATTCAGGGGAAAAATGGTAGGCATCAAGGAATCTTACTACGGCATCCAGAATCATGCTTTCTTTTTCTTCAAAGCTGACTTGTGGATAAAAAGCGGCAAACATTCCGCTGACGGCAAAAAAACCTATCAGAATTAAACTCTTCATATTCATTTCTTTGTTATAGTCTCAGTCTTAAAATTAACCATTTTTATAATGTAAAACATGGCCAAAAACTCCTTAATACAACATTAACGTTGGATAACGGTAGGTTTGTTTCAAATTACAATACAAAAATCATATTATAAAAAAGTATAATATGAACAAACTCTGTGCCTATATAATATATGATGCGTGAAAAATTTACTCTTTCTAAAAGGCAAAACTCAAGTAAAAGATATATTTGCATCAAAAATACTCTCTCATGGGAAGAATGTTCGAAGTCCGGAAATCGTCAATGTTTGCTCGCTATGATCGAATGGCAAAGCAATTTAGCCGGGTAGGTAAGGAAATCGTTATTGCTGTAAAGGCGGGTGGACCTGATGCTGAGAATAATCCAGCATTAAGAAGGGCGATTCAGAATGGTCGTGCGGTTAACATGCCTAAGGATAAAATTGAGCAGGCAATTAAACGTGCCATGGGCAAGGATACCTCTAGTTATGATGAGGTCATGTTTGAAGGATATGCTCCACATGGAATTGCCATGATTGTGGAAACAGCTACGGATAACAATCAACGTACAGTTGCTAATGTACGGGCGATTTTTAATAAAGGGAAGGGTTCACTAGGTACTACTGGCAGTGTAAGTTTTCAATTTACAAAGTATGCTGTTTTCAATTTAAATCCTGAAGGAATAGATGAAGAAGAATTAGAACTTGAACTGATTGATTTTGGATTGGAGGAATTAGGAAGAGGAAAAGATGACAATGATGAGGATGTGATCATTGTGCGGGCCTCTTTTACAGAATTTGGTACCATGCAAAAAGGACTTGAGGATAAAGGCATAGCTGTTAAGAGCTCAGGCTCTGAATGGGTAGCCAACAATCTTCTGGAGCTTGGAGATGCCGAAGCTGAGGAAGTGCTAAAGGTTGTTGCTAAAATGGAGGAAGACGAAGACGTACAGAAGGTCTTCCATAATTTAGCTTAAAGCAAATATTAATTTTCTTTTATAACTACTTTGCAATAAGCACATTCATGCTTGCCAAACCTAAGGTGCTCTCAATTCTTAAAGAATAAGTTCCTGCAGGTAAATCGTTTACTTGGATGGTATTCTGGGTTCCAAAGTTTACATTATTAGACTTCACTACCTTTCCTGCCAGAGTTAATAATTGCATGGAGATTAACTCCTCATGATTATCTACCATTATGTTTAATTGGTTGACTACTGGATTAGGAAATACTTGTACGCCTAGTTCTGCAAGTAATTCTTGCGAGCTAGAAGTAAAATATGCTGTAACAGGAATTCTTTCAGATCTACATATTTCTCCTGTGTAACTTTGAACTGCAGATTCTACCCATCGTGTTACGTCTGTTCCATTCACAGTTGCAATTAAAATATTGCCAGTTCCTATGATATCATTGCTTGTTTCATCAAGATACCAAAGTAGATTTTCTCCTTCTGCCATTAATGTATAATCTCCAGGGGTATTTACAGTCTGATCAATGGCGACTGGATTATTGACTTCAATATGATTTATGAATAAAGTTTCAGATTGTAAAAGTTCATCAATACAAGCTGCTTGTATCTGGAAATTATATTCTCCTGGTTGACTTACGGAAATGGCTGTATTAGATTGACCAGTGCTCCACATACCTTCTGAATTATTGGTAATTGCATTTACGGTGATTACCTCACCTGCACAGATATCAATACTCCCAGAGGGAACTATTGTTGGTGGTGTATCAATTAAGGTAACTACTTGTATGGCATTACTTACGCCGAAGCATTCACTTCCATCATTGACTGTTACGGTGTATAGGCCACCTTCTTCTACGGTAATGGAAGGACTTTCTTCACCATTACTCCAAGAATAATTGTATCCAGCTGGAGCAGTTATGGTTACTGTTTCGCCTGCGCAAATTTCTAAGGCATCTAGTGTACTTATTTCGATATCAGAGAGGAGACAATCAAATTCATAAATGGTATGTCCCTTATTTATTTCAACATCTGTCTGAACAGTTCTTATCCCTGAAGGCCATAAAACCACTAGACTATCTATTGTGGTGGCTGCGCCTATGCCAAAGTGGCAATTCAGTGTATTCATTTTTGAGAAGCTCTGTGACGATCTTACCTCTCTAATTTGTCGGCCCCATTCTCCGTAAATTTCTACACGTGCACCGATTCCATTTCGATTACTAGAAATTCCAACAGGAGAAAATTTAACCCAGTTATTATCATTTCCTTGATTAAAATATACTCGCTGATCTGTCACAATATCCATGAATCCATCATTATTTAAATCTCCAACGCCTCCTGCTTCAAAAGGAACTGGTTCTGTGGAAGGTATAAATTCTAGATTTCCAAAGTTGTAATAGATTCTTTCATTAAGTTCTGATAAAATATCTACGTACCCATTATTGTCAAAATCATAGGAAGTTGATTCCCAAGCACCAAGGTCAGAAGCATTGATATTTGTTGTGCGTATGGTATCTGTGAAGGTGCCGTCTCCGTTGTTTATCATTAATCGATTTTTGAAATCGTGATTAACAATGAATGCATCAAAGTCTCCATCGTTATCATAGTCTTCGAAATTCGTCGTCCATGATTGTGCATTATCATTCATATTTGCTTCTTCACCGACTTCAGTGAAAGAACCATTGCCATCGTTTCTGTATAAAAGATTAATTCTTTCCGGATCGTTTACAGAAGTCGTGAATACATAACACTTGGTCAAGAAGAGATCACTATCCCCATCATTATCATAATCAACCCACATTGCAGAATAATTACCAGCCATATCTGCTGTTGGGAAACGGTCTGTATCTAAGGTCATTTTGCCTGAGCCATCATTGAAGTAGGGAAAGTTTATGGCATCGTCATTACAAACAAAGGCATCAAGATCACCATCATTGTCTATATCAGCTGTGGTTGATCTTTGAGCAAAAATATAGGTAGGATCATATATTTCTTCATACGTTGAACCATCCGCTGAAGCCATGTAAAATGATACGGAACCAAAATCTCCTAGCACAAGATCATTAAATCCGTTTTCATCAAAATCTCCAGCACAAATACTCCAGGTAGGTAGGGTATTAAAACCCCAATCGGTCTCCTTTACTTCAAATTCCCCATTTTCTTGCTGTAAATATTGAGTCATTTTGAAATTACCTATCACTACAATGTCATCTAAAAAATCTCCATTCATGTCCACAACACATTCATTGTATCCTATGGCAGTGAATGGGATGCTTCCACCGACTTCTTCGAAGCTTATTTGGGCTATACCAGTTGAGCAGAATAGAAGTGTTAAGATGGAAATTAGGTAAGTATTTTTCATTTTTCTTGCTTGTATCTACAAGCTAAAGAAAAGCAACTTAAAATAGAAATGAAATTATGCGAGTTGTCGTAAAAGTTAAGCTAAACCAAATTTTTTCTCAAAGATTGATTAGAATAATTGTGGGGACCTTATAACAGGCCCTCACAATTATTAAAGACTGAAAGATAGTTTCATTATCTCATCAAGGTTATTGATCCTGTCCTTTTTATGGATTGATTGAAAATTGATGTGAATTCTATAATATAAGTATAGACACCGGGCAGGGCTTCTTCACCATTTATTGTCCCATCCCAGCCTTTATATTCTTCAGTTGCGGGCACATTTTCAGTCTGATACATAAGAACTCCCCAACGATCAAAAATTTGAATTTTTCTAATCCCTTCTATCATGTTGTCTCCAAATATTTGAAAGGTATTATTTTCTTGATCTGAAGGAGAAAAGATGTTAGGGATGTAAATATCTGTGTCATAAATAACATCTATGAAAGTTCGTGCTTCTACAGGGCACCCATTATTATCTTCTGAAGAAATGAAAATATGCATGTCATGCAAGGCTACAAAATTATTTAACATTGGTCCTGAACCTAAGACTTCTCCATGCACGTCAGTCCAGGTTAATTCTTGAATGCCATTGTCAATATGACTTGGTATTATATCTGTAGGCTGTTCATATTCAATCTTATGGTAAGGTTTTATATCAATGCCTTCGTCAATTTCATTTACTACTAAATCAATGGTGATTAGACTATCGCAACCATTTTCAACTTCGATTATTGTTTGGAAAATCCCTTCTTCTTCAGAATAAATTGTCCCGTAATTGAAAAGCTCTCCAGGGCATATGTTGGCCACTCTAAAGTCCGTGGGTTGCTCTGTAATGGATAAATTAAGTTGAATGATTGAATCACATCCATCTTGATTAAGCAATGAGATTTCAAAAATTCCTTCTTCACCATAATAGTATTCACCAAATTCAATAACATCACCATCACATATTGTTTGATATTCCACTTCTTTAATTTCTTCTAGAAATTTAATGTCAAATGAAATGATTGAATCGCAGCCTGCATCATTGACAATACTAGTGTCAAATTCTATAGAGCTACTGGTAGAGAAATCACCGAATTCAAAAATTTCTCCGTGGCATAAAACACGTTCGATAAGAGCTGTGGTGCTTTCTCCTTTTGTTACCATAATTGAAAAAATACTATCGCAGCCAACCTGATTTATAACTGAGGTTGTAAAGTTGCCTGCTTCTGTGATTTCTAAATCTTTAAAAATTATTGTATCGCTTTCGCAAAGGTGTAATTCCTGGAAGACTTGAATGGTTTCTGATACTTCAATGTCAATAGTAATGAGTGAGTCACATTCTCCTGTGGCTTCCACTTGAATTTCTTGAATGCTACTTTCAGAAATGTTTAATCCATAATCTGTGTATTCATCTCCGTCACAGATTGAAATTAGGTAGTATGCTTCTGGTATCTCATTTACATCTAAACTTATATGAACCACAGTATCGCAGCCTAAGCTATTTTCAAGGAATAATTCATGTGGTCCTTCTTGGTCTGTGGAAAAAGAGCCATAATGGAAAAACTCTCCTTCGCAAATACTTGCAGAAATATTTTCTTCAATATTGTTTCCTTCGGTTAACTCTAAGGTTATGATGCTGTCACAGCCATCGATGTTTTCAAGGATTATTTCATGGGTGCCAGATTCCGTAGTAGTAAAATCACCCAATGTAAATTCTTCACCATCACAAATTTCTCCAAAGAGATTAGCGTAGGTAGGTTGTACAATTTCTATGGTAAGACTTGTGATGCTATCACATCCATCAACAGCAAACCCATTCACTTGGAAGAATCCAGCATTTGTAATTGAGAAGCCACCAAAGAAAACGGTATCTCCTTTACATATTTTTTCAACCCCAAGATATTGTTCATGGGTTGGAATGTTTACATCATATGCTTCTGTTAAATAACAGCCATCTGATTTCTCAATCCAAGCCTTGTATTCCCCTTCCACACCATTAAATTCTACGAGCTGCAGAGGAGAAGAATTTTCACCGACTAAAGCAATACCATCTTTATACCATTGCATTGATTGAATGTCTGGATCTTCAAGATAAAGTTGTAGGTTATCTCTACAGATATAACCAGTTGCATCACTTAAAGAAATGATATTACTACAACTACATTCTGAATCATTCAGATCAACCAGACCATCTCCATCGTCGTCTATAGCGTTATCACATATTTCTTGTGCTAAGACAAGAGTTGGTAAAAGAGTGATTGTAAGAATCAGGGCACATTTTAATATATGCATCTTTAAAGATTTTAATAAATTAGTAACCAGTTTTAGGTGTTGGAAATTAATTTATTGTACATCCATTGGAGTCGGTAACTGTTATGCAGTATGTGTTTCCGCCTTCAAGTCCATTTATTGTATAGGATCCCGGCACATTTAAGTTTCCGGAATCGGCATTGTTTCCATTTGTTTCAGACCACGTAATTGTATAAGGATAGCTTCCGCCACTTACATGAATTATAACTTCTCCTTCATTTTCTTGACATTCATCATCTTGAATCTGATTGATGCTTACCTCAGGTAAGGGGATGTCAATAACGATATCATCCGGCCACACATCTATACACCCAGACTCAACCGAGGTTATGGTAATGTCAGAGTAAATACCCTCGCATAAATCATCAATTAAAATATCACCTGCAAAAGCATATGGGCCTAAAGTGGTAATGATTCCATCGTAAGTATAACTTATGTTGAATTCACCAGTTAATCCGTAATTAGCATCTACAGTAAAAGCACCATTGCAGACACCACTACAATCTGAGATATCATCTGTATGTGTAACATGCTCCCATTCTGCTCCAGTTTCATTAATGCTAATATTCTCCGACCAATTAAGAACACATCCACTTTCAATCATGTGTACTTGTATATTAGAAAATGAGCCAGTACATAAATCGCTAATTGATATGGGACCAGGTCCTGAAAATGGACCTACTTGAACATTGTTTCCATTGGTAGTATACGATACATTGAAGTCTCCAGTCGTGTTTGCATTTAACTCTATTGTGAAACTTCCAGTACATCCTCCATCACAGTCTTGATCAGAAGATTTGAGTACATTGTTAATCGTTTCAATGTGGATAGTTATGAGAATGGTGTTACTAGCAATCTCTGAACAATTTCCTCTTTTGACCATTCTTCGGTATTCTCTGCTTGCCGTTAAGGATGGAGGATCATAATCTTGTTGCGTGGCATTTGCGATGTCCTCCCATGTGCCATTAGGGATTCTTGATTGCCATTGATAAGTGATGTCACCCTCACATCCTCCACTTGGTAATGTAGCGGTTAAGATTGTAGGATCTAATTGATTACATCCTTCTTGGTTTGAAGAAATGTTTCCTGCGTCAACAATATTACCAGTAACTTTTTTTGAAATTGTATTGGTATAGATAAATTCAAAGCAATTGTTAGATCTTACTCCTCTACGGTATTCAGTTGTTTTATTGATGATGCCTGGGTCGTAATTTACGTTTGTGGCAGAAGCAATGTCTTGCCAATCAGACCAGATTCCTAATTGACATAGCTGGGTCCTTGCTTGCCATACAAATTCAGTTGTTCCACCGATATTGCCGGAAGGGGCTATGATCTCTATTATTTCTAACGGGTCGTATTCTCCGCAGAAAATTTCTTCGGCTTCAATTTCACCTGCATTTGTAAAATTAGAAATCACATCTATCGTAATATTTGCTGTGGCAGTACACCCAGCATCATCTTCGATGGTTACTGCATAATTTGTATTTGTAGTTGGGGTAACGCTATGTTGATTATTATTGCCTAACCCTTCATTCCATTGATAGTTGATTGGGTTTAATCCATCAACTACATTTGCCTCGAGCGTGACCGTCTCTCCAACACATATAGGATTAGGGTTACCAGTAAGTGTCAGGGTAGGATGGCAATCAATGGTTATAACTTGTGTTCCTTCACAGGTAACTCTAACTGCTGGGTTACTCGGTGAGGTTACAATATCCATGTACTCTCCTGATAGATTCAAGTTGAAGTCAGCGCAATTAAAATTGCTTCTTGAGTTGCAATTGTCTAAAACATAGAGTCCATTGCTAGGTTCCGAAATTACTTCGATAGTTAACCAAGCGGCGGCCCCATAAGTATTCTCAAATAAATTTGCTCCAGTACCAACGCCAAAGAAAAAGTTGAATAAACCAATTTCTATTTCTGCTCCTGAAAAGCCTCCAGTTCCAATTAATTGTCCGGATATCTGTGTGTAAAAGTACCAATCAGAAACATCTAATGTATAGGCGTCACAAAAACTTTCGTTTGTTTTATATTGCCAAGGATCAGCATAATTAATTCGGCCATGAAAGGTGCAATCCAAGGTAAATCCCAGACTCGAGTCATATTTATTGGTAAGTGTACCGGTCAATCTAGCAGTTCCATTGTCGTACTCTTCAAATACTCCGTTTGTAATGTCATAAAGTCTTGCGATGTTTAAGCCTGTGCCTAAATCATTATTCAACCAAAAAGCTTTGGAATCTGTATTGCAGGGTCCAGTCCCTTGGTTTGTAACGGTACGCGTGGTGATTCTTGAAAGGGTATTTGTGGTTGTCCATGTTCTTTCAATAATTCTAGGGCAATTATTGGTTACCTGATCGCTATAGGACATTTGGTAATAATTACAAACGGAAGCCTCACCAGTATTAGATGGGTCTGTCGAATCATTACAGGAGATGGTTATGTCTGCTGGTATCATGCAATCTACTGGTTCAACTGTTACAGTCACTTCATCAGAATAGATGCACCATTCATCATCCCAGCCGTAGACCGTGAAAGTTGTAGTCGAGAATGGAGAGACGGTAATACTTGAAGCGTTAGATCCTGAATTCCAAAGATAACTATTGGCACCTGATGCCGATAGTGTCACAGATTCTCCTAAACAAATTGTTTGATCAGGTCCTGCGGATACATTGGTAACTGGGCAATCGCAGGCTGCTTCAACGATGATTGTACCTGCGCCAGTCCATGATTGACCGCAGGCTCCAGTACCAGCTGGGTTGTTAGCACCATCGGTTACTATCGATAAGTTAATGGCCGTTGCATTTGCAGGGACATCGATTAAGTTTAATTCGATTAAAGCAAAGCAGCAAGATCCTAAACTTAGGTCTGGTCCATAAATGGTTTCGCTAACTGAAGCTGAACCCACATTTGAATTTGCGTTTACAGTTAGGTATCTGCCATCATCTGTAAGTCCAGTTAAAGGTACTTTTAATTTTATATTACGACTTTCATTCGCTGTTGGTATCGAAAGACTTATGTTCTTTTGATCGCAAAAACCATCCATGTTTATGGTTTGGTTTAAGTAGTTGACATTTCCGTCTTCATCTTTTATAATTGTAGCCATCAGAGATTGAATGCCAGAACTTCCATTGCAAGAACCACAGTCTTGAGCTGCTACAAAATTATTGACGGGCCCATTGACGGTTTCCCTGTATAAGTGTGTGTCTCCTAAAGTGCTTATTCTGTAAAGAATTAAAGTTCCAATGGATGATTGTACATAAATGTAATTTCCTGGATCACACCCTTTGTAGTTCACTTCGATTGTGGTTTCTGTGACGGAGGCTGTAGAAGGTAGCGTTAGAGTAATTTGATTTCCCGAGCAACTTGCGGCATAAGTTTCTACTGAGACTTGCGCTGCACAATCAAGATTGCAAAAAAGACTGGTTGAGCAGTCTGGGTCTTGACAGTCTGGGAGTCCATCGTTGTCGTCATCAATGCCATTGGAGCATATTTCTTCAAGGCATAGATCGATATTAATTGTATTTGATTCAGTCCAAATATTGCATCCAGAAGGTTTAGCTTTTCGCCGGTATTGCATGTCGTGAACGATCACAGGTGGATCATATTCGGAATTGTTAGAACTAGAAATTGTTTCCCAAGAACTCCATCCTCCGGAGCCATTATCATGTCTCTTTTCCCAAACGTATTCTATAGCTCCTGAGCTGCAGCCTTCTTCTGCAAAACTCACATTGTCGATCCATAAATCTTCGATGTTGTTCCCTAGTTTAAACATCAGGCCAACGTTGTTATTTGTAACACCTAGGTTAATGCCATTGATGGTGAAGATTTGAGCAGCGGTTGTAACATTTACCGTTGTACTCCAATAAGTAGTCCACGGAGCTTCTCTTAATTGTAAGCTTACATATAAAGGACGATTTACCACAGCTTTTGCTTCGAAGCTTACTTGATAACTTGAGCTTGCATTTACAGAATATGGTGCATTTGACAACTCTATATGCCAGGTAGTACCAGTAATACTTTGAACATCAATAAAGCAAGAGTTGGGGCCCGAGAGTTCACCATTTGTATCTAGTGACATGGACGCCACTGCTGTACTATGATCGTATAAAGCCCAGTTGGTTAATCCGTTATTGAATTCACCATTGGTTAATGCATTACAGCTAGAAGTGGCATCTTGTAAGCTTGTAATATTATTAGGATCATTGGAAGGGCAGCTTATTCCATTTTCTTGAATGATGCCTGGATTAGCTGCACAGGAACTGCTGCAAGATTTAGTTAGTTCTAGGCAATCAACTCTGAAGGTTGCACCATTTCCATTTCCTATCCAAATTGAAATATATTCAGTGCCACTGGGAGCGGTCATTTGCATAGTATAGCTATTCCAATTGGCTAGATTCACGTCTTTAAATTGGTTGGAAAGTTGATTCCATGATGCATCAAAAAAGGTCATGCTGAGTCCTGCCCATCCAGTGCCTACAGAATATCTCATGCCTTGGAACTGGATTGTATAATCACAACCTGGAACGACTTCTGTGCCTGAAACATTTTGATTAATTGCACCACTTGGAGTTCCAAACCAAACATTATTGGGACCACAGTTAGGGGCATCGGTTGATATATACGCTTGATTGGTTGGAGACCAATGCGTGCTTAAATTTCCTAATTCAAAACTTGGGTCATCCAATAAATTTTGAGCTTGTATTTGATTTGCGGAAGCGCAAATCAGAACTACGGCAAAAAGGTTATAATATTTTTTTAGCCCTCTAGTCAATTTTCACAAATTTTATGGCTTGACTAAATTTCCGATCTGTATACTCTATATACAGGATGTAGACACCTGCTACAAGATCATTGACTATGATTTCTTTTTGATTTAGAATTTCATTTCTAAATTTTTCAAGGTGGACTTTTTGTCCTAATTTATTATAAATGGCAATGCTTCCTAATCCTTTGTGGTCTATTAAATCCGTTCGAAGGGTTAGGGTAGAGTTTACTGGGTTTGTTTGTAAGTAGAATGAAAGATCTTCATTCAGAAGTGTTTCTGTGGTACTTGTTGAAGTTGGTTCTGAATCAATTTGCAAGTAGATTCTAGACCATGCATTTTCTTCAAATAGTATGTTCGGAATTTCAACATAATAAACTTCACTTTCTAAAGGGAAGGGTATAATGTCAACGGTAAGTTGATAATTTACTTTTTCATAATTGTCCGGTGTGAGATTTCCACCATCAAACTTAACTAGTGAAAATTCGTCCATGTCTACCGCTTCAAAGTTTTGATAACCAGCTTCTTGAGCAAGGGTATTTAATTCATCTAAGGTTGTAAAGAGGTAAACTTTTGCTTTGTTTCTTGATGATCTAAAACTCCAAGATCGTTGGAGTAGCAGATGATCTAAGTGTCTTACTGTTTCTGTGTCAAAATGTAAGCAAGTTTCAATTGTTCCTAGATCTTTTTGGTCTGGTAAATCGAATACTTGAACCATGTATTCAGCGCCTATAAATAAGTAGGTGTTTTGATTATCGGCGAGTGTGCAATCATTACATCCTTCCTCTGTTGCTAGTACAATCTGTGGAAGATCTGGTGTAGCAAGTGTAATTTCTATTTCAACAACTTGTGAACACAGTGCAGCATCGGTGACCGTAAGCGTATAATTTCCTGGTTCTAAATTATTAATATTTGGTAGGGTATCCCCAGTTGACCATTGACATGAATAGTTGGGATTCCCGCCAGTGATTTCTACACTAATAGAGGCATTATTTTGAATGCAGAAGATGTTAGAATTTAAATATTCTACATGAAGTGGGAAACCCATTTCAGCACCTTCAACAAAAATACTCAAGGGTCCGAGGCATTCCTGCCCCGAACCGTTTGAGTATATTATCAAACTAAATAGTATGATTAGTATTCTACTTCTCAATTCTCTGAATTGTCTAAGTTTTCTACTATTATCCTCCTATGATACAACCATTCTCATCTTCAATAGAGAAGGTATATGTTTGATTTCCTTCAGCTCCAGTGAAAGTTACAGATCCTCCACCTACAGGTACTTCCTGAGATGTTTGATCTAAGCTTCCTCCAGTTGATGAGGTCCATGTGATCGTATATGGTCCGTAACCACCGGCAACTTCCACTTGGATTTCTCCTGATCCAACTTGACATGCATCATCCACAGTACATGTACCTGCATCCAATGGATCTGGTTGTGTAATTGTGATGTCACAAGTTGTACTACAGCCATTGCTGTCAACTGTTGTTACAGTATATGTTCCAGCCGGGATATCTGTGAAAGTGGTTCCACTCTGAGATCCAATCGTTACAGCGTCACCGTTGTGATCTGTTCCACTCAATGAGTAAGTAAAGATTTCTGTTCCTCCTTGTGCATCAACTGTAATGGTCGTGAGATCTCCGAAACAACTTACATTTGTTCCGCTTACTCCAAGCACTGGAGAATCAAGTGAACATTCTACAGATGCTGGTTCTGTAAGGTCAAATACTGCTGTGTCAGTACATCCGTTGATGTCTGAAACTGTAACGGTGTATGTTCCGCCACTAAGTCCTGTTTGCGTTGCAGCACCTGCAGTGATACCTGAACCTCCATTGGTTTCAGTCCAGTTGTACGTGTAAGTACCTGTTCCTCCTTGTGGCGTCATAGTAATTGTTCCACTTGCATCACCACTTACAGCAGCACAACCAGGTTCTGTAAATGTTCCATCAGCAGCAACTGCTTCTGGTTCTGTAAGGTTGAATACTGCTATGTCAGAACATCCGTTGATGTCTGAAACAGTTACAGTATATGTTCCTCCACTAAGTCCTGTTTGAGTAGCTGATCCAGCAGTTATACCAGACCCTCCGTTTGATTCATCCCAGTCATACGTGTAAGCACCAGTTCCTCCTTGAGGAGTCATTGTAATTGTTCCACTTGCATCTCCACTTGCGGCAGCACAACCAGGTTCTGTAAATGTTCCATCAGCAGCAACTGCTTCTGGTTCTGTAAGATTAAATACTGCAATGTCAGAACATCCATTAACGTCTGAAACTGTCACAGTGTATGTTCCTCCGCTAAGTCCAGTTTGGTTAGCTGCGCCAGCAGTTAAGCCTGTGCCACTGTTACTAGCTTCCCAGTTGTACGTGTATGCACCTGTTCCACCGGTTGGTGTCATGGTGATTGTACCTGTATCAGGTCCAGTCCCTGAAGCACAACCAGGTTCAGTAAATGTTCCATCAGCAGCAACTGCTATTGGTTCTGTAAGAATGAATTCTGCAATATCAGTACATCCATAAGTATCTGAAACTGTTACAGTATAAGTTCCTCCGCTAAGTCCTGTTTGATTGGCTTGACCTGGGGTTAAGCCTGAGCCACCGTTGGTTGCCTCCCATGAGTATGTATATGATTCTGATCCACCAGTTGGTGTCATTGTAATTGTACCTGTATCAGCTCCTGTTCCTGATGCACAACCAGGTTCAGTGAATGTTCCAGCAGCGTCTACAACTTCTGGTTGATCAAGTGGATAAGTTGCTTCTAAAGTACAACCTAATCCATCTGTAATGGTAAGACTGTAAGTACCAGCTGAAAGTCCAGTTTGGTTGGCTTGTCCGTTTACGATACCAGAACCTCCATCAGATTCTTCCCAGTTATAGAAGTAATTTCCATCACCACCCGTAACTTGTTCAATTGTGATTGTACCATTTGCATCACCACTATCCGCATGACAGAGAGGATCGGTGGCAGTTGCTAGAGCTAAAATTGCATCCGGCTCTGTTAATTCGAAGCTTGCAGACGCAGTACATCCGTTGATGTCCGTCACAACAACTTCGTACATACCTGCGGTAAGTCCTGATTGATCTTGGGCATCCACATCAAGGCCTATGCCACCTGTTGATGTTGTCCAATCAAAGCTGTAAGCACCTGTACCACCTCCTAAGGTAAGTACAATCGCGCCATCTGGTGGTCCACTGGCTGAGTTACATTCTAGGTTGGTAACTTCTCCAGATACTTGAACAGGATCTGGTTCGATGAGTGTTGCTTGGTACGTTCCCATACATCCATTTTCATCTTCAACAGTAAGTAGGTAAATACCTCCACCGAGGCCTGTCAAATCTTCATCTGTTGAAAATGGATTTCCGTCTAATGTCCAGTTAGTGTCATAGACTGGGGTACCACTTGAATTATCTGGAGTACCACCTGTAATATCAACGGAAATGGAACCTGTTAAATCACCACTTCCAACGTTACATTGTGGTTGAATAAATGACCCAGAGACTGTGAGTTCGTCGCCACTGCTAGATCCTTCGATCTGTACAGTTAACAACCCATCACAAGTCACTTGGGCAAATGAAATTGCTGTGGCACCCAATAGGAAGGCCACTGCTAAGAGTAAATTTCTTAACATTCTAATAGTTTTTTGAGGTTAATACTAAAAGGGTCTTGTGTGGGGTGGGGAAAATTTCTCTCGTAGGACAGAAGTTGAGAATTCTTCTTATCCTAAGACATAGTTATTTATTTTTTCCTGAAAAAAAATATTTCCTTACATGTTAAACTGTAATTACAATATGAATGCCAGTATTATACAATTCTACTACGGTTCCTTGCAAACGTTTTTACATTTCTAAACATTCTAGCTATAAATATGACGGTTACTCCCAACACGTTTCGTGTTTGAGTTTCGCCTATTGAGCAAAGGTTTTAATTTGACTTATCGGAAATATGTGTTGAACGAATTTTGAATCTAGCCCTTCCAGGTGATCTTTCTCATTCGGATGCTTTCAGGAGTCAATTCAAGATATTCATCATCCTTGATATACTCCATGGCTTCTTCTAATGAGAAAATAATTGGTGGCGCTAATTTAGCGGAGTCATCCGCTCCAGATGAACGCATGTTGGTTAGTTTCTTTCCTTTAATAACATTTACGTCCAGATCGTTGGTTCTAGAATTCTCTCCCAGAACTTGTCCCTTGTAAACTTTATCTCCAGGCTTTATGAAAAACTTACCACGATCTTGCAGCCTATCTAGGGCAAAGGCAAGTGCTTGGCCCGCTTCCATGGATACCATTGATCCTTTGGATCTTGAAGGAATTTCACCACAGTGCGGGCGATATTCATTAAATCGGTGTGTCATAACTGCTTGTCCGGCAGTCGCAGTTAGTAGGTTATTTCTTAGACCTATGAGTCCACGTGATGGCACATCGAATTCTAAGTGTTGGATGTCTCCCTTCGGTTCCATGATGGTCAACATACCTTTTCTCTGAGTTACCAATTCAATGGCTTTCCCTGAAACTGATTCAGGAACATCAATGACTAGCTTTTCAAATGGTTCAGATCTAACACCATCTATTTCTTTAAGTATTACCTCAGGCTTGCCAATCTGTAATTCGTAACCTTCTCTTCTCATCGTTTCAATCAATACCGAAAGGTGAAGAATTCCTCTTCCGTAAACATTGAATTTATCTTCTGAATCCGTGTCTTCAACTTTAAGCGCAAGATTTTTTTCAGTTTCCTTGTATAATCTTTCTCGGATGTGTCTTGAGGTTACAAATTTTCCTTCTTGACCGAAAAATGGAGAGGTGTTAATTGTAAATAACATACTCATCGTCGGCTCATCCACTTCAATTCTTTCAAGTGGTTCTGGATTTTCTAAATCAGCAATCGTATCCCCAATGTCAAAATCTTCTAGGCCAATTACCGCACATAGATCTCCTGATCTCACCTTATCAACTTTTTCTCGACCCAGACCTACGAAAAGAAAAAGTTCTTTGATTCTCACTTTTTTCTGGACATTGTCTTTTTTACAAAGGATGTAATCTTGTCCAACTTCTAAATCTCCTCGTCTTAATCTACCGATGGCAATCCGTCCAGTAAACTTCGAGAAATCAAGAGAAGTGATTTGCATTTGAGGAGTTCCAGGATTGTATGGAGCTTCTGGTATGTTCTCAATAACTGCATTCAGTAAAGGTTGAATGTTATTCGTTCTCTGATTGTGATCGAAGCTCATCCATCCTTCTTTAGATGAACCGAAAATTGTAACAAAGTCTAATTGATCCTCTGTTGCTTCAAGGTTAAACATAAGGTCAAAGACCTCACCTTGAACATCCTCCGGACGACAATTCTCTTTGTCAACTTTGTTTACAACAACAATTGGTTTTAAGTTTAATTCTATGGCTTTACTTAAAACGAATCTTGTTTGAGGCATGGCGCCCTCAAACGCATCAACAAGTAGTAATACGCCATCAGCCATTTTCAATACACGTTCTACTTCACCACCAAAATCGGCGTGACCAGGAGTATCAAGAATATTAATCTTTACTCCTTGATAATTCACAGAAACGTTTTTTGAAAGGATGGTTATCCCTCTTTCCCTTTCCAGGTCATTATTGTCAAGGATAAGTTCCTTCGTTTCTTTTCTTGTGTCTAGAGCTTCACATTCTTGAATGATTCTATCTACGAGCGTGGTTTTCCCGTGATCAACGTGAGCAATGATGGCGATATTTCTTATTGATTGCATGGCTATTCTTAAGCGCGCAAAGATAGCTAAATTAACGAATTGAGGTCTTTTTGATGAGAATTGTTATGCTTTCGCAAATTTTAAGGACTATTTGTTAAAAAGAGTAGGCCCCAAGTAAAATTAGAAGTAATCTTCTGCTGAGTCCAAAGAAGATTTGGATTACAACCTTTAATTCAAACGGTACATTTGTAAAAGCAAAGCTTTGATTGTTGGCAATCAATATAATAAAGTACAAACCAGAAGAAAAGAAGCTTGATTCGATGTTTTTAATCAGAGTCTTTTTAAGTCATTGTTTCTTGTGTGATCAAGCAAAAGATGTCAGTCTTACTATTTGAATAAAAAAAGAAACAGTCTTAAAGCTAACCCTCAAAATGGAATTTTACCGGACTAGCGTTACATCTCCAGCCAATACTTCTGAAGTGCCATCAAGGTAATTAATTGTTAGGAGGTAGGCGTAAACTCCTTCCGTTGCTTCTTGATTATTAAATGTGCCATCCCAGCCTGCTGATTCTTCATTAGGTAAGAATTCTGTATTTAGGAAAACCCGATTTCCCCAACGATCAAATATTTGAAAATCTGAAACATTGGTAATGTGTTGTGCTGTTCCGAATGGGAAAAATCGTCGATTATCAAGCCCGTCTGGGGTAAATACATTTGGTAAATACACGGCAATTTTCTTTTGCACTTGGATGCTCAAGTTTACTACATCTTCACAACCGTCCTTATCAATGACTGTGATGGTATATGTCTGGTCTTCTAAAATACTAATGGTAGGTGAGGTGCAATCATCGCAACTCAGGCCTGTTGAAGGACTCCAATTTATGCTCTCTATATCTTCTAAAGGTTTATTTAGAATGAGTTCTGGTGTCGCAGAATCTCCCCAATCTAATAAAATGGATTCTTCTATTTCTGCTTCAAGTGTTTCAGGAATGCTCAATGTGAAACTAGTATCTAAAGAACATCCATTAGCATCCATGATGGTGATCTCTTGGTTGCCAGGAAGCAAGGTGCTTTCTTGCTCTAAATCTTGCCAACCATTTCCAAGATTATATTCATAAGGAGGTGTTCCTCCTTCAATTGAAAAATCCATAATAGAAAACTCAGATTCCCCACAATTGGGTTCTAATAATAAAAAGTCAAATGAAATTGGTAAATCCGTTAGCTCTGTTACCTCAACCTCAGTAGTAGTGCTGCAACCATTGTTTGGGTCATATCCAGTTAAGAAATAAACACCTATGTCCGATGTTGTGAAATTTACTTCTTGACTCTGGAAATTATTAACACCAGTCCATTCATATTCAATGCCAGGAATTGGATCGACTACCGAAACTTCTGACATTGCATTGATGCAATTTATATCTGACGCTTCCGCAAATACAATAGGCCCCATGGTATCAATTTCTATTTGTATTTCAAGGCTTGAAAAGCAGCCGTTGTTGGCAGTGGAAATAAGATTGATTGTTGTTGCTTCTGTTACAGAAATAGAGTTAGCTGAAGATAAAATATCTCCATTTTCAAACCAGCCATAATTTACATCAGTATCAGGATTGGTAATGCTTGCCATACCTTCCGGATTTAGACAATTGATGTTGTTGAAATCTACTTGTGAAGTGGGAGCAATGGTATCAATAGGTACTTCCGCCACAACTTCTGAGGTGCATCCATTTTCTCCGAGTACAGTAATTGTAAATTCTCCAGCAAGGTCAGTTTCAAGAACGCCTGCATTTACATCAAATATTTCCCCATCAATTTCTGCCATAGCTTGAAGTACAGGGGAGTTGTATTCGAGGTTAATTTCTGTATTTGGTTCAAGACAGGTAATGGCATTAATTGGTAGAAGGTTAAATTCAGGCTCGGCTAAATCTCCTAATACTTCTACAGTATATTCCGACATGCAGCCATTTCCCGCTGTGGCTGTTACTTGATAATTTCCAGTTTCTGAAACAAAAATATCTTCTTCTGTTGAATTGTCTCCTGTGGGTGAGATCCATTCATAAGTATACGCTCCATCTGGAGTTACTTCAATATTTGTATTGGGCTCATTGCAGTTAAGGCTGTCTACCATGAAGCTCAAACTCGGACTGATGGTGTCTGCGGTAATTTCAAATACTTGAGTTATGCTGCATCCTGAAGCTATGTCCGTAGCCACTATGGTAAAAGTTCCTTCTTCTGTTGATTCTAAGCTAGTTGTGTTGCTCGGGAAATTCAACCATTCATAATCTACGGTTGTTTCCGGATTTTGTATTTCAGCTATCCCATTTGGGTTGTTGCAATCTATGTTTTGAATACTCAAAACAAGATCTGGAATCAAGGTGTCAACTGGAATGTCAAGCAACTCATCAATGGTGCATCCATTACTGCCAACCAAAGTAATATTAACCTCACCACCTTGGGTGAAGGTTAGATTGTTGTTGAAAAAGGTGGTTGTAATCCCGTTCTGCATGGCTACAATTGAATCGATGTCTGGGCCAGTCATAAGCATGACTAGGGATATTCCTGTAATACAGTCCAGGGTATCAATATTTGCATCAGTGAAAATTGGCTCAGAAAAATCTGAATCAATGTTTATGGGTACAGATCCAGGGCATCCATTAGCTTCTGTGAAATTAAAGATGTAATCTCCTGGTTCAGTGACCACTAAACTGTTGGTTGCTTCTATGCTGCCATCCGGTAATTGCCAGTTATTGTTTTGATCAAATGGGTCGTTTAAAGTAATGCTCGGATTATTACAATCTAAAGTTTCAGAGGCAAATCCTGGCAACTGCACAAGGGTATCAACTAAGATAAAAATAGAGTCGAGTAGGCTGCATCCATTTCCATTATCTGCAAAGGCAAAATACCAACCTTGTTGATCTACATTTCCAGAGACTACTTGTCCTGTTTGATCGGTCCATTGGAGACTGCCAAAAGTACCAGAAGCAGCATTGTCCAAGTTCACCATAGGTGTTAAGCAAGTAACGGTATCTGTTGTCAGTTGTAAAACAGGAAGGTTGCCAGCTTGATTGATTGTAAATGTTGTGTCATTGGTGCATCCATTTGTGGATGTGACTATTAGGCTGTATGTGCCACCTGAGGTGGCATTGATTGTTGGCCCTGACTGGGCTGCTCCATTTGGTAAAGTCCAAGTATAGGTATTTGCTGGGTCTGGAGCAATGGCAGAGATTGGGACACTAGGAACCCCGCAATCAATATCCATAACTGGGCTTAATGATAATGCAGGTATTGTTGTGTCCTCCATTACCTCAACGCTTACGGAAGTATTGCAATTTGCATCGGAGATTACCAGGGTGTAGATTCCTCCTTCTGTCACTGTAATACTGGAACCCGCTTGCGTAAAGTTATTGGGTCCAGTCCAGTCTAAATTATAGTTGCCATTTATTGTTACGTCCAACTGCGTTTGCGTAAGCGTACAATTAATAACTCCTGGATCAGCAATGGTATACTGTGGATCAAATTCAGATTCAGGTATGGTTGTGAATGCCTCTCCTGTACAGCCATTCAAGGAGGTCACCGTTATATAATAGTCACCTCCTTCACTGACCGTTGTTGAGGCAAGCGGTTGATCATTGGAGTCAAACCAAGTAAAGTCTGTGATGTTATCTGGCGAGTTAAAAGTCAGTGTACTTGTAAGATTATCACAACCAATATCATTGGTAAAATCAATGGTCACTTCGGGAACATCCGCATCCAGGTCAATGTAGATTTCAACGATTTCTGTACAACCTGTGATATTATCAGTAACAGTGACAGAATATAAACCTGGGGTATCCGCTTGAAGGAATGAGAGTTGTCCGTAATTTATTCCATCTAATTCCCAATCATAAGAGTAATTGGGATCATGATCATCGTTGTAGACTTCTACGAAGTCATCTTCACATTCAATGATTGGATTTGGTGGGAATAGTTCAACAGTCGGCGGATCAATATCTTCAAACACTTCGAAGAATGTTTCTATGCTGCATCCAAAGGCATCTGTAACTACAACCGAATAATCGCCTGGGCTGAATACATAAGCTTGTCCATCGCCGACATCATCTATGTTCCAACCGTCAGCACTGATCCAAAGATATTCAAGGGGAGTAAATGAACCACTAGGACCTGCATCCAAAAGTACTTCTGAAGTTTCACAGGTAAGTTCCATCGGGAATTGTGGATCCATTATAAGATCACTGACCTTTACATTCACATGAGCAGTGTCACTACAGATGGGATGAAATCTAATATCATCTATGGCAAAATCATTTCCTCCAGCTGCTGTATTTTGATTTAATACACAGATCTCAACAGAGCCTGTTTGATCGGCCACCCAATATTCTTCTATGGATTCACAACTGCACGTTGAGCTACTAAGTCCTAGTATGTTCCCAATATCTGATCCATCAATTGAAAATTGTAATTGAGCTGGTGACCCTGGGTTTACTGATTGAGCTTGCGCAGAGAAAAGGTATTTGGTATTTATTTCAACATCTACGTCTTGACACCAGATTTGCTGAAAGCTAGCTGCGCCATTAACGACCATTTGCAGTCCGCCTTCACATGGTGGACAAGGATCAAAGTTAGAGTGACCATCTTGAGGGTTAGCCATCACTTCATAGGCTCCTTCACATGTAAGGAATCCTAAACCACCATTTGGGCATCCAGATGGTCCTGGAAAATAATCTGTTGTAAAGCCACTATCTCCACTTTCAAAATCACCATTTACAATTAAGTTGGGACCAGGTGTTGATCCGAAGGCAGTAAAGATAAAATTGGTTTCGACATCAACGAATACAGATATATCGGCATCTTGATCTTCGAAAAAGCCTTGGTCAGAGGTCCATAAAAGACATGATTCTGAACCATTGATGATGCCCTCAAGATCTACATTCCCAGGTTCACATATGACAAAGTTGGCAGGAACACTCACTTCAACATCACATTGAGAAAAACTCAAAAATGGTTGGATAATAAATAATCCAAATAAGATTAGGTAATTAGGTGTTTTCATGTGCAAGTAAGTGATGGAAAGTTACGAAATGTCTAATAATATTGTGGTTCTTTCTCCTAAAATGTTTGAAAGATTCCAGAAAAGGGGCCTTAAAATCCAAAAAGGTGAGTTTGTCATTTTTTATAGCCTCAAAATTCTGAGTCTAAGAGCTTATCTGGTAGTTAAACTTAAGAAATGTTTATCTTGAGAGAAGAGAAAAACACCTGAAAAGATGAATCACCTTATAAGTAAAATTTTGTTCCTCGGTTTGATTTTCTATGCGCTGACTGTAACTGCACAAGTCGACATGGATCAATTAAATGCGCTAGAATTTAGATGTATTGGCCCAGCAGGAATGAGCGGTAGAATAACAGCTATTGATGCGGTAGAAAGTAACTCCAATATTATTTATGTTGGTTCTGCTTCTGGAGGAGTATGGAAATCTGTCAACGGAGGAACCACGTGGGATCCTATTTTTGATGATCAGGCCTCATTGTCCATAGGCGCTCTGAAAATAAATCAAAATAATCCTGCAGAAATATGGGTTGGAACTGGGGAAGGAAACCCGCGGAATTCACATAATAGTGGGAAAGGAATTTTTAAGTCTATTGATGGGGGTAAGACTTGGATGCATTTAGGTCTTGAAAAGACAAAATTGATTCATCGTATTATAATTAATGAAAACAATCCTGATGAAGTAATCGTAGGAGCTATGGGTTCTGCTTGGGGTACATCCCCGGACCGTGGTGTTTTTAAAACTACGGATGGCGGAAAGAGTTGGAAAAAGATTCTATATGTAAATGATCAAACGGGTGTGGCTGACATGGTTCAGGATCCCACCAATCCAAACAAGATCATTGCAGCCATGTGGGAGTTTGGTCGAACGCCTTGGGATTTTAATTCTGGTGGAGAAGGTAGTGGTCTTTATACTACCTATGATGGAGGTGAAAATTGGAAGAGGATGACAACGGAGGAGGGTATGCCCAAAGGTATTCTTGGAAGAATAGGCTTAGCAATTGCACCGAGTAATCCTGATCTTATCTATGCCTTAATTGAGGCCAAAGAGAATGGTTTGTATAAATCCACAGATGGAGGAGATAATTGGAGTTTGGTGTCTACTGAGAATATTGGTAATAGGCCATTTTATTATGCAGAAATTTATGTAGATCCATCCAACGAAAATAGAATATTCAATTTATGGTCTTATGTTTCTAAAAGTGAAGATGGAGGTAAGACTTTTAAAACGATCATGGATTATGGAAATAGTGTTCATCCAGATCATCATGCTTTCTGGATAGATCCAAATGATCCTAAGTTCATGATTGATGGTAATGATGGAGGATTAAATATTTCTCGAGATGGTGGAAAGAATTGGCGGTTTGTACATAATCTGCCTGTAGGACAGTTTTATCATGTGGATGTAGATGATGACTTTCCTTATAATGTCTATGGAGGAATGCAAGATAATGGGAGTTGGATCGGTCCAGGCTTTGCGCTGAAAAGTGGAGGAGTGGCTGAAGCGGATTGGCAAGAGTTGTATTTTGGTGATGGCTTTGATGTGGCACCTTTACCTGGGAATAGTCGATTTGGGTATGCTATGTCGCAGGGAGGTAACTTAGGCAAGTATGATCGATTAACAGGTCATGCTGAATTTATCAAACCTAATGTTGCTGATAGTTTAAACCAACGATTCAATTGGAATGCCGCATTGGCGCTTGATCCATTTAGTGCAGATGGTCTTTACTATTGTAGTCAGTATGTTCATTACAGCCCTGATCAAGGACGTTCATGGACAACCATCTCAGGAGATTTGACGACCAACAATCCAGATAAATTGCATCAGGATGTTTCGGGTGGTCTGACCATTGATGCAACCAATGCGGAAAACCATTGTACAATTTTAGCTGTAGCTCCATCTCCGCATGAGAAAGAGGTAATCTGGGTAGGAACAGATGATGGGAAGTTACACATTACAAAAAATGGAGGGGATGACTGGACAGAAATTGGAAGTCGGTTACCAGATGTTCCTAAAAATGCTTGGATCCCTCAAATTGAATTATCAAAAATTAATAAGGGAGAGGCATTCATTGTTGTTAATAATTATCGCCAGAATGATTGGGGTGCTTACTTATATCATACCCAAGATTATGGAGCGACTTTTAAAAGAATTGTGAATGATGATCAGGTCAAAGATTTTGTTTGTTCTGTTGTGCAAGATCCAGTTGAGGAGAATCTACTTTTCTTAGGAACTGATGGGGGATTATATGTGAGTTTTGATAAAGGTTCTAAGTGGAACAAATGGGGTGATGATCTTCCTAATGTACAGATCCGAGATATGAAAATCCAAAATCATTTTGATGATTTGGTGTTGGGAACTTTCGGACGTGCCTTTTGGGTATTGGATGATATTAGCCCATTGAGAGAAATGGCCCAAATGGATTTAGGGAAGACTGATTTTAAATTATGGGCACCATCTAAAGCCTATCGAGCATATCGTAAATCATATAAAGGTGTGCGATTCTATGCACAAGCAACATTCCAAGGAGAGGATAAAAGAATGGGTGCACGAATGAGATATTGGAAGAAACCAAAGGATAAAAAAGATGAATCAAAACCTGGTGATGAGATAAGTAAAGAGTCAGGTAAAAAAGCTAAAAAATCTAAGACCAAAAAGAAAGAAAAGCCTGAGGAGATGGTTAAAGATGCAGGTAAAGATGAAATGAAAGGCAAGGGGAAAAAGGATAAGAAAAAATCGAAGTCTCAGGTTATTGTTATTAACGCCACCGGTGATACCATTAGACAATTCAATACTAAGCTAAAGGGTGGTCTTAATACGGTAGTTTGGGGATTGGATCAGAATGGAGTGAGGACTCCCAGTAGAGGAGAACGAAAGGAAGATGATTCACCTGGTGGTGTTCCTGCCCCTCCTGGAATGTATACGGTATTTGTTGAAGATGGAAATATAAAAGACTCTTGTATGGTGGAATTATTAAGGGATCCGAGAGTACCAATGTCTGAAAGAGAGGTGCAAGCGGGTATTGCTGCTACTCAAGAGTTTAATGAAATCATTGGTAAAAGTGCAGAAGCTTATGACCAATTAAAGGATGCAAAAAAGACCATAGGATTGGTTGAGAAAATAATTGCTACTCAAGAAGATTCAACGGTCGTAGATTTGCAGGATACGATTAAGAGCATGAAGACTACGATAGATTCATTGATGAATTTATACATGGATCCTCCAGGATTGAAAGGCATACAACGTAATCCTAAAACCATCAATTCTAATCTTTGGCGTACGCGATCTTATTTAAGAGCGACGGATGGTCCACCTTCTCCAAATGGTCAGATTAAGATTGATCAGGTAACAGAGTTGGCGAAACAGGTCATTCAAGGAGGAAATGAATTTTTCGAAAAAGATTGGGTCCAATTTAGGAAGATGTATGAGGCTCTGGAGTTTAATTTATTTAAAGACATTGAGCCAGTGAAGATTGAATAATAATTTAGTCAAAGTATTATCCACCAACTTATGGGCATGAATCTTTTTAAAAGTCATGCCCTTTTTATTCTTTACTTGCAAGAAGTATCTCAACATCTTCAGCTAAACGATTTAGATCTTCTTTAATCAAGCCCGTATAAATGCCTCGAATTCTTCGATGTCTATCTACTAAGATAAATTTATCTGTGTGTAGGAATTCATCCTCATCTTGTGTGAAGCCAAACTGTTCCTCTGCAAAGTAGGATTCACGGGCAAGCTTATAAATTTCTTCCTCAGGCCCTGTAACCAATTTCCATCGCTTATAATCTACATTCATATTTTCGGCGTAGAGATTAAGGACATCAACAGAGTCTTTCCACGGCATGACCGTATGTGAAAGTAGCTGAAAGTCTGGTTGGGTTATGAATTTGTTTTGAAGGCCTTCCATGGCACGGGTCAGTTTAGGGCAGATGCTCGGGCAGCTGGTGAAGAAAAAGTTGGCAACATAGACCTTGCCGTCCATTTTTGCCTGATCCAGTTTTTTACCTTTGTGATCTGTAAAATTGAAGGGGTCTATTGTGTGTATCTTAGAATAATCTGCTGAGTTAATGGGAATCCACTCAGGCCTGTAGTCAGTTGAATTGTAAAAGGGAAGGGTGGAAACCTTGGTTTCAGTGCAGGATAAAAAAAAGAGAATGATGAGGTAGCTTGATAATTTTTTCATTTTAGTTTTTTGGCTCAAAAATTATCGTGTCTAATTCAGGATTTTTTACAACTCCATTCATGCAAAAGGATGAAAATAATAAACCATACTTTCGGCCGTCTTTTATGGTAATGTTTTGAAGTACTTTTCCATCAATGGAAAAAAGTTTTTCATGAACGACATTTCCCATTTTGTACATTCTTTCTACTTGCAGATTTCCATTTGGAAACCATTCTTGGTGAATGCTATCTTTCTGTCCAGATCGAAAATGTGTCAAAGAAGCTCTGTTCCCATTTTCGTGGGTGGTCACCTTTGAGGTTATGGGGTCTTTGGAGTAGGATTGGGTAGATGATTCGAAATTGCAGCTACTAGCCAAGACTAAGGCAATAAGAAGTGGCCATAAATTATTGAAGCTCATCATATATAGAATAAATCTATATATAATAAGCTTCAATTCATAACCTCTAAACGTTATTTTCTTATTTCACCTTGAATGAAATGTTTTCGTTGGTTTCAGCTACTCCTTCTTCATGGCCCCAAACTTTCGCCGTAAGGACTAAGTTGGTGCCTTCCTCTACATCTAATGTAAAGTCATCATGCCATTCATGGTGGCCTGTTGGTACATGTACATGTGGTATTTCGGGCTCGTTATAAATTACTTCTCCGGTTGTTTCATTCGTGATTTGGACATTGATGTGGTGAATGGTTCCATTATTTTCTTCATCGAAATTTATGTGTAATTCAATGGATTCACCTGCGATTTGGTCATCACTGGTCGGAGACATTATCGTAATCGAGTAGGTTGTTTCTTCTTCAGTGTTATGATCCTCTTCTCCATTATTATCGCTACAACTTATTATTAAAAACGGAATGAACATCAGCGTCAAAATCCTTAGCATCTTATTGTTTTATTTGAGTAATAGCGGCAAACTTAGTTTAGTTGGTAGTAGGATTCAAGTAAATTCTATAATAGAAGTCCCTGTTGTGTTCCAAAAAGACAAATAGACTAGTATTTGAAATTATAATGAGAGTAAATTAAGCTCCTCCATTCATGAGCAAACTTCCACTTTGTTGATTGCGACGCTCCAATGGCTTAAAATAATTGACGTGCCATTAATAGAAAGGAGAGAAGGGCAATCGAACAAATGAATACCGTGATTGTAAGTCTACTTGATCTTTGATGTGAAATTTTATAGTAGATGGAAAATCTTTGAATATCTTTTCTGATCTCTACGAAAATATTTTCTAGAGTTTTGAAAATCCCGTAGGCTAGTAAAGAAACAAATCCTGACAGTCCCAAAATGATTAAAATTCCTTTATTCATATCTATTGGTAGCAATTCTTTAGCAGTAATAAATATGAGAAAGCTCATCAAGTGAATGCCGATAATATGGAGGATGTATCTAGATGAAATGTGCATCGACTCTAGGAAGAGTAATTTGGTCTTTTGGTGTTTTTGGGTGACACCATGATATTCTACGCTTCGTTTTTGTTGACTTCTATTTCTCCTCGTTCGGATACTTTCTTCAGGCTCGGTGACAACATTTATGGAATACTCTGATTCCTCAGCTTTTTTCATTAGCTGCCACCTTTTTAAATCATAAATCGTTCTTGTTTTATTGTTGCTAAGGACCTCATAGGCTTCTGTAATCGCAATGAATTTTTTTGCTGATTCAGGTTCTTGATTTTTATCTGGATGATATTTATTTGCAAGAATGTAGTAGTTTTTTTTAATCTCCGATTTGGTGGCCTTTGACTTGACCCCTAATAAAGAGTAATAATCCAACATCTTATAATTGGTATTTAATTTTACCACCCACTATGGTATATAAAATATTTGCGGAGAGTAATTCTTCGTCACTACAGGTTAAAAGATTTTTATCGAGAATAACAAAATCCGCATACTTGCCTACATCAATGGATCCTTTTTCATTCTCTTCGAAGCCGGCATAGGCTGGAGCCATGGTGTAGGAATAAAGTGCTTCTTCTCTAGTCATTCGTTGTTGTGGAATGAATTCCATATCAGGATTTGTTCGCTTTCTCGTGACACTGGCATAAATGCTAGCCATGGGATCTACATCTTCTACTGGAGCGTCTGTTCCATTGACCACTACAGCGCCGGCATCTAGTAATGATCGCCAAGCATAAGCTCCTTCTTCTGATCGTTCGTGGCCGAGTCGCGTTTCCACAAATGGCGCATCAGATGTACAATGAACTCCTTGCATGGAAGCAATGGCTCCAATCGTTTTAAACCTTGGAATGTCATCCGGGTGTAAGTGCTGAGCATGCTCAACTCTCCATCTGAGGTCTTGAACGGTGTCTCGATTTTTGTAAGCTTCAAAAATATCAAGGGTCAACCGATTGGCCTTGTCACCAATGGCGTGTACACACAGCTGCATGTTGTTATCATAAGCGATTTTTGCAATCTTTTCTACCTCCGAAACTTCGGTGGTATTCTGTCCGTAAAATCCTTCTTTATCTGCATATTCTTCCAACATCCATGCACCGTGCGCTCCCAATGCTCCATCAAGTTCTGACTTCAATGCTCGGCAACTGTAAAAACCATCACCAACACCCAACATTCTATAATCGCTGATCTTTCCGTTCAATTCTTCTGCGCTATGTCTTGCCATCACCCAGAGTCTAATATCCAGCTCTCCATTTCTAGCCATCTCTTCATACCATTCTAGTTCGTAAAATTTTGAGCCAGCGTCTTGAAAAGAGGTAATGCCTTTTCCGAGCGCTTCACTTTCTGCCAATTTTATAGCTTCCTTCCAGATTACTTTTCTTTCCGCCTCAGGCATCTCTGCAAGGTAATCTTCATAGGTACGTCTTATAGCAGTCATGGCTCTTTCTTCAAAAACTCCGATGGCATTTTTGTCTCGGTCTCTAATTATTTTTCCACCATCGGGATCTGGAGTTTCTAAGTTTACACCAGCAAGTTCCATCGCCTTTTCGTTGGCAAAAAGGGAGTGTCCACTAGCGTGTACCAATATCACTGGATGGTCAGGAGCGATTTCGCTTATGCTGTGGTGTGTTGGATATTTTTGTTCACTTTGTTCTGGAGCCACGGTGAATTTTTCTTGATGCCAACCTCTCCCATAGATCCAAGCACCTGGCTCAAGGTCTTTAACTTTGGATTCAACCTTGGCTGTGATTTGTTGCCAAGAGGTGTCTTTTAAGAAGTTTAAATTTTGGATACTTTTACCAAGGCCAGAATAATGGCCGTGACCTTCGATAAAACCTGGCATTAAAAATTGACCCTTTGCGTCTAATTCTGATGCGACATTTGCGTAAGCGATCTTCAAATCTTCCGCTTTACCTAGAACCACAATCTTTCCATCTTTAACGCCAATGGCATCATATTCCACCTTCGTGGAACTGACTGGATAGATGTCAGCATTGGTGATGAGCAGGTCTAAAGAGTTATCTGAGCCAGAGCAACCGATAAATAGGAAATAAATCAAAATCAATTTCCAACTGTATTCATTAAATTTCATTGATAAAAATATCTTTGAGGCAAGATAACCAACCTTATGCCAAAAAGCATTTTAGAACTACAGAAAAAATATCTGGATGCACTGGGCCAACTAAACTACCCAGAGCAGCCGAATAATCTTTATGAGCCAGTAAAGTACCTCTTGGAGCTGGGTGGTAAGCGGATCAGACCAGTCCTTGTACTGGCAGGTGCTGATATGTTTGATGGCGATTTGGATCGAGCGATGAATATGTCTCATGCGGTAGAATTCTTCCATAATTTTTCTTTGATGCACGATGACATTATGGATGATGCTGATCTGCGTAGAGGTTCTCAGACGGTTCATACAAAGTATGATGTTAATACAGCGATTCTTTCCGGGGATGTCATGTTAATTTATGCCTACCAATTTATTGAGCAATATGAACCTGAGGTCTTGTCTCAATTGTTTACTCTTTTTAATAAAACTTCTGTTCAAATCTGCGAAGGCCAACAACTAGATGTTGATTTTGAGACAAGGGAAGAGGTGGCCATTGATGACTACTTAAAAATGATCACTTACAAAACTGCAGTGCTGTTGGGTGCCTCGTTACAATTTGGAGGAATCGTTTCTGGGGCGAGCAAGAAAGACCAGGAGCATTTGTATAATTTTGGTAAGAACATAGGCATAGCTTTTCAGGTTCAAGATGATATTTTAGATGTCTTTGCAGAGTCGCAGGCTTCTGGAAAAAAGAAGGCAGGTGATATTCTACAAAAGAAGAAAACCTATTTGTATTTAAAATCTTTAGAGATTTTATCTGAATCACAGAGTGAAAGATTGCGATACTTATTTTCTGATCAGAAAGAGGTGGAGGGTCAATCGTTAATTGATGAAACTTTAGCGCTCTTCAAAGATTGTCATGTGAAGGTTTATGCTCAAGAATTGAAAGAAAGTTATCAGCAATTAGGGCTTTCACATTTGCAAATGATTGCAAGGCCAGAAGAGCATAAAGAAATCTTGTTGAATTTTGCTGAAAACTTGTTGAACCGGGAGAGCTAATTATTGAAATAACTCATCGAGTAATTCCTTCCTAGTAAATTCAGAATAATTACTCATACACTCCACACCAGTTCCTGGTTCCATAATGCTTAGGCAGGCCCCGGAAGGAGTTGAGGCACTAGTATGATCTCGATCAAGGACGCAATGTCCCAATTCATGAAACATGACATACTCTTTGCGTAATTCTGAGGCCAGTTTCCAGTATACGGGATCAATATTTATGGCTAAACCATTTCCTGACTGATCTCTATTGCATCTACCAAGTACATTGGGGTCTCCGATGTTCTGAAAATTTACTTCTATATCAAGGGAATCTATGTGTAAATCTATGCCTCTCTCATTCGCTTCAAAGATGAAGGCTTCAACAAAAGGAAGAAGATCCTCATCGATCGGTCCTTTTAATTCATCGGGGTTGCAACCAAAGGTGATTATAAGAAGTGTGCTGGCGAGTATTAATAGATATTTAGTCATAGATTTCTTGCTTTTCAAATCTAAAAAGAAAATAAGCGATTATCAAAATTAAGAACAGACTAAGGTGCGTAATTGTTGCTCCGATGAATGGAATTTGTCCAGCTTGATACATCCCATAAGTATAAAATCCCAGTGCCATATTCAATCCCATCGCTATTAAATAGCTCTTGATGAATAAATTACTTGATTTTTCTGCCTCCTTTGAAACCAGCATAAGTAGCAGTCCAAAGCAGGAAGCCAAGATTCCGTAAAGCTTAAGGATGGGAATTGCTTTAACATTCTCAGGACCACCATAATAAAAGGTGGAAGGGTAAAGAAATAGGACGATTCCAGCAACAATTTCTAGGATAGCTGCCAATAATAAGGCTTTTTTCATAGGTCTAATTTACATTTTCAAAGCCGAATAAATTGTAAGTTTGTGCCATGAGATTGGAAAAGCGGTTAGAAAAGGAGGCGAGCATAATAGATGCAGCGGAGAAGATTTTCGAAACAGTAGGGTTTAAAAATGCCAAAATGGAGGATATTGCAGCAGCTGCAGATATTACCAAGGTGACACTCTACTCCTATTTTCAGAGCAAGGAGAACCTTTATTTGGCGATAACTTATCGTGCATTGATCCGTTTGAATGAAGGTTTTAATGAGATTATAAAACAGCAATCATCCAATACAGGGATGTCTGCCGTGCTTGAAATGCACGAATACTTCATGGATTTCTCTTCAACCAATTTTCTATACACGGAAGCCCTTCTTGATTATTTTGAGATGAATCGATCAAGTGCTGCCGGGGAAGATAAAGCCAAGCTTACAGATGCTGTTCTCGAAAGTCATTTCTATCAAAAGACGCAAGAAATCCAGAATGTTCCTTATAAGCTTTTGGCTCAAGAAGTAAAACGAGGGCAGACAGATGGTAGCATAGCTTCAAAGATTGATCCCATGCTTTACACACTTCACGCATGGACCGTTTCTCTAGGTTATATCAAGATCATTAGTTCTGCAGGAGATAATACACTTTTCAATATTGAATTGAAAGAGTTGTTTAAATTGAACTTACATTTTGCCGAACAGATCCTTTCCGGTAAGGTTGATGTGCCAGGGCTCGTGGGGTAATAAGTTTTATATTAAAGGAAAATTTACAATGCTTTAAAGGATGTTATTTTGAATCTTCTTTACATTGTTTTCTAAATTCTCCCTCTTAATAATCCCAATCTTTAAATCTCCTTTTAATTCAATCATTTCATCAAATTCAATTTCTTCTAATTCTTTTAATTGCTTAGGATTTAAGATGTTGAATGGGTGCAACTTTTTAATTTTTCCTTCTTCTATTAAATGTAATTTTGATCTCCATTTATAACCTTCTTTATTAATGGGGAAATACGAGCTGAAAAGAGTTCTTTTCGGGTACATTTCACTCATGTGACTAAAATCCGGATAACAACTAAATCCATATCCATATTGAAGATTCACAAAAGCCATAAGTTTATTCACAATAGCGGGAAGGAACTTGTTTAAATCTACATCCGTTTTTTGAAATCCGATGTAGGCAAATTGTCCTGGCTCGTTTGGTCTTTGGGTGGTAATTCCTGAACTTAGGAATATTTTCTCATCATTGATATAAAGCCCTAGGCAGTTCCCAAACCCTTTTTTTTGGAACCTATTTTTTAATGCTTTTTCTCCAATATCTGGACTGCCCTTACTGAAGCCATAGCCGGGGCCGCTTATGTAGAATTTAGGATTAGCTGTAGGAAAAGTACCTTTTATTAATTTTTGGAATTCTGTGGTTAGTTTTTCCTTGTAAGATGGGCTAGGATTTTCAATTTCAAAATCGAAGTAAAAGGCAAGGTGATACCTATTTTCTTTTTGTCTTCTGATAAATCTATGAAATCTATTCATCGGTGTCTGTTAGCCCTTGAATATAAATACAAAGACTAGAACAGCAAAAGTTAAAACTAAGATTGTTGGATTTTGGTATTAATGTTACATATTTACCAAGTCGGGATTCCCCATCTTTCCAGCTCTATAATTTCTGATGCATTCATTGATCTGTTCCTGATTGTTCATCACAAATGGGCCATAAGAAAATACCTCTTCTTCAAGCGGTTGTCCGCCAAGAACGAGGAATTCAGATTCACATTCTGAATATAATTTTATGTTGGAATCACCCCTTTGGAAAAGAACAATCTGATTTGCCTTGAGCGATCTTCCTTCTTGCATTTCAAGCTCACCATTCACTAGATAGATAAAAGCATTATGTTCTGGGTTGGTAGGAATATCGAGTCGAGAATCTTCTTTCATTTTTACATGGTAATAGAAAGCAGGGGAGAAGGTCTGAACGGTTGATTTTGCATCAAACAATTCACCGAGAACAACTCTAATCCAATATTTTTCTGTTTCAATTTCTCCCATCTCCGCGATGCGATGAACAAAGGTCGTTGGGTCATCGAATTTATATGCTGATGGAGTATTTAGCCAGATTTGAAAGCCATGATACAAGCCTCCTTCTTCAACTAATTTGCTTCCGGATTCTTCCATGTGGATGGCTCCTTTTCCAGAGTTGAAAATCATAAAATCACCTTTGCCAATCTGAAAGTCATAGTTCAGGCTGTCTTTGTGATGTCCCGTACCTTCAAGAAAATAAGTGGTGGGTGTCACCCCTGCATGTGGGTGTGCATCTACTCGCAATGGGTCTGCTCCACGATCCACAGCCACTGGTCCAAATTCATCGAATAAAACGTAGGGAGATACATGGTCCAAGTGATTGCCAGCAAAAGCACGAAGGACTGGAAGTGTACCTACGTTTACTCCATTGGCTGTAAGGATGCGATAGATTTTTCGCTGACTATCAGCATTAGTCATGCCCGAATTCTTAACCTTATCGTTGGTTAGGGTAGGTGTAAGACCTACAATGGCAGATCCCTTGATAAATTCTCTCCTTTTCATAGATGGTAATTTATGTTGAAAAAACGGAATAATGCTCAAAAAGTTCTACAAATCAATAGAGACGTGAAGCTCTTACTAATTTTTGAAATTATGTTCAAGTCGTTGAGGATACTTCCATGTAAGCCTCTAAAAGAGTTCTGTACGGGTTAGAATTATATCATCTGTGGTCTGTGGCGTTAAATATGATTATTCTTAGGTTGGAATACTCATATATTAATAAATCATATATAACTTGCGCAAAAATTGCAAGATGAGAAACCAACTTTTACTTTTTATTTTTTCGATGATGATTGTCTCGACTACTCAAGCACAGGATTGTGATGCGCTGCTTGATGGCTTTGGTTTTCATTTTGTAGCCGTTGATGATTTGAATGAGTCATTGGACGTGTTTCCTCCGGATGGGGTTGTTCGATTAAATGCTCAGGTTTTAAACTTTAATTCCATTTTATCCTTTCAGCATACTTTTCAATTCAATCCAGAGTTGCTAAGTTTTATATCCGTAGATTCTGATGGTGACTTAGGAACCATATTTTTTAATACAGAAGATGCTGCAGACGGATTAATTTCTGCGGTATGGTCTGATCCTTCGGCACTTGGTCAGACGCTCATGGATAGCAGCCAAGTTTACGTATTTGAGTTTGAAGTAATCAATGAGCAAGGATTGTGTGCTGATTTAGAATTCAATGATGAAACAACAGCCATTGAGGTGAATGCAGCTTTGAGTCTTACTGAAATTTGCACATCGTCTGAACCTCCTATTCTAACGAGTTCTATTCTATTGTGTATCCCAAATGGATTTGATGGCGATGGTGATGGATTTGATATAAGTGTAGATTGCAATGATAATAATCCGAATGTGTATCCTGGTGCAACCGAGATTGATGACAATGCTTTGGATGAAGATTGCGATGGGGTACTTGGAGTAGGTGTGGATTGTCAAGCCGCCTTTGATGAACTTGAATTTTATTTAGAGACGGAAGATAATTTAGGGAATCCTGTGGTAGACATAGTTCAGAATGATGTGATTGATGCCATCGTAAAAGTGAATAATTTTAATTCCGTTGTATCTCTTCAAGGGACCTTAACTTTTGATGAAACGAAATTAAGATTTTTGGAAATAGATGCTTTTTCTGGTAGCCCACTTGAAACTTCATTTAATGTTCAAGAAGCATCTACTGGAATTATTGGTTTTATTACTACTTCTACTACTGGGGTTGGGGTTGAACTACAGGATGGGGACTCGTATCTACTATTGCGATTCGAAGTGATAACTGCAGATGCCGCATGCGAAAGTTTGATTGTTACCGATGAATTCGTCCGCACGGAAACTTATCTTACCATTAATACTGGAATGGACTGCTTTACCTTCGTTCCTATTGACATTAATAATCAGATCTGTATTTACGAAGATAAAGATGCGGATGGTTATTCTACTTTTAATGACTGCAACGATCAAGACGCCTCTATTAATCCTGGTGTTGCTGAAATCGAAGGCAATGGCGTTGATGAAAATTGCGACGGCTTTGATTTCATATTGGTAGATAATGACATGGACGGTTTTACAAACGATGTTGATTGTAATGACGCTGATGCAAATATAAATCCTGCTGCCATGGAAATTCCCAACAATGATGTTGACGAAAATTGTGATGGTCTTGCCTTGGTCATTGACTCTGACATGGATGGTTTTAATTCCGATGAAGATTGTAATGACGCTGATGCAAATGTAAATCCAGTAGCCATTGAAATTCCCAACAATGCAATAGATGAAGATTGCAACGGAGAAGTCTTAGTCATTGATGTGGATATGGATGGTTTCAATTCCGATGAAGATTGTAATGACGCTGACGCAAATATAAACCCAGGAGCCACAGAGATTCCAGATAATGGCATAGATGAGAATTGTGATGGCTTTGACTCATTGGTCGTAGATGCTGATATGGATGGTTTTACTTCTGATGAAGATTGTGATGACGCTGACGCAAATATAAATCCAGGAGCAACGGAAATACCAGACAATGGAGTAGATGAAAACTGCGATGGTTTTGACTTCATAATTGCTGACAATGATCAAGATGGTTTTACGAATGACGTAGATTGTGATGATTCTAATCCAAGCATAAATCCTGGCGCTACAGAGATACCAGGGAATTTTATCGATGAAGATTGCGATGGCCTAGACTTTGATCCAATAGACGCAGACATGGATGGCTTCACCAATGATGTAGATTGTGACGATTCAAATCCAACAATAAATCCGGGTGCAGTAGAGGTTTGTGATAACTTAGATAATGACTGTGATGGTGAAATTGATGAAGGCTTAGATGTGCTTGAGTATTACTTTGACGGTGATGGAGATTCTTACGGCGATGAAAACAATACCCTAACTGCCTGTGATGTCCCGAATGGATATGTTGAAGCTGCTGGCGATTGTGATGATGAGAATCCAGATATAAATCCCGAGGCAGAAGAAATTCCAAACAATGATATTGATGAAAACTGTGATGGGATTTCTGAAGTGATTGATGAAGACATGGACGGATTTAATTCTGATGAAGATTGTGATGATTTTGATCCTACCATTTATCCTGGTGCAGAGGAGATTGCAGACAATGGAATCGATGAAGATTGTGATGGGAATGATCTATCGACTTCCATAAATGAGTTAGAGCAAGTGAGCATCCGCTTATTTCCTAACCCAGTACGGAATAATTTTCAGTTAGAATTCTCTCAACCCATAAACTTCTCTTTAAGAATATATTCCTCTACGGGTGAATTATCTTATGTTGGAAGAAATGAGCTTGCGGTGAGTATGAATGCTTTTGCGCCAGGTTTGTATTTACTCGAAGTGATAGAAGAGGGGACTGGCCTGAAGAAAATGTTGAGAGTCGTAAAGATTTAATAAACGAACAAAACCAAACAGAAAGGCTCTAGTGTTGCTAGGGCCTTTTTTTATAAATGTGATTGAATTAAAATTCAAAACTTATGCTCACCTCACCTAAATTTACTGCCTTCCTTCCAACCATAAATCCTGAGGCTTCCAAAAGATTTTACACAGAGGTACTTGGACTAAATTTGATTTCCGAAGATAACTACTCCCAAGTCTTTGAACAGGATAATACACTCTTGAGGATTACGGTGGTTCAAGAATTCACACCACAGCCTTTTACGGTCTTTGGTTTTAAGATTGAGGAAATTATTCATCAGGTAAAAGCTTTAACTGATAAAGGGATTCTTTTTGAAAGGTATGGTCATTTTGATCAAGATGAGCATGGTATTTGGACGGCACCTAGTCAGGCGAAAGTTGCCTGGTTTAAAGACCCTGATGGAAACTTACTTTCCTTAACTGAATTTCCTAAATAGAAAATTGTCTGAAGCGAATTTTGAGCCTCCTAAGAAATTAGAAGGCTCAATAAAAAACGCGGTAACTTAAGAACGAACTACTTCGCCGTTGAATCTCAAGACGGTAGGCTCTTCATTCAGGTTTGTTGTAACCTTTGCAGTCTTCGTGAATTTTCCAATTTTCTTTGCATTGAAAGTGGCTTCAATAATGGTAGATTCTCCTGGGGCTATTGGCTCCTTTGTATATCCAGTGCTCGTGCATCCACAACCAACCTTTACGTTCTCAATGACCAACGACTCTTTACTATTATTGGTTAATTCGTAAGTCGCTGTTGCAGGAATGTTCTGCTGAATTTCACCAAAGTTATATTCAGTTGAATTCCAAGAAACGGTATCAATAGTATCGCCCATGATGAATAATACGCTCGTAAATAAAAATGCTATTAATTTCATTTTAAAATTATGTTAGTGATTAAAAAAAATGAGCTGGCCAAAACTCATTGCAAACATAAGAGCAAGAAAAGTGGGCTTTGTTAAGTAGCAATAATTGATTGTTAATCGCTTGTTAAGTTGAGGAGGTGGGAGAGCAGAATTTAAATAGACTATGGGAAAAAATATAAAAATAAATTACTCAGCGCATTGAATGTAAAGTCGTAAGGATTTTTAGATCAGCTTTGCGCAAATGTATTTTTATATCTAGAGAAAGATTTCAGTCAGAAAATATTCTTTTATTTAGTAACAAATAATTTGGCTGTGGTTTCAATTTCTTCAATGCCGTTCCTGATTTTTTGTTCTAGTATTTTAAAGAACTGTTTTCTATCCTTGGAACCTTGTTTAGAAATTAACTTGGAATGAGATAAAAGTTTTTCAATCCAATCACCGACCATCTTATTTACTTTGGGTTCATTGCAGAAAACATAATTCGGGATGTCTAGCATCGTAAACATGGCATTGAATTCAGGAGATCGTCCCCAGATGATGAGCGGGGTCATAATCAGCTGGTTATTATATATGGTAATATAACTTCCGTCGGAAAGGGATGACTCATTGCTTGTTTTTACTCCTTCTTTGGCCGTAAGTAATAAGTGATCATATAATCCTTGCAAACTTTCACTAAGCTTTTTTATATCATCCGGCGAAGTAAGAATGTAACTTTCAATCAAATATTTTATCTGTTCTATCAGTGAATCAACAAATCGATGATTCCACAATTCTAATCCTTGCATGCTTAAATAACTTTCAATCACCGATTTCCTCAAAGTATCAAATTTGAATTTTTCATCTTCATAAAGTCCCAGATGAAAATTATCCGATAGATAAGGGGTATTCCAATTGGTGTAATCCCAGATGTACAATTTGATTTTCAATAAATCTGGGAAATTGAATAAATGAAAGATGGGAACTTCGTTGGCTATATAGGTGAATTCTACATTTGCGAAAGCACTGTACTCCTTCAAATGCTTAGCCATATTCTCGAGGTATTCCATCGGGTGCTCTGGCTTCTTGTCAAAGGAATCTAATTGAAAGGAAAACTCGCTTTGATTGCTAAGAAAAGATGAAATCGGGATTTTAAATTTATCGTGAAGCAGTTCCAATTCCTCTATGCTAAGAACAACCTCACCATTCATTTTTTTATAAGCACTACTCTTGCTGATCGATAGCGTTTCCATCAAAAGTTTTGGCACGCTGTATAATTGCCCATACTTCTCACTTAGGTAGGACATCAATTTAGGTTGTATGCGCTCTATGTTAGTTGTTTCTTTATTATTCATTTGTCTCATTAAATTACAATTAATTAACGCACTGTGTAACAAACCGAGACTTTTTAATGCATCGTCTGATCATTGTTTCATCTGGCCTTATACTTTGATTAATTGTGTCACGATTTGCATCTCTATTTATGTCCATATTTACAACGAGGTAAACAACCGATTTAATTTTTTTTTATTTTAATCTAATTATCTATGAAAGTAACAGTATATAGCTTATTTGTTCTTATCATTTTTTTATTTAGTTGTCAAAAAAATCTTCCAATAGAAGATGATAAGAATTCTATTGTTAAAAGTAGAAGTAATATTATGGAAATCGATTATGAATTGCAGCTCTACAATACCATAGAACTTAATTCTGAAGGAAACGAAGATTTATGTGATGATGATATGTACATTCTCACAAATGTATCCCAATTATGGATCGTTCATGCTGAAATTGATTCAATAAATCCATGCCTTGACATAGATAGATATACCTCATCCAACGACCCTAATGCAAACTCAAGTAGTGGTAGATCTCGAGAATCGAATGGTGTAAATTATGATTTTGAATCAAATACGAATATATGTAATGGTGTCCTCTCTTATTCTGGAATTGATACGAGCTATACAACTACCATGCAGGGGGCTTCTGAATTTTGGGGTGAAATGATTCAATACTATAATAAGTCAGAGGAAGAGAACTCTGAAGAATTCCTTGAACTCTATCAAAATGCTGTGGATTATGGAAAAATAGTTTCTGAAACCGAAACAACTGTGTCCATAAGAGAACAAGATCGTTTTGGTAATGAAATAATTACAACTTACAGTAAGGATACCTTTCTTGAGCTTCAGGTGGTAACTAATTCTCCCAACGGAGAACAATATATTCAGATATTCAATTATACCTGTTCTGCGGACGGAGAGATTATACCAGCGTCCATAATATCAATTTCGCAAGAAATAAGCCCACTTTGTAAAGAGGCCTACACTAAAAAAGAAATTCAAAAATTCAATCACTATCAAATCAGAAGATAATGAAACACATAATTTATATATTTTTAGTTTTAATTGCATGGCAAACCAATGCTCAAAAATAAGTGCATTTCGTACACGGTTTAGGTGGCAATTCTGAGAGATGGTTACCTTTTGATTCAATCTGTCATGCAAGCTGTGTAGAATTTTCTTCTACGGTAGGTGATTATGTGTCCAATAACGGACTTGAAACGCAAGCATTGGATGTTGAGGCTACTTTGTTGAGTGCTGGTGCTGATGAAAATGATATTGCCATCGCAACAAGTTCTGGCGGTCAGGTATTAAGAAGCTTAGACAGTTCTAATAATACTTTATTTGGTGGATTTATTTCCATCGGTTCTCAACACATGGGCACAAAGTTAGCCAATAGTGCACTGGATGGAACCATGGAAAATTACCTAGAACATGGCTGTAATGAAGCCGTACACGGACCCATTTTGGGCTTAAACATTGTGGTCGACGTAGCTCCTTTCCTAAATTTAATAGAATACATAAACTTTGGGTTATCCTTGACAACCTATGTACTATGTGATAACTTATTTGAAACAGTACTTGCGGCAAATAAGTTGCTACCAAAAGGTAGTGTTACTGCAGACTCATCACTGACTCTAATTGATCTTCAACTAAATAGCACATCCAGTGGTCTCCAGACACCCTTTCACCCCACTATCAGCATCACAACTCAAGAGGAAAGTCCAAGACATTGGAACTTAGTAGGCGACGGGACAAAAACTAATACTGTTGGTTTCATGGAAGAGGCTACTATAACATTTAAGAATGCTGAATCAATCACAAGAGCAGTAGCTGGTGCATTACCTCCTCAACTGAAAGGGAAAAAAGCCAAACTGAACAAGGCCGCTGATGAATTTCAGGACGCATGGCAATGGATAAACGTAAGTGAAGCTGGATGGATGACGGTCATCGGTGCAGGTCAAGGTGTAACCAAGATCGAACATACAATTCAAGTAGGATTTGCAGATGCTCAGGCCTGTGAAAAAAAAGAAGATTGTCCTACAGGTTATGATTGCATTGAAGGTTATTGTATAAAAGATGGGGTCCATCCATGCGATGAAACTGGAGGTGTCCCTACAACTTATACATACTATGAATACATACCTAATGATCCTTTACCCAATGATGGCGTAGTTTTAGTATCTTCACAACATGTGCCTGGGGAAATTTTTAATCGTCATCTATATGAATTATCTCATTGGAATCAGCACGATGCAGAGGAGGTTCATGAAGAAATAAAAAATTTAATGTCTGCTCCAATTCAAGGTTTTGATGTATTTTTTTTTCCAAATTGCACTTTCTAAGAAATGAAAAAAACTATTCTATATCTTACTATATTGTTTTCTGCTTGCTCTATTTTTCCGGAAACTCCTGAAGAGCCAAATGAAGGAGAAAAGCCATTCCTAAAAAAACATATTCAATTAAATGATGGGAATAGGGCTCGATGCCAGAATCCTATAATTTATCATGATAAAGTTATTTATTTTATACAGGATGATCAAAGCGGAAATGGATGGATTACAGCATATGATAAAGAATCTTTAGAAATTTCATGGACTTGGAGAGAAGCTTTCGATACCTATGGGGATGGAGCTAAAGGTTTTGGGTTTGACTCCCACATCTACGATGGGATATTATCCACTTCTCAAAGTAATTTATCTTATGGTATTGACATTGAAACTGGACAAACAATATGGCATCACAGGGACTTAACCGGTGGTGGATACAATACAATAGATGGATATGAAAAGCAAATTTATAAGGTTAGATGGGAAGAATTCACTGAAGATGCATCCTTAAGAATCGCTTCTATTTATGATGGAGAATGGAAAGAATTAATAAATGTGACCAAAACGGATAGTTTAGGTGTACGCATTTATCCTCCAACCGGATTTCATTGGGAAGGTATAGATTATCTTGCTTTTGTTAGTCAAAAACAAAATATAAACCCTTTTATAAATTTCTCTTGGTTAAATTTGTATTCTATTTCTAATGATGAATTAGTTTGGACTTCTGAAGCTATTCCAACAAATTCTACAAATGGACTCGGAAGCCCTGGCGATGTAATTTTTCATGATGGCAATCTACTAATGGGCAGCAAATCATTATACTCGTACAACATCGAGGACGGAAGTCTCGAATGGTGGCGATATTATGGGAATAATTTTGTTTCCATTAGAAGTCTCATTGCAGCCCACGATGGAAAACTTTATGCAAATAATGAGAGCCATTTTTTCGTGGCAGTTGATATACACACCGGAGATGAATATTTTAATGTAGCAAGTGGAGGAAGCTGCAGTCAATTACAATTTTACAATGGAAAAGTCTTTCAAACTTCATGGGGAAATAGTAAGTTTTTTGGGTTCGATGCGAATACTGGGGAAAAATTATACGACATTGACTCTCCATTCGATGAACGAATTGGTGAAAACCAGAATCTCAGATTTGAATCAATTTTAGCAATAGATCCAGAAACGGGCCTAGCATATACCTCGGACAGTAAGCATTTATTGGTGTATGAATTTGATTAAATCAGGAGTTGTGTAAATCAACTTGCCGCTGTTTTTTTAATAGTCAATTATTACATGAAGTATCTGATAATATTATTCCTTCCACTTATAACCTCATGCAACATATTTCCAGATAATCCTGAGAATGAGATGCCGGAAGATAAACCATTTTTAAAAAAGTACATCACACTAAATGATGGTGTAAGAGTCGATTGTGAAAGCCCTTTTATTTCTGGGGAGTTGATCATTTATTTTATTTCAGAAAAAGAATCAAATAGAAGCTGGATCACTGCATATGATAAAGAATCATTAGAAGTTGTATGGATGTGGAACGATGCCTTTGAAAACTATGGCGCAAAGGGATATGGGCAATTATCTTATTTGTATCGAGACATCCTATGTATTTCTCAAGGAAATCTTTCTTATGGAATTGATGTAAAAAATGGAGAAACTTTATGGCACCAAAATGCAGAGAGTGGATACTCAATTATTTCTGGTTTTGAGGAGAATATATTTAAGGTGACTTGGAATGAATTCTCTGAAGATGCATCTATAATGCAGGCTTCAATCCATGATGGAAAATGGGAAGAAATTTTAAGCACTGTAAAAACTGACAGTTTTAGCGTTCGTTATTTTAGTCCAATAGCTTTTGAATGGCAAGGGGAAAATTATATTTCCTTTGTTTTTCAAAAGCAAATTATTAACCCCTTTTCTAGTAGTAGTTGGCTCAACCTGTATTCTACCTCTAAGGATGAATTAGTGTGGGTATCGGATACCATACCAACAAATTCGATCAACGGTCTTGGAGGTCCAGGAGGAGTTACTTTTTATGATGGACAATTATTGTTAGGGAATAAAGCTCTTTACTCCTATAATATTGAAGACGGGAGTTTAGAATGGTGGAAATATTATGGTAATACCTTTTCGTCAACAAGAAACAGACCCAAACCTCATAACGGAAAACTTTATGCCAATAACGAAAGTCATTTCTTGGTTGCACTAGATATCCATACGGGAAATGAATACTTTAATGTTGCTAGTGGGGGGCTTTGTAGTCAAATGCAATTTTACGATGGGAAAGTATTTGAAACTTCTTGGGCTAACAATAAGTTATTTGGGTTCGATGCGAATCAGGGCGAAAAATTATACGAAATTGATGCTCCATTTTATGATCGATTTGGTGAAAACGACGACTTATGGTTTGAAAATTCTTTAACAATTGATCCAGAAACGGGCCTTGCATATACCTCCGACAGTAAACATTTATTGGTGTATGAATTTGATTAAATCAGGAGTTGTATAAATCAACTTGTTGCTGTTTTCTTTAATAGTCAATCATCACATGAAGTATCTGATAATATTATGCCTTCCGATTATAACCTCCTGCAACATAGTCCCAGAAAATCCGGAGAATAATATAGAGGAGGAAAAACCATTTCTTAAAAAGTACATTTCTTTAAACGAGGTTAATAGAGTAAGCTTCGAGTCACCAATAATTAATGGTGAAAAGCTTATCTGTTTTATTGCTGATAGAGAAACAGGTGAAAGTTGGATAACAGCCTACGATAAAGAATCATTGGAAACTTTATGGACTTGGAATGATGCATTTAAAACGTATGGTTCTGGAGCCAAAGGGTTTGGAGAATATTCATACATTTTCGATGGTATTTTATGTACCTCGCAAAGTAACATAACCTATGGGATCAACATAGAAAATGGAGAAACTTTATGGCACCATAGGGATATAAATAGAGGTGGATATGCGGCGATCGAAGGACTAGAAGACCAGATATTTAAGGTAACCTGGGATGAATGGTCCAATGATGCATCCATTAGTACAGCCTCAATTTATAATGGGAATTGGGACAAGTTAATGAGCATTAGTCAATCTGACTCGTTCAATGTACGATTTTATAATCCAACATTATTTAGTTGGAATGGAGAAAAATACCTCTCTTACACGACGCAAAAGTGGGGCTTTCAACCATATAAAGAATTCAATTGGGTTAATTTATTTTCGTTAACAAATAATAAAATAGCCTGGACTTCAGATACAATACCTACGAATGCGAGCAATGGAATAGGCTCCCCAGGATCTATAACTTTTAATGATGGACAATTATTGCTGGGAAATAAAGCTCTATATTCATTTAATGTGGAAGATGGAAGTTTAGAATGGTGGAAATACTATGGCAACACTTTTTCTTCTGCAGGACCACCATTCACTTTTAATGGAAAACTTTATGCAAACAACGAAAGTCATTTCTTAGTTGCACTAGATATCCACTCAGGTCATGAATATTTTAATGTGGAAAGTGGAGGCATATGTAGCCAAATGCAGATTCATGATGGGAAAATATTTGAAACTTCTTGGGCTAACAATAAGTTATTTGGGTTCGATGCGAATACGGGCGAAAAATTTTACGAGATTGATTCTCCATTTTATGATCGATTTGGTGAAAACGACGACTTATGGTTTGAAAATTCTTTAACAATTGATCCAGAAACGGGCCTAGCATATACCTCGGACAGTAAACATTTATTGGTGTATGAATTTGACTAAATCAGGAGTTGTGTAAATCAACTTGCCGCTGTTTTTTTAATAACACTCATGACATGAAGTATCTGATAATATTATTCCTTCCACTTATAACCTCTTGCAACATATTCCCAGAAGATCCTGAAAATGAGATACCGGAAGATAAACCATTTTTAAAAAAGTACATTCTTTTAGATGAAGGCAGCAGAGTAAGCTTCGAAACACCATTAATCAATGGTGAAAAGCTTATCTGTTTTATTGCTAACAGAGAAACAGGTGAAAGTTGGATAACAGCCTACGATAAAGAATCTTTAGAAACTTTATGGATCTGGAATGATGCATTTCAAACGTATGGTTCTGGAGCCAAAGGTTTTGGTATAGCTTCATACATTTTCGACGGTGTTTTATGTACTACGCAAAGCAACATAACCTATGGAATCGATACAGAAACTGGAGAAACTTTATGGCACCACAAGGATATAAACAGAGGAGGATATTCTGAGATCACAGGCTTAGACGATCAAATATTTAAGGTAACTTGGGATGAATGGACCAATGATGCTTCCATTAGTACCGCCTCAATTTATACTGGAAATTGGGAAAAGTTAATTAGCATAAGCAAAACCGATTCTTTCAATGTACGATTTTATCCTCCAACTTTATTCAACTGGAATGGCGAAAAATACCTCTCTTACACCATGCAAAAATGGGGTTTTACGCCATATGAAGAATTCAATCGGATTAATTTATTCTCGCTGACAAATGATAGAATAATTTGGACCTCAGATACTATACCTACCAATGCTAGCAATGGACTTGGTTCACCTGGATCAATATCTTTTCATGATGGACAATTATTGTTAGGAAATAAAGCCCTATACTCGTATAATGTCGAAGATGGAAGTTTAGAATGGTGGAAATACTATGGCAATACTTTTGCAGCTCTACGGAATTTACCATCTGCTCAAAACGGAAAACTTTATGCTAATAACGAAAGTCGCTTTCTCGTAGGAGTAGATGTCCATACAGGAAGTGAGTACTTTAATGTCGAAAGTGGAGGCATTTGTAGTAAAGCTCAATTTTATGATGGCAAGTTATTTGAAACTTCCTATGGCGATATTAAGTTGTTGGGATTCGATGCGGATACAGGGGAAAAATTGTACGATATTGTAGCTCCATTCTATGAACGAAATAATGAAAACCGAGAACTCAGATTTGAAAATGTTTTAACAATTGATCCAGAAACGGGCCTAGCGTATACCTCGGACAGTAAACATTTATTGGTTTATGAATTTGATTAAATCAGGAGTTGTGTAAATCAACTTGTTCTTTTTTGCAAATACCCTGGTGCAAGATTTGGACAGCTGAGATCTTTTTAATTTTAGTTTGATTGTTTGGTGCTTTGAGTATCTTACCTGAAGATGCATAGAATATCAACAATAATTTCTTCATTAATTTTGACAATTGTCTTTAGTTGTGTCCAACAAAACACAAATTTACCCATGAACAACTCCTGTATGCCACGCCTGATCCCACAATAGTTCAGTATTTAGAAGAAGCACATAACGTTCTTCTTGATATTTTTAATGAGTCCTCAGTTGCAGGTTTAGAATATGATGCCTATCATTTTTACTTCTTATTTTTTCTTCTCTCAGTACATTATATAGCCAAGATAAATCGAATGGAAATGTGATTGAGGCCTTAGAATTTGGGTTAGGAATGGGGAAGGTTGGAATCGCAAACACTGGTGATTTATTGCCAATAACTATCCCTTGTTTGGATTGGTGTACTTACTCAATTATGCATAGTCCAGGGTATGAGTTTAATGCAAGAATCACAAATACGCTACGGTTAAATGAAAAGCATAAGTTTATTTCTGGATTAGGTTACAGTTATTGGAATTATGAAGTAGATGTTTACAGTACTGTTGTTAATGAAATAACATCTACTGAATATGAAAGTATGAGTTTAATTAATATTCTGATGGGCTATAGATATATTCACGGTTCGAGAAATGACTTTAATTTAATTTTTGAATCAATGTTCAATATCCAAATCCCTCCTTTTGGAACTTTGGTGGCCCTAATTTTTTCAGTGGAACCAGGTATAGGATTGCAATATAAATTGAATGATCGTCTGACGATTAATTCTATGCTTGGATATAGGGTTGGGTTAAATGATATTTCCTATGATGTATCGGTAAGACATTTTGCAAATACCTTGGGTGCAAGATTTGGACTGCAGAGATCTTTTTAATTTTAGCTTGATTGTTTGTTGCTTTGAGTATCTTACCAAGAAATATAAAGGCAATCATTTAAAACTCTTTAGAGTAATCATTAAATAAAAAGCTGCACCATGAATTTTACTCCACGCATTTTGTTCTTGATCACGGCCTTGGTCTGTCTGATTTATGTGATTAAAAAATTTATCGATGGTCCTGCTTATGATGGTACTTTTTGGATAGCCATCATGTGGATATTTATGGGTTTTTATTTATATAAGTATCCGCAAGGCAAAAAGGTGGACGAGAATAAATAGGTTTGATTTAATTTAGTGCCGTGCTCCTTTGCACTAATTTTTTCCAGACTCTCAATAAAATGATTGAAGTGGTGATTTGTTAATGAATTTCATAAAACATTTGCATAAGCGTCCTCATACTCCTTGATCAACATTTTTCAAGTAAAATACTTTTGCGAAAGCGAATCAAAATTATTACTTCCTTACACAATGATGGTTGATCAAATTCTCTGTGGAAGAAAAGACTTAACTTGGCGTAGCTTTTAAAAATTAAAGCTTACAATCATAAACTAAAGATAAACTCCATGAGATTTTTAATGATTTTCGTCTGCTTATTTATTGGTACTGTCACTTATTGTCAGTCAAATGATGCGGAACATTTAAAAGGAAGAATTTTAATTAAATTCAAATCTGAATTTAGCATCGATAAGCAATTCAAGATGGACGAAAACTTATCTGACCAAGAAATCTTTTCTCTACCAGAAAATCTTCAGAATATTTTTCAAGCCAATGGGGTGTTCCAGTGGAATTCCATCGTCGGAGAAAGCTCAGCACATACTGAAAGATCAAATAAAGAACCATTGAATATTTTTTTGGTAGAATTTGATGAGGAAGTTGATCCATTAAAATTCTGTGAACTTTTATCAAAACAAGAACAAGTTGTTTATGCAGAGCCGGATTATATTTTTACTTCTCATTGTACAACCAATGATGCATTAATCGGTGACCAGTGGCATCTTCCAGTGGTTCAGGCTTGTGATGCGTGGAATACTACAAAAGGAGCAGGCCAAGTTGTTGCAATTTTAGATACAGGAGTAGATCCCAGTCACCCAGATTTATCGGGACAGGTTTTATCTGGTTTTGATTTTATAAACAACGATTCTGATGCTCGAGATGACAACATGCACGGTACACACGTAGCTGGTATTGTTGCTGCCTTGAATAATAATTCCATCGGTGTTTCTGGCGTTGCACCTGAGGCAAAAATTCTTCCAGTAAAAGTATTGCAAAGCAATGGGTCAGGTTCTCTAAGTACGGTTGCCATGGGTGTTGAATATGCGGCGACGAATGGAGCAACGGTTATTAATATGAGTTTGGGAAGTTCAGCTGAGTCTCTTGTTTTAAGAGATGTAATTTCGCAATATTTTGGCACCGTAACCTTTGTTGCATCCTCAGGTAATGAAGGCTTACCCATGATACAAGAGGGGTCTCCTTCAAAAGCACAATATCCAGCAGCTTATCCTTTTGTAATCGGTGTCGAATCCATCCAGCAAAATTTATCAAGATCACCTTTCTCAAATTATGATCCAACAGGTCCCGTAAATTATACCAATGAGTTTGGATACAACTATGAAATAAAAGCACCGGGCTCTGGAATACTAAGTACAATTCCAGGTGCAGACTATAAAGTATTAAATGGGACGAGCATGGCGAGCCCAATCGTTGCCGCTGCTGCAGCATTGTTGAAAAGCCATGTGCCCAACATAAGCAATGAAGAAATTTTTGCACGTCTCATTCAGACAAGTGAGGATGGGTTAATTCAAATTGATGAAGCACTAGATGGTCAATTAGCACCACAACTTTTTTATCAGGAGCATACTTTAATGGATACACTTTCTCTTGACCCCGGTGATGGTGACTTCAGACCTGATACAGGAGAGCTTATCGGTCTTTCCTTGACCATACGTAATGCAGGAGGTGTTGCAGAAGATGTCAAAGTAAAATTGAGAGTTGCTGATTTTGAGGACCCAAGTGTGGTTTCAATTATTGCCCCAGAGATTGAAATCGGTGACTTAGGAACCTATGGTTCTTTGAATCACATAACAATGCCGCTCGTTTTTAGAATAAGTAATAATCTTGTACATAATAGAAACATAAATCTGACCTACGAACTAAGTGCTGCAAATACAACAGAGATTGTCAGTGGAAATATCTCAATACAGGTTTCAAGTGAAGAAGAGCTCATCGGAATCTTGTCAAATCAAATGGATTTAACTCCCAATAAATCCTGGGTAGTTTCAGGTAGCTTTAGAGTTGGCCAAAATGGTGTTTTGAATATTCCAGCGGGAACCCAACTCAGATTGGAGAAAAAGATATTGAATGATGGAATCATAAATGGTTTAGGCGTTGCTGATAATAAAATTATCATTGAAGGGCCAAGTGGGATTGAAGGATCAGGTCAAATGAATTTTAACTATACAATTTTCCAAAACATTGTCATGGATGGCGAAAACCATTACCAAGGGCAGCAACTGGTATTCGATTATTGTGAATTTGTGAACGCCTTCCGTCCTATATCCAATCCGAATCATACAGACTTTTTTGAAGCAGAATATACCAGGGTCTCAAATTCAATATTTGAAAACTTTAATGTGCAAGATAATTTTGGTTACATAGCTTTGGCCCAACCAATTTTTAATTTCCCCAATCAGCAACCGGGGATTGTAGAATTTGAACGAAATAACTTTGATAATATCTCGGGAACCATTCTGATGAGCGAGCTAACAAATTCACCGAGTTTTGATAGTTACTTTAGAGAAAATAATGTATCAAGACTTGTTGGGGATATTTGGATTGTCGGTAATTCATTCTTTGAGTACAACGACATGCATCGAATTCAGTTTGAAAGAAATAATTTAGTAAGTGGGCCTTCGGAGAAATCTTATTATCTCTTCTCAACAGACCCTAATGCTAATTTTGATATGTTAGATGTGACCAATAATTATTGGGGTACTGAGACCTTGGATAAAATCGATGATTATATATTTGATTTTTGGGATGAAGTAGATCGTCCTGAAGCCAATTATCAAATTGCTAGTTTTAATCCAATAGCAGAAGCTCATGGAATGGTATGGAAAGTTGAAGTAAATGGAGTTGATCCTCAAGAATCTTTCGTTGAACCCATTGGAGAAGAACGTGTAAAATTTGATGTTTATTTTAATCGGCCGATGAACACCTCGGTTGCTCCCTTTTTAACCTTCGGCCTTCAAGCACCTCGAACTCAAAATGCAGTAAATGCTGATGCCTCTTGGAATGCCTCTGGGACTGTTTGGACTGCGTATTACGATGTTGATGTAAGAACCGGGGACGGCATCAATACCATCAGAGTTGCTGACGCCGTCGATGGGGATGGTGTGAGAATTCCTACAGAGGATAATCTACGATTTCAATTTGTTATTCAAAGTGTTGATGGTAATAGTCTGAGCCTAAATGCAGTGCCTCAAGTTGCCAGCGTAAAAGTTGAATGGGACGAAGTTCAGAGTCCAGATATTTTAGGTTATAATGTCTATAGATATACATTGATTGATGCTGGTCCACCAGCTCTTTATTCTGATACCATTCGCGTCAATGATGATCTAGTTTTAGATGGATCATTTACAGATTTCGGTGGAGATCCTAATGTTGAATATTTTTATATGATCACCACATTAAATGCAAACTTTAATGAGAGTGATTTTTCTTCTGTTGTTTCTGGCTCTCCTTTACCTGGGGTAGCAGATGCTGACAACGATGGTTATGATGCGAGTGAAGATTGTGACGACAGTAACCCTAATATAAACCCGGGAGCAACAGATATTCCAGATAATGGGATCGATGAAGATTGTGATGGGATTGATGCAAGTTCTATTGTAGATAATGACAATGATGGATTTGATAATACCGTAGACTGTGATGATAGTAATCCAAATATAAACCCAGGCGCAATAGATATTCCAGATAATGGGATTGATGAAGATTGTGATGGGGTTGATGCAAGTTCTATTGTAGATAATGACAATGATGGATTTGATAATACCGTAGA
>JAHDGF010000014.1:81361-87688 GCA_020627785.1 Saprospiraceae bacterium
CTGTGATGATAGTAATCCAAATATTAATCCAGGAGCGGCAGAAATTCCATACAATGGATTTGATGATGATTGCAATTCCGCCACATTAGATGATGATCTAGATGAAGATGGATTTACTGTAGATGTGGATTGCAATGATAGCAATCCCAACATAAATCCAGGATTACCAGAGATACCTTATAATGGTTTTGATGATGATTGTAATATGTTCACACTTGATGATGATTTAGATCAAGATGGGTTTTTGGTTACTGAAGATTGCAATGATTCCAACCCGAGCATAAATCCAGGGGCAACAGATATTCCCAATAATGGCATTGACGAAGATTGTGATGGGGTAGATGCCAATATGGTGATAGATAATGATAACGATGGTTTTGACAATACAGTTGACTGTGATGATAGCAATCCAAATGTAAATCCTGGAGCCACTGAAATCGTTTATAATGGTTTCGATGATGATTGTAATCCGTTGACCTTGGATGATGACCTTGATCAAGATGGTTTTACAGTGGATGTCGATTGCCATGATGGTAATCCTAACATTAGTCCTGGCTTACCTGAGATCCCATATAATTTTATTGACGACGATTGTAATCCTGCAACCTTAGATGACGACCTTGATCAAGACGGTTTCAACGTAGACGTCGATTGTAATGACGGTAATCCAAACATAAGTCCTGGTCTCCCTGAAATTCCATATAACTTCATAGATGATGATTGTAATCCAGCAACCTTAGATGATGATCTAGATCAAGATGGTTTCCTGAATGCCACAGATTGTGATGATATGAATGCGAGCATCAATCCTGATGCTCAAGAAATTCCCAACAATGGGGTAGATGAAGATTGCGATGGAATGGATGGGACAACTTATTTAGAGGAATTAAGTGGAGTTGAAGTATTAATATTTCCGAACCCAGTTTCTAATTCTTTAACGCTTGAATTTTCAAAAAACATTCATCATTCAGTTAAATTGTATTCCATAGATGGTATTTTAGTAGATGCATTTTTTGATGCAACGGAAATAGATATGAATGAATATGATTCTGGTCTTTATTTGATAGAAGTGATTAATTTAAATGAGGGTTCAAAAGGTTTGTATCGAGTGATAAAAATCTAAGCTTTGACCATCACCTCAAGTTTTTGTTAAATGACAAAATTAAGTCCAATGAAAAATTATTTTACATTTTTAGTTTGCACTTTTCTTTTTACCACTTTATCCGCTCAATGGACTTTAGAAACTCTATCTGAACCGAGAGGGAATATGGCATCTTTTGTGGATGATGACAAAGTCCGCTTTGTTGGAGGAACCGATGATTTTGGTGGCTCAACAGTCATTGATATCTATGATCTAAATTCAGATACTTGGTCAGTAGATACAGCACCCGTAGATGGAAGAAATTGGAAAGTTGAAGATGCAGGAGATTATCTTGTTTTTCACAGTGGTGTAAATGTACTATCAGGAACACTCATGATTTATGATAAATTGAGTAATACTTGGATTGAGGAAGAAGAGATCGATAATAGATTTAATGCAGGGTTTGGAGCCGTTGACAATAAGTTATTTGTCGCCGGAGGAAGAGGAAATCCCAATACTAGCGATGTTAATATTTTTGATCTTGAAACTCGAAGTTGGAGTATGGAGTCATTGTCAGATGAAAGAAGAGATCCTAGCGTAGCTACCTATAATTCTAAAATCTTTTTCTTGGGTGGAACGTATGATTTAAATAGTAGTGACTTTTCTGATGTCGTTGATGTTTATGATACAAATACAAGCACTTGGGAAACCTTCAATTTGACGGAGGCCAGAAGTGAAATGCGAATGGAGGTAATCGGCAATAAAATGATTATCGCTGGTGGAAGAATTTCTAATAACACCTTCTCTGGGTTTACAGATATCCTAGAGGTAGTAAATCTAGATGATTATTCTATAGAGACTTTTACCATGAGTACGACGAGTAGTGAAATGTTTTCAGTGACAATCAATGGAAAAGCACTTTTCATTGGTGGACGTTCTCATAGCGCACAGCTTTTTGATCCTACAAGTTCGACCTTAGTTTCACATGAATTTGTTGCACCCGCTAATTTTACAGAAATCACTGGAGCTGTGGTAGGGTCAGAAGCAATATTTGCCAATGCTGATACAGCCAATGATGATTTAGCCTTTATCCACAATGACATGACCGGTCAATGGTCAGAGCATGATTTTGGTACTCGAATCATCAGTGCAAGTATCATTTCGCACCAAGATAAATTATTTGTAGCAGGAGGAGTTTTAGTTTTCAATCCAACAGACGAGGTGCATATTTATACTTCTAATTCTACGGCACCTCCTGATAATGACAATGATGGATTTGCGGCAGATGTAGATTGTGATGATAGTAATCCAAATGTAAATCCTGGAGCTATGGAGGTGCCTTATAATAACCTTGATGACGATTGTAATCCCGCTACCTTAGATGACGATTTAGATCAGGATGGATTTGGTGTAGCTGTAGATTGCAACGATGGAAATCCTAATATTAGTCCTGGACTTACTGAGATTCCATATAATTTCATTGATGATGATTGTAATCCAGCAACTTTAGATGATGATTTAGATCAGGATGGATTTGGCGTTGCTGTAGATTGCAATGATGGAAATCCTAATATTAGCCCAGGCCTCCCAGAGATTCCATATAATTTCATTGATGATGATTGTGATCCCGCAACCTTGGATGATGATTTAGATGGAGATGGATTTGGAGTAGCTGTAGATTGCAACGATGCTGATCCCAACATCAATCCGGGAGCTACAGATATTCCTCTGAATGGAATAGATGAAGATTGTGATGGGGAAGACGCGACCATGGTATCAGATGAAGATGGCGATGGTTTTGATACCACTGTTGATTGTGATGACAACAACCCTAATGTAAATCCAGATGCAACAGAGATACCTTACAATGGTTTCGATGATGATTGTGATCCCACAACCTTGGATGATGATTTAGATGGAGATGGATTTGGAGTGGCTGTAGACTGTAATGATGGGAACCCAAATCTTAGTCCCGGTCTCACAGAAATTCCATATAATTTCTTAGATGATGATTGCAACCCTGCAACTCCAGACGATGATTTAGATGGAGATGGATTCAATGTAAATGTGGATTGCAATGACGGTAATCCAAGCATTAATCCTTCAGCTCAAGAAATCCCTAACAATGGAGTCGATGAAGATTGTGATGGTATCGATGGGACTACCTCTATTAATGAACTAGAAGAACTGGTAGTCACGCTTTATCCTAATCCAGTGACTGATATTCTTTACTTAGAATTTACCTCCGATGTTAACTTTTCTTCAAAGTTATTTACGATGGACGGTCAGTTGGTTAAACATTCAGTTCAAGAAAATTCTATCCAGGTAACCGATCTAACACCTGGAGTATATTTTCTAAAAGTTGAATTACAGAATTCAGGCTCAACTAAAATGCTACCAGTAGTTAAAATCTAGTAGCCACTTTTTAGTATTGTTTAGCTTTAAAATTTAAGTGGATGAGACTTTCGTCAAATGCTCAAAAAATTTATGATCAAATAAATCAAGAAGGAACAAAACTTGGCGACCTAAGGAGAATAGCGAAGGAAATTAAAAAAGATCATGACCTAGCGATGGAGCTTTGGTCAACTGGTAAGTTTCATCCACGTCAATTGGCCATATTGATTATGGATAAAAAACAGATTGATCAAGAATTTATTGATAAGTTAGAGAAGGACATTCTCGATCATGAATTTAAAGAGCGGACGCACCTCATCGACTGGTTAATGGCCAACCAACTTTCCAAAGATAAAAAGACAATAGCTCTGATGGAGTCCTGGGAGAACAGCTCTTCAACGCTGCAGCGACGATTGTTTTGGTATTATCAGGCGCGCTTGCGATGGATGGGTAAAGTAGACCAAACCAATACCGAAGAACTACTGACGGCCATTGAGGCAAGGTTAATGAAAGAACAACCAGAAGTTCAATGGGCCATGAATTTTACAGCTGGTCAGATAGGAAAGTGGCAAGCAGAGCATCGAGATAGATGTATTTCCATCGGAGAAAAAAGCGGACTTTATAAAGAAGAGAAGGTTCCCAAAAATTGTACACCTAACTATCTTCCGGGATTTATCGCCATAGAAGTGGCTAAGCTGGGAAAGTCACGATAATATACCAAGTCTTAAACAATGGTTCTATTCTAAGCATTAGTCACTAAATTTTCTTTCTTAAAATTTTAGCCCCAATCCTAAATACAAGTATTCTAAATTTCCAAGTCCTGCTTTTATCAAGAATCTATTTTTCTCATAGCGCAGACCTACATGTCCATAAAAAGTAGGTCCTGTTCTGCGCACTACATCTATAGGCGCTGATTCAAATTCTGGAAAGTCAGGCGTTATAAAATATCTACTCACAGCAATACCACCACCAATTTCAAAAATTCCAATCAACTGAACGATACCCAGACCAATATACTCTTCATCTACTCTTGCACCCGGGGCATAGTCCAAACCATGTCTTAGAAATGAGCCATTGATTCTTGCCCGTGTTTGAAATTTGTCCTTTTGAAATAAATCTCTTTCGTATGAAAGAGAAATTTGTTGATTGAAAATTACAGTACCTGCTGAAAAATAAATAGAGTTTTTATAGTTCGTTTCTTGCCCCACCAACTTCTTGGTATGTAAAGTAAATAGAATTGAAAACAGGAGGATAGATAATAATTTGAAATACTGCATTGATCAAAATTTTACAGTTTAGGCATGAAAGCCATACCTATCAGTTTATCGTCTACCAAAGGATAAAGGTTGGCTTCTGATTGCTTTCAATTCGGAAAATACTCCTAAGTAATTTTCTTAAAAAACGAACGAATAAAGACTCGAGCAAAAAGAAATTTTCTCGGCATTGGCCACATGATTTTTAGCAGCTCAGGAATTTTAATTCTTTCATGTAAAAAACGAATCACGAAATCACCCGATTGATTTTTAAATAACCCCGGATAAACTTGATAACCTTGTAGACTTTTTTTACTCAAAATCGTTATCAAAGTATGATCGAAAAGTTCTAGTAGAAAAGCATAAAATGTTGTTTTCTGGTTTTCTGTTTTATGATCGAGAACTTGCGCCGCAAGTTTTTTCGTCTTTTCAATAGTTCTCATAAAGGCATAACCGGAAGATGATTTGACATAGCCAGCAATGGTGCCAATATTGTAAATGCCTTTGGTTGGAGTTGGGCTTACTTTGTGGTCCGTCATCGGAATGGCGTTCCTCTCTTTACGCTCGACCGTATATTTTTTACCTGGAAAATTTTCAGCAATGTAGGTTGTGATTTTTTCCTCTATCTCCGCTTCAGTATAATCTCTCATGGAAAATTCAGTAAACTCTATGAGTACTTCATTCTTACTGAATGGAAGTTGATAGAAAAAATTGGTGCTATCAAGATCACATTTTCGGTAGTCCATCATTACGAATTCTGAGTCATCTAAAATATCCTCTTTAAATTTCACAAACCAACCATAAAAATGCTGCCACATAAATACGTCGGTTTTAGCCTTTGGAAGTTCTTCCTTTTTGAAGATGGAATTGATGATGCTTTTACCAGTGTAAATCTGGTTATTTTCTAATGTGAGTTTTCCTTGCTCTACTTTCGATATTCCTTGCGTTAAGAAAGTGATGTTTTCAAAAGCTGATAATCTCGAAAATATATAATTGTAAAAATCTATGCCGTAGATGGTGTGGTACTCAAACTCCTCAAACTGAATATCTATCTTATGACCTGGTCTTTCATAAATGGCAGACTTTTTCCAGCTCTTAGTGGTGATACTTTTATATTCTAAACCTTCTGGTGCCCAAAAAGACCATGTTCGATCATTGTCCTTTTTTTGACTCTTATCTACAACAAGAATCCTTTGTTGAGCAAAAGTGGGTAACTTACTCATCTCATACAACAGAGACATCCCAGACAATCCAAAGCCTGCAAAGATAAAGTCGTACGTCCGATCTTCTATTGTAGATGTTTTTATCGTAGCGATGGTAAAATTCGTGTTAGGTGAATTAGATATAGTTTAGTGTCTTAGAGTAAAGGTAAAGATTACGGGCAATTGTTTTGAATACGATTACCGGATTCCTACAGATACTCAAAATGAAGTCAAGATAACTCCCACCTTCAGTTCACTGACCAATCCGTACCCTCTATCGCTCTAGGAAGGACTACAGGCTCCATCGGAGCGACCCATCCATAAGCTCCATCGGAGCGACCTATCCATAAGCTCCATCGGAGCGACCTATCCATAAGCTCCATCGGAGCGACCTATC
>JAHDGF010000014.1:87788-90726 GCA_020627785.1 Saprospiraceae bacterium
AAGCTCCATCGGAGCGACCTATCCATAAGCTCCATCGGAGCGACCCATCCATAAGTTCCATCGGAGCGACCTATCCATAAGCTCCATCGGAGCGACCCATCCATAAGTTCCATCGGAGCGACCTATCCATAAGCTCCATCGGAGCGACCTATCCATAGCCCCTGTCGCTCTAGGAAGGATTCCCAGCTCCAGCCGAGCGACCAATCCATCCAGCTCTAAGAAATCAAACCCATCCTGAAAACAGTGCACGCCACAATGCCTGCAGTCTCCGTACGCAGCACAGCTTCGCCCAACTTCATGGTCTGGAACCCTTTTTCCTTGCTCAGTTCAATTTCTTGAGGTGTAAAATCCCCCTCTGGACCAATGAGGAAAAGGTTTTTTTCTTTAAAATCTGCGCTGACTAGGTGAGTAGCCACGTTATCAAAATGTAACATGAAATTTGCGGAAGCGGAAAAATCACGACTCATAAAATCTTGATATGATTGAAGTTCATTCAATACTGGCTCATGATATTTCCAACTCTGTTTCATTGCCGAACGAGCAATTTTCTTCAATCTGTCTAATTTTATGCTCTTACGCTCACAGTTCTTTGTGTAAATGAAGCTAATTTCCTGAATCCCAATCTCTACAACCTTTTCTAAAAAAGTCTCAATTCTTGAAATATTCTTAGTAGGAGCGATGGCAATGTGTAGTTGATGAGCCGGTAGAAGGTGCTTTTCAATCTCATTTATCCGCAAAATGCTATGCTTTTTATGAATTGAATCTAGCGTACCCACAATTTTATGCCCTTGTCCATCGGTACAGAGAATCTGAGCTCCAACCGAATTTCTAAGAACCGTGGTGCAATGACGGTGGTCATCTCCCTCGATCAAAACCTCGGTTTCATTGACCTTTGTGCCAAAAAACAAGAACTTATTCATTCAATTGATGTTTAAGAGATGTATTGGATTTATAGTACATTTGCGATTCATTAATCAGAAGTAAACACCATATGTGGGTAACCATATTACAAGTTATAGCCAGCCTTTCAATTCTTGTCACCTTACATGAATGTGGGCATTTTTTTCCAGCCAGATGGTTTGACACAAAAGTAGAAAAGTTCTACCTGTTTTTCGACCCATGGTTTTCACTTTTCAAAGTTCAAAAGGGAGATACTGAATATGGCATAGGTTGGTTGCCACTCGGAGGGTATGTGAAGATTGCTGGGATGATCGATGAAAGTTTCGATAAAGAGCAGATGGAAGGGCCTGCGCAACCATGGGAATTTAGGTCCAAGCCAGCTTGGCAAAGATTGATTATCATGTTGGGTGGGGTAACGGTTAACTTCATTTTAGGGGTGCTGATATTTTCTTTAATGTTTTGGCACTGGGGCGATAGTTACATAGACAATGCAAGTCTCCCTGCTGGTATTTATGTGGACAGTTTAGCTTCGGAAATAGGATTGAGAGATGGTGATCAGATCAAGTTCCTCGGAGATCAAAAATACGATAAGTTCAATGGTCGCTTAATCAGTAAGGCCATCATCATAGATAATATAAAGGAGATTACGGTTGTACGAAACGGCTCAGAAGTAAAGGTTCCAGTTGACCCACGGTTTGTTGGTGAGTTATCGAAGTATGGAAACAATAAAGTGAGCTTAGTAGGCGCTAGGGTTCCTGGAGTGATTGGGGAAGTAAGTAAAGGAACGCCAGCTTTAGAAGCGGGCTTTGAAGTGGATGATCGCATCATTGGATTGAATGGTGCTCCGACCACTTATCTCAATGATTTTCAAAAAAGTTTGTCCAATAGAGCCTCAGACGATGTTACTGTGACCATCCTGAGAAATGATCGAGATACTTTAACCAAGTCCTTGACCCTTGACGATGGTCGTATGGGCATCGTGTGGCATTCACCGGATAAATACCTTACCTATAAAGATCAGAAGTTTAGCTTTGCTGGGTGCTGGGCACCTGGTTGGAAGAGATCTATTGGATTTTTGAGTGATCAGATATCTGCCTTTGGGCAAATGTTTAGTGGTAAAATTAAAGCGAAAGATAGCCTTGGTTCATTTATCTCCATCGGTAAGATGTTTGGGGATGAATGGGATTGGAGAAGATTCTGGGGAATGACAGCCATGTTGTCTTTACTATTAGGTTTCTTAAACTTGATGCCTATTCCTGCCCTGGATGGAGGACATGTCATGTTCTTATTGTGGGAGGTAATCACCGGTAGAAAGCCAAATGATAAAGTGATCGAGTATGCTACCATGATTGGCTTCTTCCTCTTGATTGTATTGATGATTTATGCCATAGGCTTGGACATTAGTCGTTTATTTTAATGACCGATAATAATTACTTTACTCACTTTGGCCTTGAGCCAGGTTTCAATATTGATGAAGGTCAATTAAAGAAGAAATTCTTAGAGCTATCAAGGACCTACCATCCTGATTTTCATACACATTTAAGTGAGGAAGAGCAGACAGATGTCTTAGAGCTTAGTAGTTATACGAATCTTGCTTTCAAAACCCTTAAGAATAAGGATGCACGTATGAAGTATCTGTTGGGCTTGCACAAGGTAGATTTTGCGGAAGGAAATCAATTCTTACCACAAGAGTTCTTGATGGAAATGATGGATTTTAATGAGAAGTTGATGGAGGCCCAGATGGACATGGATGAAAAAGTAGTTTCTGAATTGAAAGAAGAGCTAAAAGACATTGAGAATGGGCTGCTTGGAGAGGTGCAAGAATTGATGGATGGCTATGAAGCGAGTAAGATTTCAGAAGCTGATTTAAAGAAATTGAAGGACTATTACTTTAAGAAGAAATACCTTTTGCGGATTCACGAAAATTTGGATAAATTTGCGAACGCTAACTAAGCCGAAGTGGTGGAATTGGTAGACACGCTGGATTCAAAATCCAGTTCTTTCACGAGAGTGTGGGTTCGATTCCCACCTTCGGTAC
>JAHDGF010000015.1:0-12978 GCA_020627785.1 Saprospiraceae bacterium
CGAGTAACATTCAAGACCAGGGCTTTAATCTTGATTTTGATATTTTACCTAATAGTAAGAATACTATTAAGATCGGGACGAACATTATCCGCCATAATTTTCAACCTGGATTATTAGCAACGAGCGATTTAGAAGATTTGTTTGAAACTTCTGATGATATCACTAAAGAAACCTTATCAGCAGAACTTGAAAATCCTGAAATAGATGGTAATGAATTTCAATTTTACATTGAAGATAACATAAGACCAAATCAGCACCATTCAATTAATTTAGGCTTTCACCAATCCATTATTCAGAACAGAGGAAAAACCTTTTTTCTGCCACAACCAAGATTAGCATATTTATATAATAAGAATAAGTTCACCTTCAAAACTTCTTTAAGTTTTGTAAGCCAATACATTCACCTGATTACTAATTCTGGGCTAGGGCTGCCTGTTGATGTTTGGTTACCAAGCACAGAAACCTTGGCACCTCAGAAAGGGTGGTTGGCCTCCGCAGGAATGATTCTAAAAGGAGAAAAAGGTTATGAGTTTGGTTCTGAGATATTTTATAAAGAAATGTGGGATCTTTTATCCTTTGCTGATGGGGAATTAGCAGACATTAATCAAGGAAATGCTTGGGAAGAAACGGTACCAGTTGGGACAGGGAATGCTTATGGAATAGAATCCTTTTTTAATAAGACAACAGGCCGTACAACTTGGTCTATGAATTACACTTATTCTTTTGCTTGGAGGCAGTTTGATCGATTGAATGGGGGAGAACCGTTTAGATTCAGATATGATCGAAGGCATAATTTTAAATTTGCCTTTTTACATAAGATAAATTCAAATGCAGAGTTTACAATGAACTGGAGTTATGCCAGTGGAAATGTGGTTACCTGGCCGACAGGTGTCAAAGAAATCCGAGATGATAACGGTGGGACCTTTGAAGTGCTTATTTATGATGAAAAAAACAACTTGCAGCTTCCCAATTATCATCGGTTAGATTTAGGCTTTAACTTCTATTCGAATTACAAGAAAGGGCGTATGAAATTGTCCTTAGGTATCTATAATCTTTACAATCGATTGAACCCGTTTTATGTAAATGTCGTCAAAGCTGGAAGTGATCCTATAATTTTTGAGCCGGAACAACTGACACTACTACCAGCACTCCCAAGTCTTACGATTTCATACATATTTTAACATATCATTTTCGATGAAAAATGACACTTTTCCGACACTTCCCCGTCTAAAAAAGTGAAAACCAATAAAACCTGACCTTAAGGCCTAGACAAAAAACGTTAAAATTTACAGTTGGCGGCATTTTAGACGATTTTCAACTCTAAAATGAATACTTTTGTAAGTAACGAAATTTAAGTTCGGTCTTATAGACTTTTGAAAAAACTAACCTACATATTACTTATATCCTCATGGTGGTTTGCATCCTGTGTTACTAGTTTTGATCCAGGAGATATTGACCAAGAGCGAAAGTTTCACATTCAATGTGAACTTACTCCAGGAGAGATTCCAAAAGCTTATATTCATGTTACTGGTAATGTAGACCGAACTGAACCAATCAGCAGACCTAAAGAAGATATTGATGTCGATCTAAATGGAGACAGAGTATCATATTCTCCAGTATTAGAAGCTTTTATAATTAGTTCTTATACAATCGAAGAAGGAGAAGAGTACACCATAGATATATTCGATACCAATAATAACTATGGAGCGCCTGATGCTTCTGCTACCACGGTAGTCCCTTTTGTTACTGATATAGATTCAGTCGTAATAACGGATGACTTGGTAAACCAAGTAGGTAATGATGTTACTAGAATTTTTGAAGTAGATATTGATATTGAAGAACCTGCCGATGGAAACCATTATTTTCAGATTATTCCTCAAATGCTAAATCCAAGTTTACTTGTAGAAGGAACTGAGGAATATCTACCCATTACGTCCAAAAAAATTCAAATATTATCCAATGAATCTGCCTTTGTGAAATACATTCACAAAAATGGTATATTTCTTGATATTAATATGTTAGAAACGACGAACGTCAAGCTGCGTTTAGAATATACAGCGCAGGTAGATCAATTTGATCTTTTAGACCATGTCCTTTTTAGCATCAACACCATAACAGATGAAACTATGATGTTTCACGATCAATCAGATCGAGAAGTAAGTTTATCATCACTCCAATTAGACGAACCGATAACCTCATCAACAAACGTTGAAAATGGTTTAGGATTATTTGGCGCTTCAGCCAAAGCAGAGTATAAATTGGAATTCTAAGATACATCGGGCACAGCCCTGAATAATTTTCACCACTCTTCTTTTTCACCACTTTTAATTACACCCTTTTAAATTAATCGTAATTAAAAGACAGAAACGTATGTTATCTACTGTACAACTTGACGAAAGAGTTGAGTTCCTTGAAAATGTTAAACTATTTAAAGGACTTGAGCTTGAGACTTTGCAGAACATTGCTGATATGACTACCGAATTCAATGTAGCAAAGGGAAAACCTATCTACGAAATTGGAGAGGAGACTGATTCTCTGTTTATTCTTATTAAAGGTATGATCAAGATATCTAAAGAGAGTGATGACAAGAGAGAGGTAATCAAATCTATCATGAGTCCATTTGCAGTTTTTGGTGAATCTGCCATGTATAAAATGCCCGTTCGAGTAGATTCAGCCATTGCTTTGGAGAAGGATGTTAAATGCCTGAAGCTAAATATCAGCGAACTTAAGAATTACATGAAGTCAAACTGGGAGTTGACAGAGAACGTAATCACCTTTATTGGTTCAAGAAAAGCAATAGCAGAGCGAAGATTCGAATCTGTGGTATTGCATGATGCAAGAACAAGGATCATTGAATTCTTGAAAGATAATGCAGATAAATTAGGTCAAAGAATTGGATATGAAATGTTGATTAAGCATAGTCTTACTCAACAGGACATTGCAAATTTCACTGGAACTTCACGTCAGACGGTGACATCCGTCTTAAATGATCTAAGAAAATCGAATAAAATATATTTTAAGAGAAAAAGTATACTGATAAGGGACTTAGAGAGCCTTTCGTAAACTTTGTTTTATTAAGAATTTTGAAATGTGTAAAGGGACTATGAAATAGTCCCTTTTTTCACCATTACAATTTTCTTTTTCTCATATACTAATGTAAATTTGCAATCGCTTAAATAGCAAACCATGGAAGAGTGGCAGAGCTGGTTTAATGCACCGGTCTTGAAAACCGACGTACGTTAACGCGTACCGGGGGTTCGAATCCCTCCTCTTCCGCAAAAGCTGCCAAATGGCAGCTTTTTGCATTTATAGACTAAGCTACTTCTTATTTAGTCGTATCTTTTTGGAATATTAAATCAATATGAAACGAAAGGTAAATCCCCTTACTTCAAAGAAATTCACTGGACTTAAACTGGAAGAACCAGCCACCTATGCTGCTGGTGCTCAAGGGATTAAGGTAGCTATGGAGCATATTTTTGCAGAAATGGGTCCAGTTAGAGCCTTTCAAGCATTAACTAAGCTAAATCAAAAGAAAGGTTTTGATTGTCCTGGATGTGCGTGGCCAGATCCTGACGACAAAAGATCAGTCCTTGGGGAATATTGTGAAAATGGGGCAAAAGCAATAGCTGAGGAAGCTACGCTGAAGAAAGTGGGACCTTCTTTTTTTGAAAAATATAGTATTGAAGAGATATCTGAATGGTCAGATCTTGAAATAGGTAAAAGTGGGCGATTAACTGAACCTATGCTATTAGAAGAAGGGAGCTCTTATTACAAACCAATTTCCTGGGAAGATGCTTTTAAAGTAATTGCTTCACATCTCAAGGGATTGAATAGTCCAAATGAAGCGGTTTTCTATACTTCTGGTAGATCCTCGAATGAGGCAGCATTTCTATATGGCTTATTTTGTAGAGCCTATGGTACCAACAATATGCCTGATTGCTCCAACATGTGCCATGAATCAAGTGGCGTTGGTCTAAGCCAGACTTTGGGTATAGGGAAAGGCTCAGTGGTTCTTGAAGACTTTGAGAACTCCGAATTGGTGGTTATTCTAGGGCAGAACCCAGGGACTAACCATCCGAGGATGCTTTCTGCCTTGCAGAAGTGCAAAAAGAATGGAGGAAAAATTGTTACCATCAATCCATTGGTGGAGGCTGGTCTTAGACGGTTTAAAAACCCTCAATCTCCCATTGACTTGCTAACAAAGGGAACCAACCTCACCGATTTATATCTTCAAGTTAAAATTAATCAGGATATACCTTTATTGAAGGCAACAATGAAACGATTGTTGGAAGAACAGGATTCAGGAAAAAAAGTAATAGATCAGAATTTTATTAAGGAACAGACGGCTCATTTTGAAGCGTTAAATAAAGATTTGCGAAAGCATGATATAGATGATTTACTAGATAGATCTGGAATCTCACGCGATGATTTAGAGGAGTTTGTACGACTGCTTAGTGCTCGAAAAAAAATAATTATCTGTTGGGCAATGGGGCTGACGCAACATAAAAATGGAGTTGACAATATCAAAGAGTGTGTGAATCTGCTATTGATGAAGGGAAGCATCGGCAAAGAAGGTTCTGGAACTTGTCCAGTAAGGGGACATAGTAATGTGCAAGGTGATCGTAGTGTAGGAATTGTGCATAAAACATCTCCTGCACTTAAAAAGAGTCTTAAAGACGTATTCGGAATAGACGCTCCGGAGAAGCCTGGTTTAGATGTTGTTCATTCTATCATGGCGATGCATGAAAAGAAGGCTAAGGTATTTGTGGCTCTTGGAGGTAATTTTGTTTCTGCGGCCTCTGATACTCACTATACAGCTGAAGCCATTCAAAATTGTGATTTAACTGTTGCCATCAGTACTAAGTTAAATCGATCTCACTTAGTAACTGGGCGCACAGCAATTATTTTACCAACGTTAGGACGGTCTGAGATTGATTCTAAAAATGGTTCCAACCGATTCATAACCGTAGAGAACAGTATGGGTAAGGTGCAAAGTTCCAAGGGAGCCTTAGAGCCAATTTCAAAAAAATTGATGAGTGAGCCTGAGATTATTGCAAAGATGGCTCATGAGGTTTTAGGTGCCAATCATTCTATTGATTGGTTAGCCATGGGTAAGGATTATGGTCTGATTCGTGATAAAATTGCAAAAGTTCTCAAAGGTTTTGATTCTTATAATGAACGTGTAGCGGATAATAAAGAGTTTTATTTGCCAAATAATGCGAGGGTAGGTGATTTTTCCAAATTGCCCGAAGGTAGGGCCCAGTTTAGTGTCGTTGACTTGCCCAATCATGAACTGCAAGAGGATGAATTTCTTTTAACGTCTATAAGATCTCATGATCAATTTAATACAACCATATATGGCTTAAATGATAGATACAGGGGTATTTATAATGAGCGAAGAGTATTATTGATGAATAAAGAGGATATGGTTACGCATGGTTTGAATGAAAGAGATATTGTAGATCTTGCTAGTAATTATGAAGGGAAGAAAAGAGTAGAAACTAAATTCCTCGTTGTCCCTTATAATATTCCTAAACAAAATCTGGCTTGTTATTTTCCAGAAGCAAATTCTTTGGTGCCTATTAACCATTTTGCAAAGCAGAGTAATACACCCATTTCAAAATCAGTGAAGGTGAAGGTAAGTCTTCATTAAAAGTCAAAAGATTGAAGGAGAACAAAGTCAAAAAAATAGTAGGCCCCATTCGTGTTTTGGTGCCTATGGATGATGTCGGATTTAGGGGGCCAATTAAGTATAATCAAATAAATACCCTCAACAATATTTATTTATCTATTGAAGGAGAATTAATAAATGGGTTACACGCTAGCATACCGTTAGATTTTGATGGAGAAATTTTGGAGCTTCAAAAGGAGTATACAGTGCTTCCTGGATTTATTGACTGCCATACACATATATGTTTTAGTGGCAGTAGATCAAGAGATTTTGCCATGCGAAATTCAGGAATTTCATACATCGAAATATCTAAAGCTGGAGGAGGTATATGGGATACAGTGAGTAGAACGAGGGAGGCTGGTTTAATGGACTTAGTGCAAGGCATAGAAACTAGATCGCGAGCCTTAATTGAGAAAGGGATTACTACAGCTGAAGTGAAAAGTGGCTATGGCTTATCAGTGAATGAAGAATTAAAAATGCTGGAGGCGATTAAAATAGCAAATGAAACTACTCCAATGAATTTGATAGCTACTTGTCTAGCGGCGCATATCATTCCTAAAGATTTTGATCAGGGAGCAGTAGCATATTTAAACCTAATTGTCAATGAGTTGTTTCCAATTATATCGGCACAGAATCTAACAAATCGGATCGATGCTTTTGTCGAAGAAGAGGCATTTAATGAAAAGAACACAGAATCGTATTTTCAAGCAGCCAAAGATTATGGTTTTGATATAACGGTGCATGCGGATCAATTTTCTGTGGGAGGGTCTAAAGTAGCTGTGAAGCATGGAGCCTTAAGCGCAGACCATTTAGAGGCAAGTGGTGATGATGAAATAGATCTATTGGTGCAAAGTGAAACAACATGTGTTGCATTGCCTGGAGCGAGTATAGGCTTAGGTTGCGCTTTTACTCCAGCACGAAAGATATTAGACAGAGGAGGCAAGCTAGCCATTGCAAGTGACTGGAACCCTGGTTCTGCGCCAATGGGAGATTTAATAACGCAAGCATCTATTTTAGCAACCTATGAGAAGTTAAGTAGTGAGGAGGTATTTGCAGGGATTACCAAGCGTGCTGCAAATGCATTGGGCTTGGATGACAGAGGAGAAATAAAGGTAGGCAAACGTGCAGATATGGTGTTTTATGAAACCAGTAGTTATCATGAAATTTTGTATTTGCAAGGAGGATTAAAACCTGCTAAGACAATGATTGGCGGAGAATTTATTGAGTATTAATTGAAGACTAGAATATTGGATTTTAAAGAACAAATTAGGATAGGAATACCAGCAGAGTTACCTACTATAAAACCATATCCCAAAGATGCAAACAGAGCCCCACGCCGAAAAGACATCTTAAATGCTGAGGAGAAAAAATTGGCTCTTAAGAATGCATTGAGGTATTTTCCTTCAGAATGGCATCAGGTACTTGCTCCGGAATTTTTGAGTGAGTTGAATGAATATGGACGAATATATATGTATCGTTTTCAGCCTGATTATGAAATGCATGCAAGGCCGATAGAGGAATACCCATGTGTATCTAAAAAGGCAGCTGGAATCATGTTGATGATTCAAAACAATTTAGATCCGGCAGTTGCGCAGCACCCCAATGAATTAATAACCTATGGAGGTAATGGGAGCGTATTTCAAAATTGGGCCCAATATCTTTTAACAATGAAGTATCTGTCAGAAATGACAGAAGAACAAACACTTCATATTTACTCAGGCCATCCGATGGGACTTTTTCCATCTTCCATTGATGCTCCAATGGTGGTTGTAACAAATGGGATGATGATTCCTAATTATTCGAAGCCAGATGATTGGGAAAAGTTTAATGCTTTGGGAGTAACTCAATATGGGCAGATGACAGCAGGGTCCTACATGTATATCGGTCCTCAAGGAATAGTGCATGGAACGGCCATAACGGTCATGAATGCTTTTAGGAATAATTTGAATGAAGGAGAAACTCCTGCTGGAAAGATATTTTTAACTGCAGGTCTGGGAGGAATGAGCGGAGCACAACCAAAGGCAGGAAATATTGCTGGTTGCATTACGGTATGTGCAGAAGTCAATGAAAAGGCTGCAAGGAAGCGTCATGAGCAAGGCTGGGTTGATGAAATCACCTTTAGCGTAGAAGAACTTGTTGCACGTGTGAAAGTCGCTCAAGAAGCCAAGGAGGTTGTTTCAATTGCTTACTGTGGAAATGTTGTAGATGTGTGGGAGCGATTTGATCAAGACGGTATTTATATTCATTTGGGTTCAGATCAAACGTCTCTTCACAATCCTTGGTCTGGAGGATACTATCCAGTGGGTTTGAGTTTTGATGAGGCGAATGAATTAATTAAGACTGATCCTGAAGAATTTCGAAGTCAGGTGAAATCGACGCTTGTAAGGCATGTAGCGGCAATTAACAAACACACGTCCAGAGGCACCTACTTTTTTGATTACGGGAATGCTTTTTTATTGGAGTCTTCGAGAGCAGGAGCTGAGATAATGGATGCTACTAAAGAGAAATTTAGATATCCTTCTTATGTACAAGATATTCTAGGACCTAAATGTTTTGATTATGGGTTTGGCCCTTTTCGGTGGGTATGTGCTTCTGGCAAAAGTGATGATTTGGATAAGACCGATGAAATAGCAGCGAAGATCTTAACTGAAATGAAGGAAAAAGCGCCTGTCGAAATTCAGCAACAGATGCAGGATAATATTAAGTGGATTCGGGATGCGAAGGCAAATAAATTAGTGGTCGGTTCGCAAGCTAGGATATTGTATGCTGATGCGGAAGGTCGTATTAAAATTGCTGAGGCTTTTAATAAAGCCATCCGATCGGGAGATATTTCTGGACCAATAATATTAGGTCGCGATCATCATGATGTAAGTGGTACTGATTCTCCATATCGTGAGACAAGTAACATATATGATGGAAGTCGGTTTACAGCAGATATGGCGATTCACAATGTCATCGGAGATGGATTCAGAGGAGCCACTTGGGTATCCATACATAATGGTGGAGGAGTAGGCTGGGGAGAAGTTATTAACGGAGGATTTGGGATGTTATTAGATGGTACGGATGAGGCTGCTGAAGCTTTGAAAAACATGTTATTTTTCGATGTGAATAATGGAATTGCTCGAAGATCATGGGCAAGAAATGAGGAAGCCATATTCGCGATAAAGCGGGAAATGGAAAGATCCAAAAAATTGAAAGTTACACTTCCAGAAATTGTGAATGATGATTTATTGGATGGTTTACTATCATGAGCGAGGTAATTATAAAAAGAACACAAAAATGGATTGAACAATTCATTATTCAATTAGACATCTGTCCTTTTGCTTCAGTCCCATACAGAAAAGGTAAAATAGATCTGCAAGTTTCCGAGTCTGTCATAGATGAAGAATTTTTACCAGTATTTTTAAATTATTTAATTTCATTTATTGACGAAGGAAATGAAATTTCGAACTCATTTTTGATTCTCCCTAATTATGAGAAATTCGAGCCATACCTTGAGTTATATTATAAGTGTGAAGAGCTATTGAAAATGTCTAATTCCGATTCGCTGGTTCAACTGGCATCCTTTCATCCTGAATATATTTATAAAGATACAATGAAGGATGATCCTTCAAATTATAGAAACCGATCTCCTTATGCTATGATACATTTACTCAGAGTTGAAGAAGTGGAGGCAGCCATTCAATCGTATGGGGATACAACTAAAATCACTAATCAAAATGTTTCCAAGTTATCGACGATGTCCAAAACAGAGATTACAGCATTGATTGAGGCATTTAAAACTTAAAGATCAACTTTTGGTTCTTGTAAAGCTACATTTGCCGAAAGGTCAAAAATAAAAAAGGAAAACTTAAATATTCAATCCTGATAATTCGGGTTTACGAAGCATCGTTCCAACGTACATTAATACAGCAAGGGTAACTCCGATGGCTGGGATTCCCATGGCCCATTCTGCTGCGATTATTCCCCCGATGTAACTACAAAGTAGAAAGAAACCTATGTTGCTGGTTTTTGGAAACAGATATAAAGCTACACAGGTCAATTCAATAATGCCGATTGTCATGATATGGTCTTGGAGATTTATGATTGCCAAACTTTCTACAAGCATGGGCGCATTCATAAGCTTAGCCATTCCACTGGCTGTGATTCCGAGGCAAACGAAAAGTGACATGGCCCATCCTAGGTAATACCTCCATCTTGGAATTTGATTCATTGATATTAGTTTTTTGCGATTGATTGTTTTGTGCAAATGTAAAACTTGCTTTGATAATTTTTAGTAATTGAAAATTATCGTGATAAAATAATTTGTAACTAGTTAGTGTACAAAAGGTTATAACTTTTAAAAGTTTATATAGGATTACAATTAATATGAGCTTAAGTTTAATTTTGGGCAACAAATAAATAAACAATGAATCATCCAAATTCACATCACAATTTATTACCGGCAGCGCTTATTCAGAAGACCCTTGAAAATGGTCAGGGTAAGTTGAGTGACACTGGCGCCTTGGTTGTTAATACCGGAAAATTTACTGGACGTTCGCCCAAAGATAGATACATCGTCGAAGACGAAATTACTCGAGACTCTGTTGACTGGGGAGATATTAATATTCCAATTACGAAAGAGACCTATGATAGCTTATTGAAAAAATTTGAAAGCTATGTAGGTGGTCTAGATGAGGTTTATACAAGAGATGCTTATGCATGTTCTAGTAACAAATACCGTCTATATATTAAGGTTCATACAGAGCACGCTTGGCAGAATTTATTTGCACATAATATGTTTCTTCGATTGACAGAAGAAGAAAAGAAGAGTTTTAGAGAAGACTGGAAGATCTATGCTTTTCCAGGAGTTAAGGCTGACCCCAAGGAACATGGTACTCGCCAAGAAAATTTTTCAATCATAAATTTTACGGAGAAAACAATTTTGATTGGCGGTACCGCTTATACTGGAGAAATAAAAAAAGGAATTTTTTCTGTTTTAAATTTTATACTTCCGGTAGAACGTAATGTGTTATCAATGCACTGCAGTGCAAATGTAGGTGCTCAGAGTGATACCGCTTTATTTTTTGGTTTATCAGGGACGGGTAAAACGACTTTGTCTAATGATCCAGATCGACAATTGATTGGTGATGATGAACATGGATGGAGTACTTCAAATATTTACAATTTAGAGGGAGGGTGTTATGCCAAGACGATAGATTTATCAGAGAGTAAGGAGCCTCAAATTTATAAGGCGATTAAGTTTGGATCTATGTTAGAGAATATAGGATTTCAAGAAGATGGAATCACCCCTAACTATAAGGATACCAAAATCACCCAGAATACAAGAGTTAGTTATCCAATTTATCACATTGACAACATCATGTATAATTCAAGAGGGGATATTCCTAAAAATATCTTTTTCTTAACCTGTGATGCATTTGGAGTTTTACCTCCGATTTCAAAATTGAATAAGTCACAAGCCATGTATCATTTCCTAAGTGGATATACGGCAAAGATTGCCGGGACTGAGGAAGGAATTACAGAGCCTCAGGCTACTTTTTCTGCTTGTTTCGGAGCACCTTTCTTGCCGCTTCATCCAACAAAGTATGCGGATCTGCTCGGTCAAAAATTAGAAGCAGGTATTGACGTAGGAGATAGAGATATTAATGTTTGGCTGGTTAATACTGGATGGACTGGAGGCCCGTATGGCATCGGTAACAGAATTGAGCTTCCATATACCAGAGCTATGATAAAAGCAGCGTTAGAAGGGAAGTTAAATGGGGTTGAGTATAAAGATGACAATGCATTTAAGCTAATGGTACCGCAAGACTGTCCAGATGTGCCTAATGCCATTTTAAATCCAAGGAATACTTGGAAGAATGGACATGAGTATGATGAGATGGCTAAAAAATTGTCCACGTTATTTGATGCTAACTTTGAGAAATTCGCTAGTAAGGCGACAAAAGATGTCTTAGATTCAGGACCTAAGGTGATGGCTTAACGAGAAGGCAATTTCTAAAATGTCATGCCTATTTCTAAGTTAAGAACTTCTTAGTGTGGCTAAAACGTGGCTTTTGAAGCATGTTTGATGATTAATGAATTGATATGTAATCTGTTAGGCAAATTCTAAGTAAATTAGTATTGACAAGCCCTTCAGATGGAATTATTATTGATAAAGTAATACCAAAGATGTACAAAAATGGATTTACCTAATATTCTAATCGTTGATGATCGAGAGTTTGATCGAATTTTATACAAGGAGTATCTTGATGATTCGAATTATCATTTTAAAGAATTGAATGATGGGGATGGCATTATAGATCAATTGAAAGAAGAAAAGCCTGATTTAATACTTCTTGACTGGCAAATGCCTAGGCAAGGTGGGCTTGAAACCTTGAAGATGATCAAGAAGAATAATTCCTTCAAAGACATTCCAATTATTATAATTACAGGTTTACAGGATGAAAAAGTCTTGGAAGAAGCTTTTGATTATGGCAGCGTGGATTTCTTGAATAAGCCTGTTAGTAAGATTGAACTTTCTTCTCGTGTTTTGAATGTTTTAAAACTTGTTGAAGCTCAGAAAACTTTATTGACACAAAAGCGGGAGTTGCTTGATCTAAACCAAATTATCAAGAATCAGAAAAGTGAGTTAGAAAAGTCCTTGGCTCTCAAAAGTCAGCTATTGGAAACAAGTGTTGTTGAATTTGAGAAGGGCATGAAGGAAAAGAATAGGAAGGTGGTTTCAATGGAGGTAGGTAACTCGAAGATTACCAATCAGTTCAAGGAAATCAAAAAGATGGTGGCGGAGGCTTACACTGAATTGAAAGCTGAGAACGAGTCAAGTGGTGTACTTCGAAGATTAAGATCTATAGAAAGACAAATAGAATATCTCAATATTGATGATGATTCATGGACTGATTTTAAGTCTGCGTTTGAGAGTATTGAATCTGAATTCTTTTCTAAGTTGACTCGGATAAACCCTAAGCTTACTTCCTTGGATTTAAAACATTGTGCTTATATCCGGATGAATCTAGATAATTATGAAGTATCAAAGATTTTAAACGTGGAAATGAAGTCTTTACAAATGACTAGATATAGATTAAAGAAGAAACTGAAATTGAATGAGGAAATACATTTGCGGGAATTTATTCTTTCGGTGTAGTTTTTCAAAAGATGAAAATAAAAAGAGGTTACTCACAGCTGTGAGTAACCTCTTTTTATTTTGGTGAATATTCAGCTACTCTGTAGCTGGGGGCGTATTGGTTTTTGTGGTTATGGATATGCAGCTACTCTGTAGCTGAAGATGTGTTTTACTTTTTTTGTTT
>JAHDGF010000015.1:13078-89825 GCA_020627785.1 Saprospiraceae bacterium
GGTTATGGATATGCAGCTACTCTGTAGCTGAAGATGTGTTTTACTTTTTTTGTTTGCGGATATTTAGCTGCTCTACAGCTGAGATTGTGAGTTGATGATGGTAACTACTCTGTAGCTGAAGATGTGTTTTACTTTTTTTGTTTAAGGATAATTAGCTGCTCTGAAGCTGAGAGTGTGAGTTGATGATGTATGGGTAACTACTCCGTAGCTGAAGGATTTAGTGGGTTTTTGTGGGTTATAGATGTGCAGCTACTCTGTAGCTGAGGGTGTGCGTTGATGATGTGTAGGTAACTATTCTGTAGTTGAGGGCATATTGGGTTTTTGTGGGTTATGGATATGCAGCTACTCTGTAGCTGGTGATGTTTTGGGTTATGTGTATGTGGTTGCTCTGTTCCTGCTGGTGTGGGTTGATGTTATTGGTGACGGAACTCTGTTACTCTCTGGATAATGATATGTTATCATTTAGGTGATAAATATGCCGATAATCGATGTATTGATTTTTAGGTTAAGCACTGCTATAAAAATTCAGTTGATAAAATAAAAAAAAAGAGGGTAGTATGACTTTGACAAATTTTCAACTGATTAATATTCAAAATTAAAGTCTACGTTTATCGGCAATACGTTGGTATATGTCGATGTTTTAATATTTGCTTATGCATATTAAGGAAGGATTGGAACGGTTATGATAAAAGAGTCGTTTGCTATTTAGTAATTTAATATATTGAGTAATAAGCTTAAGACTATATCTAAAACAATAACATGAAAAAATTATTATTGGCCGTTATACTTCCGTTTATATTTTCTTGTAAGGCTACGAAGGACCTGAAGGTGGCGCCAATTGTTTCTGTAGATGATGGTTATGAAATAGAGGTAATGTTTCAACCAGATTCAGAATATGTAACAAATATTTCTCAGGTTACAACCACTAGTATGACTATGCCAAATATGCCTGAGCAAAGTTCAATTATTGAAGTGTCAACTGGAACAACCCTAATCTTTGGCGAAAAGAAAAACAATGTATCAGATATGTTAATTATCTATGACGAAGTGGATATGGAAGTTACCGGTGCGGGAGCAGGTCAAGTTCAAAAACCAGCTTTAGCAGGAATGGAGATTCATGGTAAATTAGAAAATGGGGTTCAATCCATTGATTCCTTGGTTGGAGGTGACGAAGCGCTTAGGGGAATTGTGGAAACTTCATTAGAACCAATGTTTAATAACCTTCACGTAGATTTTCCAAATCCTATGAAAATCGGTGAAGAGTTTTTAGACACAAAAGTTACCAAAGTCCCAATCGAAGGAGCAGGAGAAGTTTCTATGACTATAGAAACAATATATACTTTAAATAAGGTTGTGGATGGTGTAGCTGACCTTACTGCTAAATTCAAGGTTAATGGCTTAATGTCTATTATGGATAAAGAATTTCCGGTCATAGGTTCAGGAAATGGAAATATGAGTATCGACCTTATGCAGAAATATGTTAAAAATTCATACACAGTAATGGATCAAGTGATGACAATGGAGATGCAAGGAATGTCTATGGAACAAAAGGTGAATGTATCTATGCTTATGGATCAGGAGAAAACAAAGTAAAATGAACTTTTAAAAGTTGAGTAGGGGGCTTATATTTCGCGATTCAATTGACGAAAGGCTAGTATACGATGTTGAATAAAGAGGAAAAGGCTTACTCAACGAGTAAGCCTTTTCCTCTTTATTCTATTTGATTAGATATTATATTTGGACTAAGTGACAGGTGTTTAACCAGAAGTCATTTACTAATCTCACCAACGTAAAGAATTCGTCTATTCCAATGGGCTTTACAAGAAATGCATTCACGTGATTGGAATAACATTCTTTTATATCAGAATCTAAGTTTGATGTACTTAGCACTATCAAAGGGATATTCTTAAGTACCTCATCTGATTTAAACACTTTGATTACTTCTAGGCCACTTACCTTAGGTATGTTTAGATCAGAAATAATAATAGAAGGTGCGTCAGCGAAATCATTAGCTTTAAGCTTTTTAATATAATCTAAAGCTTGTTCTCCATCTTCTACGATATCCAAGTCGATGCTTAGTTCTTCGATGCTTATAGCTTCTTCGAAAAGCTTGATGTCTCCTGGGTTATCTTCGATCAGTAATATCTTTTTCTTTTTAAGTTGCATTTTCTATTATTATAAAGTTCTCATACACTGATTTTTTGGAAGTTGCTTCAAAAGTAAGACAAAATATAGTCAGTGTTAGAATAATCTATTGATTTGGTCTTAAGATTTCAATTTTTTAGCTGGTAAAGGCTGTATTTTTTTAGAAATAGTGAATCTGAAAGAAGAGCCATGATTTTCATTGGCTTCAACCCAAATATCTCCACTATGATTTTGTGATATTTTTTGGCAAATAGACAAACCTAAACCTGTGCCTTCAAATACGTCATTACTATGTAGTTTTTCAAAGGTTCCAAATATTTTGGAGTGGTTTTCTTCTTTTATTCCGATTCCATTATCCTCCACACAAAATTCCCAATAGGTACCTTTATCTTCACTGCTAACATTTATAATTGGGTTTACATTTTTTCGTCTAAACTTGATGGCATTGCCAATCAGGTTTTGAAAAATTTGAATCATCATTGATTCATCTGCCTCAATTTTAGTAGGTAGATTACCAATGAAAATTTCTGCCTTTGCCTCTATGATATTTGTATTAAGTTCAATTAAAATTCTTTGAAGTATTTCCTCAAGGTTTAGAGTTTTTAATTTAATTTTTTGTGTTCCGACTCTACTAAATCTGAGAAGATCATCTATTAATAACTGCATGTTCCCAGAACTCTTGACGACGATATCTAAATATCCCTTCGACTTTTCATCAAGTAAATCATAGGACTTTTGCTTTAATAAATAAGCAAAACTAGATACTGTTCTCAGCGGTGCTTTTAAATCATGTGAAGCGATGTAAGCAAAATTTTCTAATTGAAGATTAGAGTCAATGTATTTCACTAATTGATTATTTTTACTTTGGAGTTCTTCTCTTGCCGCAATCTCAGCGGTCTTGTCATGTGCGATGATGAAAAGTTCATCTGGGTTAGTGATTTCAACAATAAGATTCAAATCAGCGTACACATTTTTTGATTCATCAATTGTATTTAGTTTTATAGAGTATATTTTTTCTCCCTTTATGAACTTATCTGATTTATCTTTTATTCTCTGATGTAACTTAGTAAAACTTATTTCATTGATAAGTTGTGGTATTAGGTGAGATCGATTTTTTGAAAGTATTTCTTCTTTAGAATATCCAAATAATTCTTGTGCCGAACTGTTGCAATCTATGAATTTATCTTCGCTGAATTTATAAACAAGAATAGCATCATGCATGTTTTCATACATGGCGGTATAAGACTGCTGTGTTGTTTTTAATTTTTTTTGTGCAACAATTCTATTTGTAACATCATTGAAGAGTAATAGTAATTCACCTTCAGAATTTGTCATTCGGACAACTCCATCAAGATATTTTTTATTTCCACTTTTTGTTATAATACTGATTTGGAAATCAAAGTAATCTCCTCCTTTTTTTAGCTTATTAATAAAAACTTCGAGTGACCCTTGGTGTTGGTCTTTAATGAATAAGTTATAATTTTTGCCAAGGAGAGATTTTGATTCTAGTATTTCTTCTGTCTTTGCTGAAACAAATGTGAACAATCCGTTTTTATCAATTTTAGCTATACCTGTTGGGGAACTTTCAACAATTGAGCGATACTGATTTTCCCTATCTTTTAAATCTTCCTGCGCTTTTACTTTTTCTGTGACATCGTTAAATGCTAATAGGAACTCTACTGGCTCTCCTTTACTATTTCTAGTGATTGAGGCGATTCCATCAATAATTATTTGCCCTCTAGTTTTGTGAATCGCTTTATAGGTTTGATGAATTTCTTTTTTTCCTTTCAATAGAGAGGTAATTCCTTTCAGTAGCCTTTTGTGATCAGATTTGTCTACAAAATTTGAAAGTTTTTTCCCGATTAACTTTTTTGAATCCTTATATCCGAGAATTTCTTTCGTTCTATTAGAGATAAAAATTATTTCACCTTTTAGGTTTACTTTGGCTATAGCTGTTGGAGTATTTTCAATGATAGAACTTAATTCTCTTTCTTTTCCTGAGAGCTCATCTTCCTTTTTCATCAATTCAGATAGGTCTCTGGATATTTCAAGAGCTCCAATTATTTCGCCCATTTGGTTTACTACAGGAGAATATCTGTTTTCATATAAGATTGTGTCTTTACCAGGTACTGCTCCCTTGTAAACAAATTTTTCACCTTCAAATACTCTATCATAGTATTGCTCACACCACTTTTTAATTTGCTCAGGCGTTGATACATCCTTCAGGTTCATCTTTTCTTCAATATCTATGTTCAGATGATTCCTAAAATCAACCTGTGCTTGTTTGTTTATAGTAAGTATATTTAATTCCTTATCTATGGCGTAGATTCCATCCGGCGTTGCATCAAGTACAGCCATTAACATAGCCTCCCGATCTATAATGTTCTTCGTTTGTATCTTACTTTCTGTAACGTCTCTACCAATACACATACCACCTATGACTTGACCTTGGCTGTTAGTGATCTGAGAGATTATTATATTATTGTACCTGATACCTTCCACCGATTCCTGTTGAAAGTCGATAGATCGCGATTTTCCGTTTTTTATTACATCCTTTACAATTATCCCTATTTCCTTTAACTCTTTCGTTTTAGAGAAGACATTTTGTCCAATCTCTAACTCTGAATTTAAGAACTTTTGAAAAGCTTTTTTAGCTGGATCATTAGCGAGTATTAGTTCGTCTTGTGCATTGACAACAATAATTTCATCCGTAGATGTATCAATTATGGATCTGAGTAATGCCTCGCTTTTTTCTTTTTCTTGTTCTTTTTTCTTTAGGTCAGATATATCAGCCAAAGTAATTAACACTCCAGAACCTGCATCCTTGGTTGAGGCTTTGTGGCTTAGTTTAGCTAAGGCAAATTTATCAATACCAGATGCTGTTGGTATTTTTATCGTGGTAGAACCATGTATGATTTTCTTGTCAAGAATATCATTGTAAATCGAACGGAGAATTTTATAATCTGCTGGATTTAGAAATTCTTTAAAGGCAATGTTCTCTCCTTCTTTTCTTTCGATTAGCTTGTAGAAAGACGGACTGGCATCCTTTATTTTATCTTTTTCAATATTCACAATGGCCGTGTCTATCGTATTGAAGATATCTCTAAATAAATTTCTTGATTGATTTAAAGCTTCCTTATCCTTAATTGCTTCGGTGGTGTCAATAAGTGTACAAACCGTTGCATAGTGGTCTCCATCTTCCTTGTAAATACCCTGCAAAGAAGCACTAAAATTTCTCTCATCTCCCGTTGCAGAAATAAATTTTGAATTTAGTTGGTATCTATCTATGGTATGATTTGTAAAAGCTTCAGTAAGCTGTGCTATTTTTTCTTTTTCGGTGTTTAGGAGTAATGTTGATAAATGCATGCCGGATAATTCTTCTTTAGAGTATCCGGTTATTTTTGCCAATGAATCATTGGCTTCTAAAATTATGTTTGATTTTAATAAACAGATTCCATAAACATTGTTGTTTACTATGGCTTTTATCTGTTGGTTTAAAAAATTATTTTCTAAGGTTTTATTTTGACTAACCAGATAGACTTTAAACTTTTTTACAATGTTTATTAGTCTATTTGAAATGGAGATAACGTCACTTTCGGGAATTTCCAAAATGATTAGACCAATACTAGCAAGTGGGATTCCAAAATAACTGTTTGAGTCATTAGATTCTTTAAATGAAATGTAATCCTTTCCATTTAATAGGGTAGGAGCTTTGTCTTTTAGTTGCTGTATGAAGGGTGAAATTTCCTTTGTAGACTCAACGGTTTTTATCACTGTTGATTCGAGCCATAAATAGGTTTCTGAAATTTGTTCAAATTCTGAAAGTGTATGAAAAAAGGTCTTCAAGTTTTCCTGAAGCGATAGCTCGCAGCCAAAGCAAAGAGCTAATGACAATAACTGATCATTAGAAAAATCTACATTTGATATTGGTGGGACTTGAGTCATATATTTTCTTTCCTTATATGAAAATAGTTCATAATTGTAAAAAGGAAGAGAAAATTATCATATAGGTTGAATATTCGAGTGATATAGAGCAAAAATGATGTCAGAAATTACTCATTTAGGCCTGTAAATACTACGTATCCTTTACAGATCACCACAAAACCTCTACATTATTTTAGACTTGTAGGAATTTCATGATGAGTATTCCATTTATCAAGGGATAAATAAAAAAGTCAGGCTACTTACACCTGACTTTTCTTTAATACAACCTGTTAATTTACTTATAGTAGTACAAATATGGGGAAGAATTACCTGGTAACGGTAGAGTTGTACCCTACGGATGTCAACATAGGCACTACATAAACCCTACATATTATAAATTTTATTAATTAGTCCAATGGAATATGATCAATTACTTCAATGCCATAGCCATTTATACCTGAAATTGAACCAGGATTATTAGTGATTAACCTAATTTTAGATGCCTTTTGATCAAGTAAAATCTGAGATCCTATCCCAATCTCTTTATTTATGTCATTATGAAGGTTCCTTTTGTGTGGATTTAATCTTACTTGTGATTTAGATTGAGAATCTAGAAATGATAGTGTATCCTCTAGAGTATCAGAAACAGAGTTGTGTCTTATAAATATTAAGAGACCTTTACCAAATTCCTGAATCAGATTTAGAACGTTACTTATTTTCCCTTTATAGCCTTTTATCATCATCGCTACAAGATGATTTATATCATCACTAGAGTGAACTCTAACTGGTATTGCTTCACCATCCTCCCAATCTCCAAGTTTTAAAGCTAGGTGAGTATTTGAAGAATTCGATTCGGAGTAGGTTATAAATTCAAAGGGCCCAAAAACAGTTTCAAGCAAAAATGATTTGCTTTTTTGCACCAATCGTTCTCTTTGAACTCTATAAGCTACAATATCTTTTATGCTTATTATTTTGAGGTCAAACTTTTTCGCGATTTCCTTCAACTGAGGTAATCTGGCCATGGTTCCATCTTGATTTAAGATTTCAACCAAAACTCCTGCAGGTTCTAGACCAGCCATTTGAGCTAAATCCACCGCTGCTTCTGTATGACCAGTCCTCCTTAACACCCCTCCTTTTTTTGCAATTAAAGGAAAAATATGCCCTGGTCTTGCAAAATGTTCTGGCTTGGTATCCTTATTCAAGAGAGCTTTGATTCCAGTAGCACGATCATAGGTTGATATGCCGGTCGTGCATCCTTCAAGCTTATAATCGACGGAAATAGTGAAGGCGGTCCCGTGTAGGTCTGTATTTTTATCGACCATCATTGTTAGTTCCAGTTCTTTGGCCCTTTCTTCCGTAATCGGCGTGCAGATTAGTCCCCTTCCATGGGTAGCCATGAAGTTGATTATCTCCGGAGTAATACATTCTGCAGCGCACACAAAATCACCTTCATTCTCGCGATCTTCATCATCAACAATGATAATTACTTTACCCTGTTTGATATCCTCAATGGCGGATTCAATGGTATCAAATAAGATGTTCTGTTGTACTGTTTCCATAGCTGTTTTTTTAGCATTTGCTATCGCATGCAAATATAGAATTACAACAACTAAAAGTATCATTTGGTTAATAAAGTAGCTGAGAATCAGCAGTATTTATTTTTAAACCCTTCTTTTTAATAGAAATGGACTATTTTCCCTTTCTAATATAAAATGGTTTGGATCTCAGCATAACTTCATATCTCATAGTAGGCTTGGCAAGTCTTGTAATCGGTATGTCTAAGTCGGGTGTTAAGGGAATATTCATTATTACAGTCACCTTGATGGCACTTGTTTTTGGCAGTAAGGCATCCACAGGAGTAATCGTTCCATTGTTAATATGCGCAGATATCTTGGCTGTTATTTACTATAAAAGATATGTTGATTGGAAGCTACTTTTGCGATTTCTTCCTTGGATGATTTTTGGAGTTTTGATCGGCGTTTTATTTGGGAAAGACCTACCAGAGGAATCATTTAAAAATGTTATGGCAGGGATTATTCTGTTCAGTGTTGGTGCGATGATTTACTGGGAGAAACAAAAAGATCTTGTTCTTTCTGACAACAAATTATTTGTCAGCGTTGTAGGTATCTTGGCAGGTGTAACAACGATGATTGGTAATTTGGCAGGGCCTTTTTCTAATATTTTCTTCCTGGCTGCCAGAATCCCTAAGAATGAATTTATTGGGACAGCAGCATGGCTATTTTTTATTATTAATCTTTTCAAACTTCCATTTCATATTTTTGTATGGGAGACTATTACGCTTGAATCATTGCGAATTGACTTATACCTTTTACCAGCCATGCTCCTTGGGTTTTGGATGGGTTTAAAAGTGATTGTATTATTTAAGGAAAGCTTTTTTAGAAAATTTATTCTTATTGGTACAGCAATTGGTGCCATTCTTTTAATTTTTAAATAAATTTAAAGGTGGATAAATTGAGATTCCCATTCATACGTAAGCTTGTACATTCTTCCTCTTTAGATCTTTTGGGGGCGGCACTTATTTTTTCAGTCTGTCTTTTTCGATCATTTCACGAAACAATATATTACCAAGGAGAAATACAATTTGGAATACCAATCCAAGAATTATGGAGTTATGTGATGAAGGGAGCATTCCCATTAGGAATCTTCTCAACGGTAGGCGCTGTATTTTCTTTACTTTCTACTAGATTAATTGGAAAACAAAATAATATTGGCAATGTCATCGGAGTCTTGACAACTGTAAATTCTGGGGTCATTGATTTTATGTTTGGTAATGCTTCAGCAATTATAACTTATCCACTATCATTTTTTATCATGACATTTGCGGTGTCCAAGTGGAAGGGAGGAGAGGAATTGAAATCAAGAGACTGGAGGTATTATTTAATAATTGGATCTGGGATGTTACTCGGTTTTATCTTGGTTTATTTAGGTGCATATCTATTTGGTGGCCGAACAGATACAGTATTCTTAAATGTTGTTGCCATAACTTTCGGTTTGTCCATAGGCGCTAATATCTGCAGTGCCTTAAAGTATGAAGAGACTTGGTTGAGCTGGATTGTCTATAATATCGTACAACTCACAAAAGCAATCTTACAATTAAATTTAGCCAATGTAGTTAAGTACATATTTTATTTATTCAATGCTGCCATAACTTTGGTTGATTGGCTGTCTAATGGTGATGTAAAGAATGAAATGCAGGCGGTGAAATCCTAATTACAAAATTAAAATTCGTCGCCATGTTTTTATAAACCTTGTCAGAATTTTAAGCTTAAATCACTTTTCTATTTTTATCAGTTTTTGAGTATTCAGATGCTTTCCTCCAGCATAAATAGCCAAACTATAAACTCCTGGATTTAGATCTTGGACATTTAAACGTTGGTTAAAATTAGAACTGGCGTTGTTGACTTTTATAATTTCCACTACGGCACCTACTTGGTCTAAAATTATGAGGTTAATATTTGGGCCCCAAGTATTTTCAAAACCTAATTCACAATAGTCAATGCTAGGATTAGGAGTAAGGGTGGTCAAAATATTATTCAACAGATTTTCATTACTAACCATTCCTTGGAACTCGTAGGCGCCGCGATCAACCTCATCAATTCGTCCATTACCTAAGATGTCAGTTTCAGGAACATCATCTCCAGCGAGTCCCGTATTTATGGTTGGTGAATTTGATTTCTGTTCTCCACTGTTTTCTAAGAGTGCATCCATGTTGTGGTCATCATTCGATCCAGTGGTTCCAAATTCCCCAATAAGAGACTCATCTGAACTTAAGTTTCCTCCCAATGATATCGTCGTTGGATCACCGTCTTCTACTGCGAAGTTCAAGCCTATATTATCTAAGACCGTATTTTTAAGTTCAATGACGTTACTTCTTGCTTCTGTCCCTGACCAGTTGGCTATCCCTGCTGCTAACGAACCGGAATTATTCAGAATGGTACAGTTTACCAATTTTATTGTATCAATTTTATCATCGATTACATTATTAGAAATGGCCCCTCCTGTACCTGTACCAAAAGCAAAGTTGGTGTTCATATTGCAGTTGCTTAATAAGGCTTTTGTGGATTCAAGATTAATGGCTCCTCCTTGATTTCCAGAAGTGTTTCCTTCGAAAATTGAATTTCTTAAGACAAGTGTTGAAAGATCCGTGCTGTCTTCTCCGATCGTAAGCGCACCACCTATGCCTGCCGTATTGTTTGTAAAGAATTGACAATCATTTATTTCTGTTTGTTGGCCAGAATTAGCTGATATGGCTCCTCCAGAAGTTTCAGCCATATTTTCTTCGAAAATCGTGCTATTTAAAAAAAGTTTTGAATTTTCGTTTTGAGCAAAGATTGCTCCTCCACCCATGGTTGAATTATTGCTAATGAAATTGCAGGATGTAGTAGAAGCAGTTCCTAAAAATCCCACATGTAAAGCTCCTCCACTTTGAAAACAATTATTCTCTATAAAGTCGCAGCCGTTAAGATTTAAGTTTTGGTTTTCACCATACACCGTTATTGCGCCTCCCCAACCAATGGAAGTATTGCCCGTGAAAGTAGAATTTAAAATATTGATTTGATTAACTAAGTTTGTATCAGTGGTACTATGAATAGCGCCTCCTGTCCTAGTTGCTGTATTATTGAGGAATAAGCAATCTTCAATACTCAAATCTGACGTGGTATTGTAAATTGCACCACCTCTATCATCCGGTCCGGTTTCATTTCCTGAAAATTGACAATTAGTAATTTTGGTATTTGCGGCGTTCGAATAAATCGCACCGCCATTCTGATCTGCTTTGTTATTTGTGAATTCTGTATTTATTATTTGAACGTTAGAAGTTGTTACCGTGTATATTGAAGCACCAAATCCTCCTCGATTATTGTCGAATTTGCATTGATCTATAATTGTGTTTGATGCTTCTGTGCCTCTGGGATACACGGCTCCAGCAAAGTATCCATAATTTTCAGTAAACGTACAGTTTCGGATGATTGGTGAGCCGTAAGATAAGATGGCTCCAGCTCTTCTTGTGTTACCAGCCCCAACTTGATCATCGGCCTGTCCATTTCTAAAGGTAAATCCATCAATGATCGTGTTGTTGTTAACTAAGGTGTCCAAAAATAAAAGATGCATGGCATTATCTGATTTATTGAGTGTGTCCCCAACAATATCATCTTGATTTATGTCGCCAGATATAATGGTTGTGTTCTGGTTTGCATCCCTTTCAGTCAGGGATGATTCAGTCCCTATGAAGCCCCCATACATTTTGATGTTTTTGTTTAGCACAGTGAAACCCATTCTACTTTCTGCAGCAAGGTAGGTTCCTTGAGCTACCCATATTTCTTCTCCTTCTTCACTATTGTTCCAAGCGGAATAAATATTTGAGTACGCATCCGTCCAACTTGTTCCGTCATTTGCGCCTGACGCAGAACCATTAACATAAACTTGACCCGAAGAAATCGAAGCAAAAGATAGAAAAATAAAAAGGTTGATAATTCTGTACATCTTGAATATTTTTTAGGAAATTAATCATTCAATGGCTAATTAAATAATATTGCTTTGGAAAAAACAAAGGACCAGTATATACGGAGACTTACAATTTTAGATGCATCAGAGTTATCTCAATTAGCGCAGAGTACTTTTGTCGCTGCCTTTGGACCAAAAATCCACGATCCACAGGTGCAAGAGAAATTTGATGATTATGTACAACATGGATATGCGATTGAAAAGATGAAGGCTCTGTTGAAAAGAGATGATTGTTGGTGTTTTGGACTCATGGAGAAAGACTCCTTGATTGGTTTTATTCAATGTAGTGCACCTAGTAATCAATCATTGAAAAGGGGAGAAGATTGTTTGGAAGTGGATCGGTTGTATGTTGATTCAAATCGAACGGGCGAAGGTTTAGGTGCAAAGCTTTTAAGTTATGCGATTGAGCATGCTTCCTCCCTGGGGAAAAATAAAGTATGGCTGAGGGTCTGGTGCCACAATCCAGATGCCGTTAGGTTCTATGAGCGTTTTGATTTTAAGGAGGTAGATCGGGCTGCAGATAAATGGAATCACCCTGGAGATTTTGATTACGTTCTAGAAAAGGAAATAAAAAAGGCCACTTGAAATTCAAGCAGCCTTTCTTATTATCTAATGAGCTAATTTTATGATGCAGCTAGTTTTATAGAAAGACCAACATTATCATTTATCGCTTTATCCTTTACAACATCAGCCAGCTTTGTAGATCCATATTGAATTCCAAAATCTGTTCTGTCTATTGTAAAATCTGGAGCTTCTACTGTTACTCCATTAGCACCTGCAGTTATGTTAGCCTTAAAGCTAATCTGCTTAGAAACTCCCATCATGTTTAGGTTACCATAGACTAAAGAATTAGCATTATCATCACCTGATAAGCCCGTTACTTTAGTGATGTCGAAAGTGGCTGTTGGATGTTTAGTCACATCGAAGAAATCAGGCGAACTAAGGTGACCGACAAGATCTGCGCCTTTATCAGCTGGAAGATCTGTGCATGTCATTGTGCCCATGTCTATAACAAAATTTCCTCCTGCAACTTTGCCATCTTTCATTTCTACTGTTCCATTTTTTAGACCCAACGTACCAGTATGTGTACCGCCTATTTTACTTCCAGACCAGTTGATGGTAGAGTTAGTTGTATTTACGGTTAAGCTTTTTGTATTCTCAACTTTTGCAACAGGTGCTGCTTCAGTTGTTGCTGCTTTTTCTCCTTTAGGAGCATTGCTACAACTAGCCATTAGAGATACAGTGAACGCAAGAAATAAAATATTCTTGATCATTTTCATTTTGATGATTTTATAAATAAATAATTGATTGACCGACTTTATTGTCTGCACGATTAACTCATGACTTTTGGAAAGGTTTCAAATAAACCTCCTTTTTTTTCCATTTATTATGTCCAAACCAAAAAATAATTGAAAAAAAAGCCCTGAAACCTAGTTTCAGGGCTTTTAACGCTTGAGCGCTTTTTATTCAACAATGGTTATTTTCTTGGAAATAGAGCCATTCAATGATGTTAGATTTACGAAATAAACCCCTGGTTTGATTTCATTTTCTATGATGCTTATTTGGGTAGAAAAGTTACTTTGTCCACCCGTAGGAATGCTCACTATCTTTTCACCTAAAATAGAGTACAGGTTAAGATTTACATCCATTTCATTTTCCAGGGTATAATTGATGTTTATCTGATCTTTTGCAGGGTTTGGATATACTTCAAGGCTAGCTAATGATTCTAATTCATTGGTTGAACTTACCATTTCAAAAACGGCTGTTAGTTCTTCAGCGCCCTCCAACATTATTGCTGCTTTACGAGATTCGTTGTCTGGGGTGACCGCAGATCCAGATGTTGTTTCCCAATGAGAAAATTCCCAACCATCGTCTAAAGATTTTGCCTCAATTAGATTTTCAATTTCACCGAAGTAATTTCCTGTCCAAGGGAATGAAGTGAGGTCTAGTGTGTTGAATTCAATTTCTCCAACACCTATGGGTTGTGTTTTGAGGGTAATTTGAAAAGGGCCAGTAAGATCAAAACAGTCGACCATTCCATCATCCAAAAGTTCACAACGTTGGTTGATAAAGTCTTTTAAACGGTCCACATTTGCCATCCATTGATTCATGGAGCCGCCCCATCTTTGAATTTGCCTAGGCATTTCCGGTTCTATGATTGCAAGCATACTATCGAGTGTCTCATTCATGTTCTCGCAAGAGAAAACGGTATTCATTAAATCTGCTTGTCTAGAATAATAGAGTTGTCTAAATTCTGGACTTTCGTATTGCAGTTTGAGGAAGATCTTTTCGTGCTTTCCGACATCTGAATTGTCAAGATCTCCATAGTCATCAGTGATTCCCCCGCCGCTATTTTCTCCTGGCATGCAATCACTGTCAAATTCTCCTTCGGCTGCTTGCGTGTATATTGTTTCGCATATATTTCCCCATTCGACTTTACAGCAGCTTGGGAATTGATGCACTGTAATTTGGAAATTAATGTCGTCTTCTGAGTAAGGGCAAGATCCATTGGCTATGGATTCACAGGTCCCTAGATTTGTGGGTAATTCATTGTTTTGAGCAACGATGTCATCGTATAGGCCTTGACAAATTTGATCCCAATTTACACAACAGCAATAATTGTCTCGGTTTACAACCTGAACATATACTGAATCAGAAGCGTCGTATGGACTAGAGCCGTCTTGTATGGTTGAACATTGATCAGGTTCACTCAGGATCATTCCACCTTCAAAATCTCCGCCACCACCTCCACCGCCAAAGCCTCCACCATAGAAGTTATCCATCGAAGAAAGAATTTGATTTATATCACATGGTTGAGCGTTTGGACTTGTATTTGGTACACCAGTGTAGTTTATATAATAATCGAACGTAGCATCGTTGTCCCATAAAATGTAACCCCATTTTTTATGGTCACCATCTGGATTCGTGCCTCTCCACCATCCAGTGTTATAGTTTAACCAATCTTGAGAAACAACATTTAGGTTTGTTATCATATAATCCATTAGCCCTACAACTTGCATTTGGTCTTTAACGATTTCGTAGTTTTCTGGAATGCTCATATCCTCAAATAATATGAAATCTCTGAGTACAGCCCAATCTTCAAAAGCCTGCTCACCGCCATATTCGGCCCATGAATTTCCCCAAGTCAATAGGTACTGTAAATCATATTTCCCTTGATCGTAATACTCACCGGTATAATCATGGTCAACCGGTCTTTCCCTTAGTCCATATACTCCCCAATAATCGCCATTCAGAAATACAACGACTCTTTCAACAGCCCGCACATCTAATTTCATTCCACCTTTTTGGGCAAGTTCATGAACGTATTCATCTCTGATGTGACAACTTCCTTGGTGTGCTTGATCATCCACTGCAGGATAATTATCATCCCCTGAAGCTCTGAGCATCACTCTTTGATGTGAAGTTCTGTCAGAGTAGTTAAATAGTTTTGATTCAATGTCTTTGGTGTATCCCATTTCATCTCTGGTAACCCAGTCAAGACTTCGATGATCCAGAGCCCAAGAGTCTTGTCCATGTCTATTCAAACTTCCATAAGCTCTACCATCTAACTTCAGGTCAGCATTGAAGTATTCAATTGTTCCGATTGGGATTAAAGCTCCGTTTCCATTCGCTAAATTTTGAACCTCATCTGAAGCTATTGAGAATACTGGCAGGGTAGAAGTATCATCAATAAAGTATGTAGACCAAGCTATTTTTCCAGGGAGTCTATCTGGGGATATGTTTTTAGCCTTTAATACTGTGGTCTCTGTGATGGTTATTGGTCCTGTATACTCAGGAGAAGAAAAAGTAGGTTCAAATCCATCCGTAGTGTATACAAGTCTAGCTGTGGGATCATTGCTTTCTATGGAGACTGTAACTTCTCCTTCATAGAAGCCAGCTTCTAGACTTAAAGTGGGCTGCTCTGTATAACCATTTAAGATATCCGTTTGATTCCCATTTCCTGGAGATGGACTAACAGAAACAAGCCATTCACCATTGACTTTTACTCTGGAGTGTTCTAGCATTGTTAATTCATATGGAGTTCCATCCACTTGATTGCCATTGGGGTCACTTATTATTACAAATTCATTCCCCTTGGTCTGGGTTAGTTTAAAGTTAGAATGATACTGTCCATCGTAGGTGTCTCTACCTGAGCACCAGACAACCAAATAATCATCAGGACCTAATATTGTATTTGGAGGAAATAGCCATTTTAAGGGTTTCGTTTCTTTATCAGAAAGTCCCCAATTCGAAATATCTACTGGTGCATCAGTCGTGTTGTGCACTTCAATCCAATCTTCATATTTTTGATTTAGATCTGGGAAGCTATTTAAATTTGAGGCAGAATATTCTGAGATTTCTACTTGAGCAAAAGCTTGAATAGAAAAAAGGCAGCATAGAATTAGAACTAGTTGATTTATTGACTTATCCATTTACAAGGGTTTGTTTATCTTTTCTAAAGTTAAATAACCTAGCTTGTTTTTTTATGAATTTATTGATTAATGTCCTGCTGGAGCAGTATTATTTATAAAAGAGAGTTGGGCATAAATTAAAGGGCAAACTGAAGCAACGTTTGATATATTTTGTCACACTCTAAGAAAAGGGGTTTAAGAGACTCTGGCATTTCTGGCTTTTCATCATTATACTTCTGAAATTCAGTAGAATTGTGGACGTTATGATACCAATATGGTGCCCAACAACCGTCTTCAGTTCTTGGTCCCTTTGACCAGGAAAGCATCTTTTTGTCGAAGGAAATCCCTATAAAATCGCACAGTTTTTTCAGATGTTCTTCTGGGTTTAAAAGAATATTTTTAGAATCAATTACAGCAAAGGGAATGTTATTCTTTTTGAAGTGAGCGACTAAGTCAAGATGCGCTTGGTAACCTACATCCACCATTGAGGGATTATTAATTTGTTTTTTGAATGACGGGAGCATGAAGGCTGGATCTCTCGTGAGTATTAAGTTTATTGTTTTTTCTAAAAAGCCCATTGGAAGTTTTATCAGGTGATGGGTCATGTGCTTAAAGAAGAGGATTGAAGAGTCTGAAGCAGTAAGCATGTTATGAATTACTTTTACTCCATCATTTTCCATTGATGCCAGAATTTCCTGACTCCCTGGATGGTAATCTTTTGCTTTGGTGTTGGCAAGATAGTGAGCGTAAAGGGGTTCATCGAAGACCTTTGTATCTGGCCTTTCGGCAAATGAATACATTAGTGCAGTGGAAATGTTTCTTGGTCCAGACCAAAGACATATTCGTTTTACTGAATCCATTTTTAACTAAGGCTTTGGTGTTTATTTACTTCGCTTTTAATCAATGCTTTGTAGCCGTCTGATAGGGCCCTACTGATTTTACCAAAGGTACCTGTGCCTATGATTCTCCCATCTATTTTTGAAACAGGAGTTACTCCACCAAAGGTGCCGGTTACAAATGCTTCGTCTGCATCATAGACATCGTATAATGAAAAGTTTTTTTCATAAGTTGGATAGTTAAGACTTTTAGATACTTTCAACAAGTTGTGTCTTGTGATTCCATTCATACAGTATTGTCCAGTTGAGGTCCATACTTCTCCGTTTTTAACCATAAAGAAATTTGTTGCATTACAGGTTGAAACACAGCCATTGATGTCAAGCATCAATGCCTCATCTGCTCCTGCCTCAATGGCTTGGATTAGGGCTTGAACTTCATGTAATTTACTATGACAATTTAATCGAGGATCTAAATAGTCAGGCGAACCTCTTCTTATGGTAGAGGTAAAAAGGGTGATGCCTTTTTCCTTACTTTCCTCAGAGGCTTTTTTATGCTCAGCAATGATGACAAGGTTTGGTCCCGAAATGGTTAACCGAGGATCTTGTGAAGGTGTTTTTTTGATCCCTCTAGTGATCATAAATCTGACATGGACGTTCGTATGCATATCATTTGCGTCTAGCACCTTCCAAATTGATTTTTTCAATTCATCTCTTGTCATTTTTAAGTCAAGGTGAATGGATTTAGCGGCTCTCCAAAGCCTATCACAGTGTAGGTCGAAAAAAACTAAGACTCCTTCGTATAGTCTGCAAGCTTCCCAAATACCATCACCTACTAGATAGCCAGAATCAAAAACTGATATTTTAGCTTCAGACCTTTTGAATAGTTCTCCATTGATGGATATTAGGACTTCATCGTTTCTGAGGTCTTTGACAGCATTGTGGGTTCCATGTACCATATAGTAGGTTTTGGACCCAAGATAATATAACTGCTGATTTTTAAATTGTAGTAATTAAAAAAGCTTGCCAAAGGCAAGCTCTTCCAATAAATCAAGATAGGTGGATCTTACAATAAATCCATTTTATTTTTAATTAACAGGCAGTAACTAAAGTGTTCCTGAATGAAAATTGATTTTTAAATTTTGTTTCATCTAATAAGTTGAATAGAGGATTTTCTTCTCCTGTTTTAATGTAAAGGGAAGAACTCTTCTCATCGCATTTCAATTTAGTGGTTAGTAATGCGTTTAATCCATTGATGTCGATGGCAGTTATTCCCGAAAGGTCTAAGTGCATCGGTAATCCGTCGATGATTAAATTTGGTAAGCTACTTTTTAAATTCAGTGCATCAAGCAGTGTCATTGTGCCTTTTATCTCCACATAGACGGCATAGTCTACATTTTTGGCAGTGTAGGTGTAATTTCCCATTTCTCAGTGGTATTTAATTGAATAATTAATAAAAGGGCATTAGTGTTTGCTATTTAGATGACAGATTAAAATTGACCTACCCTGTAGCCGAAGTAAGAATTTGACAATATTTGTCAAATAATAGACATTCTCGATGTCAAGTCTATTAGAAATGTCAATCTTTGTGGGAATAAAAATTTGCGAAAGCGGTGAGTAAAAAATCAGAACATACAGTCAGTGGGTTAGATTTAGCCATACGGCTAGTGGATTATATCGGATCTGCCTTTGAGTTACTTGGAAGCAAAAGTGCAGCAAAGAAGGCTTTAACTGGGGGAAGAGTACAATTAAATGGTAAACGGGCATATGCTTCTGATTTTATTGAAAACGGGGACCGTTTAACCTTGACTGGTGATGGGATGAGTAAGGCCAAGGCTTATGACATGGAAATGCCAATTGTGCATGAAGATGATCACTTAATTATAGTTAATAAACCAGCTGGAATTGCCGTCAATGGAAACCGATATAAAACGGTGGAAAATGCATTGGTAGGTGTTGCAAGGAAGTCAAACCTTCGAGATGCGCTACATCGTCCTGTCGCAACACATAGATTGGATGTTCCTACGCGAGGCTTGGTTATGCTGGCTAAGAATAAATCAAGCTTAATTAAGATTGGGCGACAATTTCAAGAAGGGAATATTCATAAAGAATATCATGCAGTTGTACATGGTAAGGTAAAAGAAAAAGGAATTATTAAAATTCCAATTGAGAGTAAACATGCTACATCAGAATATGAACGTGTGGAAGTTGTACCTTCTAGAGTCTTTAAAAATTTGAGCCTTGTGAAATTGATGCCAATCACTGGTCGTACGCATCAGCTTCGAATTCATATGCAAGCAGAAGGGCACCTTATATTGGGAGACAAAGAATATGCTAATGGTCAGAAAACGATATTGGGTAAAGGACTTTTTCTTTGCTCGACGCAATTGGTTTTTAATCACCCTGATACTTTTAAAAGAACAAAAATTAGCATTGAAATACCTTCCAAATTCTTGAAGGTTCTACAAAGAGAAAAGAGTCGATTCTAAATATGTCAATCATCCTTTAGAAGACATTTTTATATTACTGGAAATCCTATTTTGGTAATATGAATATGATAAAGGTATTTCAAACAGTTTTCTTGGTTTCTTTGATGCCTCTCATTGGCTTAAGTCACGGAGTAGACTTTCTAATAAATGAATCAAAAATCAAAGCCCTCTATCAGGATTTAGACAGTTTATCTTTTCCAGGCTTAGAAGATGCGTTTATGAATCGCTTGAGGTTCATGAAACAAACCATAGGAGTTTCAAAGACAAAGGATCTCGGTATTTCTAATCATTGGTATTCATCCCAAAATCAAGATGAAGTTCAACAATTCTTAAATCTATTATTAGAAGAGGATAAAAGTAAGTTTATTGTAAAGTTGAATGATATAAAAGCACAATGGAAAGAAGAATATTTACCTTGTCTCTTAGAGGTTTATAGATTTCGATTAGATGCTTTTGGGCAGCGAGCAATCAAGGAGATACTTGTGAATAAGACTGGTCAGAGTCAAATCGATCAATACTATGATTGGATGGTCTGGTTGTGGGAACAGGAAGATACGACCAGTGATTTGTATGTAAAATTGAAGGGGGAGCTTAATGGGTTGCTGGATGTTAGATTCAAGAAATATTTTTCAGGTAGAGAAGATCTAATAAACATTCGTTTAGACGAGGTGATGTGGGGTGGAGTATTGCAAGATGGAATACCTCCATTGCGTTACCCTAATTTCTTGGATGCAGCCAAAGCCGATTATTTGGCATCCAGTGATGTAGTTTTTGGAGTAGTGATCAATGGCCAACCAAAGGCTTATCCCAAGCGGATCCTAGCCTGGCATGAAATGGCTGTGGATAAATTTGGGAAAACAGAAATAGCATTGGTTTATTGTACGCTTTGTGGTACTGTGATTGCCTACGATGTTGTGTATAATGGGGTAAAGCATACGCTGGGAACAAGTGGCTTTTTGTATCGGTCAAACAAGCTGATGTATGATAAGGAAACTCAATCTTTATGGAATACGATCGAAGGGAAGCCGGTGATTGGGCCTCTAATAAATCGAGGCATTGAGCTTGAAACTTATCCTGTCGTTACCACAACTTGGGGTGCATGGAGCAAAGCTTATCCAGAGACAAAGGTATTGTCCTTAGAAACTGGTCATCGGAGAGATTATGATGAAGGAGCAGCCTATTATGATTACTTTTCTACGGACAGATTGATGTTTCCAGTACCCTTCACTAATCAGCAATTAAAGAATAAGCAAGAAGTACTAATTGTCAGGAGCAATGGTTATCAGGAAGATCCAGTAGGTTTTTCGGTGGACTATCTAAAAAAGAAGAAATGGCATCAAGATCAGGTCAATGAGCTAGGTGTAATTCTTGTTGTTGATGAACTCAATATTCTGAGAGCTTATGAGTCGAAAGACTATAATTTTGTGAAAATGAAAGATCAAAGGCTTATTGATGATAAAGGAAATAAATGGGAGGTAACGAAAGATGGTTTAGTAAACGGTGATGTATTGTTGAAACAACTTCCATCTCATCAGATATTTTGGTTTGCTTGGTATACCACCTATCCAGATACACGATTGGTAAAGTAACTTTATCAATTAAGTTTAATCGTAAAATTCTTCTGGATATTCAATCATTCCAGAAATGCCATCTAGTGCATTTTCTCTCAATGGCTTGATCATACAATTTGCTGAAGGGACATCAAAGGGGAATTTAATGTTATAAGTTTCAGCAGATTCATAACCGAATCTTGGGTAATAAGTTTCATGACCGATTAGGACAATGAAAGGGTAGTTTAGTTGAGAGGCTATTGTATGGGCTTCATTAATGAGTGCTGTACCAATTCCAGAATTTTGTCTATGAGGGCTTACCGAAATTGGAGCTAAAGATAGACCATTCAGTTTCTTTGATTGATTAACGACTACTATTTCAGTTATTAAAATATGCCCAATAATTTTTGATACTTCTTCATAAACTAAAGCAAGCTCATTTTTGTAGGCCTTGGATTTTCTTAATCTTTCAACCAAAAGATGCTCAGAACCATCACTATGAGCATCTCCTTCGAACGCAGCAATAATTAGTTCTTTAATTTGTTGATAATCGCTTGGTGTTTCTTTTCTTATGCTCAAGTTGTGAATGGATAAGGTTCTTTTCAAATGGTGATGGACAAAGTTAAGAAGTTTATAAAAAGGATGGTGCTTATTCTTTTAGCACCTTTACATAGTGCACTTGAACATTGTTGATAGAAATTGAAATGAAATAATATCCCGGTTGTAGATATTTGCTCGGATTCCAAGTAGCTTCATATTTTTCTGCAGACATTATTCTATCTTCTAATTCGGCAATTTCTATGCCTTCAACGTTGTAAATTTTAATTCCAACTTTGGATTTTTTAAAGACTCCGTATTTAATGGTAAGACTGTTCTGAAAAGGATTGGGTGAAGCACTGTAAATCATTCCGGTGTTTAGATGGATTTCTTGAGTCCCGACACTTATCCCATTGCCATCTATAACAATATCAAATTGTCCTTCCATAACACCAGTTGAATTCATGTTTAAAGGAATGATTCTATTGGTTGCATCAAAAGTACCTGAGTCAATGGAAGCAGCTGCATCCCCAGGAATCTTGTCATCACCTTCAAAATAAAGCTGAGTCGTGAGCTGAGGAAAATTGGGTGGCTTAACTTTAAAGTGGATATGCGATGGCCTAAAATCAGTACCGTTTAAATACTTTCCAGGGACAATGGTTTTAAAGAGGTAAAATCCTTGATCATTGGTTCTGGTAAATCCTCGGAAGTTAAATCCTGTATTGTCATATTGTCCTTGGTGATTGGCATGCCAAACATCTATGATTGTATTTGGGATATATTCTGAACATTCAAGATTTAGAACTCTTCCACTGATTACAAGCGGATTACCTTTGGAAGACTCTGAGCCTTGGATATATTCTGAAATTTCTGGTGGATTATCTGAGTAGAATGGGCCTTCTCCAAAATAGTCTGTGGTTGTCATTTCACAGGCAGACTGATCAATTTTGGTTTTATTGGAGGAGTCATTGATACTTTTAGTCTTGGGTCTCACAAGGCTTACGGCTAATAATCCTAATCCAGTATTTTTCAAAAATGTTCTTCTCTTATTTGACATTTGTTTATTTAAAAATTGTAGAATAGACCAGCTGAAATGTTGTGCACCGAATCCCAGATGATTGATTGTCGTTTAGTTTGTATTTGATATCCGTAATTTATTTCTAATCCCATAAATGGATGTATAGAGTATTGTACACTACAGCCCATGGAGTATGAACTTAAGGATGGCTTACTTTCTTCAAGGATGAATTCTACATAATTTGTTTCATAAGAATTTATTGAAAGTAAACTTAATTCACCTTGTTTAGAATTTGAAAACTGGACACCTCCTGTGGCAAAAATTGCTGCTTGTTTTATTTTGAAAATTTGAAACATGATGCCAGGTCTGAAGAAATTTTGTTGATATCTGGCACTGCCACTTTCTATATTCTCGTTAGCACCATATAGGTTGGGTCGAGGGAATCCATTGAAATTATTCCCAAATGATCTACGAATATTTTGTCTATTATATCCGAAGGAAATTCCGATCTTATTTGTTGGCCACCAAACTGTTTTAAGCGTGATTGAAGCTCTTGTAGAATCTGAGAATCTAGGACTGAGAAAATCTTTGGTTAGGCTAGCATGGAAAGAAAATTTCTTTTTTCTACTGGTTTGCTTTACCGAAGTCATTTTCATTTTTGAAGATGGTACGTTATTTTTCTTAAAGTCTACAATGGATTTTTGATTTGTTTGGATTGGAATTAGAGTTTGTAAAAGGGTAGTATTGGTTTCAATCTGAAGCGGAATATTTTTTGGAATTTGATTTGCTCTTAACGAGTAATCTTTATATGTATTGGTAGTAATTATATTTTCTTTATTAGTATCGGCATATTTGGTCTTTTCTATTCCTATGATTTCTTTGGAATAATATTGACTTTCCTTGACTTTTTCTTTTGCCAGTGGTAAGGTCTCTTTTTTCTCGTCCGAAGGAATGGTTAACCCACTTATTTTCACGTTGTTATGATTGACTTTATGGTTTTGTGGTATTGGTTTATTGTCTTCCTTAGTTATGGAAGAGGTACTAGTCAAACCTTCATTCCGTTTGTGGGAATTTGATTCTTCTAATTTCAGTTTATTTACTTTCGAATCAATATGGTTGATTTGGATTTTGTTCTCTGTTTTTGAAAAAGTTGAAGAAAAAACAAGTAAGGTAGAGGCAATTAAGATGCTTAAAGATATTAGACCTGTCATCCAAATTTTATTATTGCTTTTAGCACTTTTGAGCCTATTATTTATATTAAGCCAATGCTTATCAATGTCTGATGACTTATCTACTCTGTTTAGCTCTGTCTGAAATAATTTATCCAACCGTTTGTCTTCCATGATTTTCTTTTTCTTCAAGTTCCATAATCATTTTCTTTAGTTTCTGTCTTGCCTTTGATAGATTCGATTTTGAAGTTCCTTTACTTATGTTGAGCTTTCTTGAGATTTCATCATGTGAAAAGCCTTCCATGACATGCAAGACGAAAACCATTTTATATTGCGGTGAAAGCCGGTCTAAGAATCCTAATAAGTATTCTTTGTCGAGTGCTTCTGCTCCTTGATTTCTAACAAGCTTTACTGGTTGTTTTTCGATCTGCGCGGATTTCTTTTCTAATTTTCTGAAATGGTCAATTCCTGTGTTAATCATTATTCGCCTCACCCATAATAGAAAAGGAGTGTCATCATTATATTGCTCAATTTTTAATAGCATTTTATAGAATCCATCATTTGCAATTTCTTCTGCTTCTTCCTTACTTCTGGCGTATCTACGTGCAATGTTATATCCAAAATCATAAACATGATAAAAGAGTGCTTTTTGGCTTGCTGAGTCTTTTGTTTTGCAGGCCGCTATCAATGATTTTAATTGAGCCTCTGTCATTACTTCATAAGATAAACCTAATTAAGTTTATTTCATTTAAATTCTAATTTTTGTTTGGAAGCTAGCATTTTTCAATTCATAAAATGTCCAATATCCACAACTCAATATTTTTAATTGGACATTAAAGTTTCCAGACATTGAAAATTCATTTTCATTATAATTTAGTTCATTGAATTGAAATTTTTCTTGTTCGAAATAAAAGCCATTACTTGAATATTGATCATTTGTCCATTCGTTATAAGAATCTGGTATTCTTATGAAAGCCAAAGCATTGACTTTTTCTCTGAACTGATTGTTATCCCATTTGTGTTTTTCTAGGATTTGATGGAATGAATTCAGGTCTTTGTATTTCAAGAATCCATCTTCATTGGTTGTTATGTTTTCTTTTGCTTCTTTGTATAGAAAACCTAACTCAAATTTTCGATACATGAAATCCATATTATTTGACACATCATATTCGAAAGAAGTAAAGAGATAGATGGAATCATTTTCCACATTTTCTAGTTCTATTCCAAAGTGATTAAATTCTTGGCTAGCTGCATTGACCTCAATTCCTTTTTCTGAATTAAAACTGGATGTAATCGTGGTCGTATCTATGGCTTCAAAACTATTTTGGATAGAAATAAAGTCTAAGCACATCCCATTTGTTTTATGATTTTGGCATGCGTCTAGCATAGCATCCTTATGGCAACTAGAAATGGGAATTAATAATACTAGGATTAATAAAATTGACTGGTTCATGATTTAAGCTTTAATTATTTAATGCCCCTTCTTCTATCCAGGTTGCAAATAGCCTTCTTTCATCCTCAGTAATTGTTTCATTTTCTACATTGCCTCCTCCGCTAGGCGGCATGGATCTTTCTACAATGAGTTTGTCCCAAAGCTTTCCATTATCTGCGACTTCTTTAATGTTGAGATAGTCTTCAAAATATGTTATGGTCGTATGGCAATATGTACCAGAGCAGAAAGTGCTTATTATAGGGATGAGATCCTCTTGGTAGCTTACCGTAGCTTCATGGATATCCTTATTGCAACTGTAAGTGAGACCGATAATTGTGGTTAATAGGACTCCTTTTATGCTCATTTGTGTTTTCATCGCTCGCTTTGATGGTATACACGGAATTTTTGGGCAAAGGGTTGCCTCTAAGTGTCAATAACTTCAGATTAATGCTCAGAAAAGTTAGAAGTAGAACCTAAGCTGTAGATAGGTCAAGGATTACATTACCTGTTTTTTGACCTGAGGTAACATATTGGTAGGCTTCAATAATTTGGTCTAATTGAAAACTACAATCTATTAAAGGTGTGAATTTACCTTCAACCATTAATCGCTTGGTTTTATTTATGGAAGCGTTTATATCCGAGGGTATAGGGAATATCACTTTTTTCTTACCAAAAAATTTTGACCTTAGGGCTAAGAAAGGATTTTCATTGTTTTCACCTAATTCCGAAGAGATATATATTCCATTTTCGGCTAACAAAGGTTTGCACTTTTTAAAAGAAGATTTTCCGACGGCATCAAATATGAAATCATATTTTTCTTCGTCAATTTTTGTGAAATCTTCCTCCTCGTAGTCATATACCTTAGTTGCCCCAAGTGCTTTTATCTTTTCTAAATTTTTAGCGTTTGCGACAGCGTTCACAACACAGCCTGCATGAGTAACAAATTGAAGCATGGCAGATCCGATTGCTCCAGTTGCTCCATTTATAAGGACCTTATGTTCTGGTCTCAAATCAATCTTATTTAGGAAATTCCAAGCATAGTGAGATCCTTCGAGACTAGCGACTGCCTGAGCAAAGGTGTAATTGTTAGGTATTGTGGAGATTGCTTCTTTTTCTGAGATACAAGCGTAAGCTCCTTGGGTCCCTAAGCCAATGTCATTAAATCCAAATATTCTGTCGCCAACTTTAAATTTTTCGACTGAGGCTCCAATCTCTTCTATAATTCCTGCAAAGTCTGTACCTGGTGTGGAATATTTGGGTCTTGGAAAACCAGCCACAAAGCGCATAATAAAAGGCTTACCAGTAACCAATGCAACATCTGTCCGATTTATGGTAGTGGCTTGTATTTTAACAAGCAATTCATTTGCCTTTGGCTTTGGTCTTACGACTTCTTTTACGGAGATTGATTCAACAGGTCCATAAGATTTGCGGAAGCTAACTTTCATAAATTAAATTTAAAAAAGTTGCCATTCAAGTACTACATAATTCTACCAACGCATGAATTTTGAAGATGATTTTAGATTCCTTGTTGGACTAAAGAGTAAGACTTTTTTTAATTTTCTTTTATGGATAATTATTACTCTCTTTATTATTTTCTAAGCTTCCGCAAATTTTTCGTCGCATTCAAAAGTGTGGATTCTTTCTTAGCAAAACACAATCTAATATTTTGTTCTTTTATTTCAATGGAGTAAAAAGGAGAAATTGGAATGGCTGCAACTCCGATTTCTGTGGTCAGGTATTTAGCAAATTCAAAATCTGGCAAATCACTAATTTTACTATAATCAAATACCTGGAAATATGTACCACTAGCCGGTGTAGATTTTAAAGGGCTATTTTCCAATTCAGATAAAAGTAAATCTCTTTTGCTCTGGAAAAAATTAGGGAGGTATTCATAATTTTCGGAATTCTTCAAATAGTCTGCTAAGGCATATTGAATGAACGAATTAACAGAGAAGACATTCCATTGATGGACGTTTCTAAATTCCTTCATTAAATGATCAGGACCTACCGCATATCCTATTTTCCAACCAGTGCTATGAAAGGTTTTGCCAAATGAATAAACAGCAATGCATTGTTGAAACAATTGAGGAAATTTAAGCACGCTCTGATGTTGATTCTCATCATAGATGAGGTGTTCATAAACCTCATCACTAAGGACTATTATGTTTTTGTCTTTTACAATTTCTTGTAGATTAAGTAAGTCTTGTTCTTCTAAACTTGTACCAGTGGGGTTGTGAGGACTATTGATAATGATCATTTTTGTTTTATCAGTAATCATATCTTTTAGCTCATTCCAATCGATTTTAAAGTCTGGGGCATACAATCTATTAGGCTTAGGAATACCACCTGCCAGGAGAATTGAAGGGTAGTATGAATCATACGCTGGCTCAAATATTATTACCTCGTCTCCGGAGTGGATGAAGGCGCTAATTGCGGTGAATAAGGCTTGCGTAGCTCCGGCGGTTACAGTTATTTCGTCTTTAGGATTAATGTCTACTTCATAAGACTTATAAATTTTCTCTGCGATTGATTCTCTCAATGCAAGCAATCCAGGCATCGGACAATATTGATTTCTGCCTTCAACTAAATATTTATTAATGAGTTTTTTTAAATCTTCGTTGCAATCATAGTCAGGAAAACCTTGGCCAAGATTAATGGCTTGATGTTCTGCAGCTAAAGCAGTCATTACTGAGAATATGGTCGTTTCTGATTTTGGTAATTTTGATTTAATGTCCATGCACTAAATATACCAATAGATTCTATTTTAATTGATGGGCAAACTCCAAGATTGCAATGCTAAGTTAGTTTGATCTAAACTCTGACGGAGATAGGTTTTCATGCTTCTTGAAGAAGCGGCTAAAGGACTGGAGGTCTAGAAAACCGATTTCATCAGCTATTTCAGAGATGTTTTTATCAGAATATTTCAATAATCGCCGAGCTTCAAGCATGATCCGATTTTGAATCATTTGTAGCGGTGTTTGGTGATGAACTTTTTTGAATAAATTAGATAAGGTTTTTGGAGATTTATTGAGGAGTGTGGCATATTCCCCGACTGAATGTTTTGTCCGGAAATGTTGTTCGATCAGATAATTATAGTCCCGGACAAGATCAGACTGGACATTATCTAATTGAGTGTATTCTTCTTGTGTTTTATAAATCCGTGTACAGAGAATCAGTAGTCTTTTGAGCATCATTTGCAGCATCTCCAACTGCAGATTGTCTCTTGATTCCATTTCAAGTTGAATCATTTTCCAGACCGTAGATAGCACCTCTAAATCCTTCTCAGTAGGGTTTATAAGTGGTAAGTTCTGAGCGCCAAAAAATAAAATCCCTTTGCATCCCACTTCGCTGTCATGATCTAGTATGCAATAGAAAGGCTTATTAAATTTCACCCATTTGACTTTGGTTGTTTCTTTTAAATCAATCTTGTGAAAAGCAGTTAAACACAGGAGGCCATTTTGTGGTACTTGGATTTCTTTTCCATCAATTTCTATCAGATTTTCTTTATTTTCAAACCAGAGGATTGACAATAAATTCTTAAGATCAGCATCGTGATAGAATGAGCTCGATTCATTGCTCCGATCAATTTCAAAGTATTCTTTATTTTTCCCACTGTATTTCATAAAAGAATAAAATTTAGACATTAACCCTTAGATTACTTAATATGTTCTAGGATTTCGGCCTGGTTAAACTAAAAAACAGAAAGTAAGACACTTATAAAGTAACCTTAATTTTACCTCCAAAAGTCAATGAAAATAGGGACTTTACCTTAGTTTAACTTCATTTAGTCCTAAATGTTTGAACGCCATTCAACTTTCGAGCTTCAGAAAGCCAAGCAATGGTTAGAAAATCAGCACCGTAAGCCCCAAAAGTTTACCTTTGTGCACATTATAAGCCCGTAGGATAGCAAAAGTAGTATCGAGGGCAGAAAAAAGTTATTTATGAAGTTTGAAGAATTAGGCTTAATTGATCCAATCTTAAAAGCCTTGAAGGGGTTGAATTATGAACAACCAACAGAGATCCAAGAAAAGGGAATTCCCCTCGTATTAAATAGAAAAGATGTATTAGGATGTGCCCAGACTGGAACGGGAAAAACTGCAGCCTTTGCGATTCCTATTATTCAGTTAATAGAAAAGATAGAACGTAATAAACCTGGTCGCCCTACATTAAGGGCTTTGATTGTGACTCCAACCCGTGAATTGGCAATACAGATCGGGGAAAACATAGAGCAGTATAGTAAATATACCTCTGTTAAGCACGCTGTAATTTTTGGTGGTGTAAAGCAAGGTGCTCAGGTACGTGCATTGAATAAAGGGGTACATATCATGGTTGCTACTCCTGGACGATTATTGGATTTAGAGTCTCAAGGAATTATTGATTTGTCTACCATCAAGATGTTTGTGTTGGATGAAGCAGATCGTATGCTCGACATGGGATTTATTCATGATATAAAAAAGCTATTGAAGGTGTTACCTGAGAAAAAGCAGTCGCTTTTCTTTTCCGCAACCATGCCAGATAATATTGTAAAATTATCGAATCAAATTTTACACAAACCAGTTTCGGTTACGGTTGCTCGGGTGTCTTCGGCAGCGGAAACAATTCAGCAATATCTGTACTATACAAATAGGACAGATAAGATCAAGGTGCTTTTACATATTTTGAAGAACCCAGAAATTGATCAAGTACTTGTTTTCCATCGAACGAAGCATGGCGCTGATAGACTATGCAGAGATTTGCGAAAGCGTAATATTTCATGTCAAGCCATTCATGGAGATAAGGCTCAGAATCAAAGACAGAAAGCTTTAAAGCAATTCAAAGAAGGAAAGATAAGATTACTGGTGGCAACGGACATTGCTGCAAGAGGAATTGATATTGAAAAGATGGAATACGTGATCAATTATAATGTTCCTAATGAGCCGGAGACATATGTGCATAGGATTGGTAGAACAGGTAGAGCTGGAGAAAATGGGGTAGCTATAACAATCTCTGAACCGGAAGAAAATGCTTATGTAAAAGACGTTGAAAGACTGATTAAAAAGAAGATTGAACAGGTTAAAAATCACCCATTCCCTCAAACTGATAAGCCAATGACCGCTGCTGAAAAGAAGGAATGGAACAAGGAAAAGCAAAGACGAAAGCAAGAATATTTTGCTAATCGTAAAAAGAATCGCACGTCAAATGCGCGCAGATAATTTTATGTGTTCTGAATGATGTAACAGGCTATTTTACTTTCTGGGTCGAAGAATATGTATATATCTCCATCTCCCCAAAAGTTCATGGTCTCATAATATCCTTGTAGAAAATCATTCTTACATTTTACATTTGTAAATTTTGTTTCGATGCCAGTGTCACTTGTTATTTGACAAAGGAATTTCATGGTTTTACCGGTCCTAGGGCAAGAAGGTGTATGAGGATATTGAATCCAATTGGGTACACCGGTATGGGCGTAACTGTTGACACTAGAGTTTACCTTAGTTGTTTTGATAAAACTCTTATTGTAAATTATTTTTGAATCAACTTTCAATTCTTCACTATCTGAATTATCTAAGTTTTTTACATGGTCTTTATGATAAGGGACTGGATTTAAAGGGTCTGAATAATCCATGAAAAATTTATCAAACCCAGAGTAGGTAGGCGCCAATAGATGAAGATCAAATGGCAGCCAATCAAAGGCAGAATCCTTTGGTGAAAACATACCTAAATATTGAAAAGGTGCAACAATCTCAAAAGTTGGAATCGTTAGTTGAGCAGGAACTTCACCTCCTAAATAGCTATGACCTTCCTCAGCACGTGATATATCATAAATGGTGTGTGGTTTTAATTCTTGATATGGCATTCCTATCTCATCCGGCGTAAGTTCTCTTTCTAATTTTTCACCATCTTCGTAATCGTAGGCTTTTACTAACTTATCATTTTCAAATATCAATTCGATCGCTGAATATTCTTCTAAGGCATAGGCCTCATTGACGACCTGTGTTGTTAAGAATCTTTGGCAATCTTCATCACCATTAAAAATGACCTCCCATCCAGAAAGGAATATTTTTTTCGTTTGGGCGTTCATATTGTTAGTATTTAGGAGGATAAAAGAGGTGAACAAAATAAAGCTTAAGGAATTCAAATATATTTTCTTCATAATGATTGTTTTAAAAAGTTACTTGTTTCCACACTGACCAAAGTAGCAATAATCCTGTTGCATATTTTTATTTTTTAGGATAGTCTAATTATTGTTTATTAACAATTTTCCACTCATTTGTTTTCCTATTTCTGGATACGACGACATAATCAGAATTCTTTTCTAAGTATACTTCCCAATTTTTTTTGTCAATTTTTATTATTGATGCTCCAACTAAATTTTTCTTCATGTAATCAAGTATGCCATAGAAATCTCCAGTGGTGTTTACCTTACCGATGATCATTTCATTGTAGTAAAGTTTATAACGGGTTTCATTTTTGTCGTCTTCAATTTCTACTAAATCTAATGCTTTAATTGAAGGTATTATTCCTAGATCACTATATGGTTCTTTAGGTTTTTTCTTTGTTAAGAATTTATAAAATAGAAAAGGGTAGTCTTGATATTTCTTTATTTCTTCATCATAATATTTAACCTTGAACTCTTTGGTCAACGAATCTGCAATAATAAATTTTTCTAAATAATAAGTTCGTAATGCATGTTGGGCAGATAAAATGGATTCATCAATAACTACATTTTCATTGTATAAAATAGTACTACTATGTTCGAAATTACTGCGTTTGTGGTAGTAGCTATTTCCATATTTATCAAATATTAATTTATTTAGATTTCTACTATTTTCATTTTCTTTGAGATAATATACAGTATCTATTTCTGATCCTGTCTTAAATATATAATCATAGCTTGTCGTCTCCCCATCCGAGCTTATGATTGATTTTAGTAACCCTGATTCATAATAGATGAATTTATCCATAGATTCTAAGTTTAAACTTCCATCATTGTTATATTTTTTCATTTCATATGAATGTAGGTTTCCATTTTTATACGTGTAGTTCTTAGTAAATCTATATTTTTCGAATCTTAATGATTCTGAATTATTCGAGCTTATGGATCCATCTAAATTATACTGCTCTTTTTGTATGTAGGTGGGGCCTATCCTTTCAATATTTTTTTTCTTGTCATCAAATTTTGATATGTTCTTTTCACCACCTTTATAAGAAATTAGTTCGTCTTTTTCTACTTCTAAATAAATATCTCCGTCATGAATTTGATTTATTAAATTTCCTTTATTGTCATAGTTGTAGATTGATAATTCACTAAGGTAATTTGATGTAATTAATTGATGTGTTTTTTGTCCTTCCGTGTTGTAGTAGCTTGTTGTGTTTTTATGATCTCTTTCAATTGTAAAATTTATTTTTTCTTGGTTTAAATAATTGTGTTGGAAATTACTTATTTCATTGTTGTATATTTTTGTAAAATATATTTTCCTATTGGTTAAGTTGACCAGTAAACTATCCAGCATTTCATTGTTTGATAATTTATCGATTTTAAAATTCGGAGGCCTATGGAAATTCTCTTCTACTTCGTCGATGTATCTAAAAATATTTGAGTTGTAATTCACTTCTTTTACATTGTGCCTGATTTTATATTTTTTTTCAAGAGCGTGATAAAATTCCATTTCCATGACAAATCCAGGTAAGATAATTGGGGTAGGATAATATTTAATATAGGGAAGCTCTTTTGTTACATAGTAGCTTACTTCTTCATTGTTCAATTCTTTTACCAAGTATTCTTCACATAAATATCCATTTATGGTTTTGGTCTTTCCCGTGGGTTTAGAATCCCATACATATACGCTGTATTGAGGATGTTCTAGGATTTGGAAGGGGGGATTATTATTATAGTTATTTATCTTTTGAAAAACTAAATTTGATTTGCTGTCAATTATGTAAACATTGTTGTTCGTGAAATCTTGATCTTGTTCTGAAGTATTTGAGGATCCTCTGAACTTCATAAGATAACCATTATGAAAAAAGGTCCGATCCTTGAGTCGCCTTACCAGTGTGTACTTATCACTTGGAACGTCGAAATCTGAATAGGGAATTAATTCAGTAGTTATTTCATAATATTTAGATTGAGCGTTGCACCCGATGCTGATTATGAAAAGTATGACTGTTGTTAATGTAAATAATCTCATGTAGACTATTAATTCAAATTATAATTACTCAAGTTAAGTAAAATCTACACTATTCATAATAGCCACTGAAAGTGGATTGCAGTAACTAATCCTCAAAATAAATTTAAATGGATTAGTCATACAAATCAGAACTCAGGTACCTATCACCTCTGTCGCAGACAATAAAGACGATGGTTCCTTGATTCAATCTGGAAGCTAATTTCAGCGCGCAGAATAAAGCTCCCCCAGATGACATGCCACCCATGATTCCTTCCTCTTTTGCAAGCAGACGTGAATGTTTCATGGCATCTTCCCTTGAAACGTAAATGATTTCATCTACCTTATCTTCCTGATATATTTTCGGGAGAAATTCTTTTGACCATTTTCTAATTCCAGGTATACGGGAACCTTCTGTAGGTTGAGCGCCGATTACTTGAATGTTGGCATTTTTAGTTTTCAAGAAAGTTGAAGTTCCGGTAATTGTTCCAGTTGTTCCCATCGCAGACACGAAATGTGTCACTTCTCCTTCTGTATCTCTCCAGACCTCAGGTCCTGTTGTTTCAATGTGCGCTTGACGGTTGTTGGGATTGTTGAATTGATCTAGGATAATATAACCATTTTTTGCAGCCTCTTCTGCTGCCCATGATCTTGAATATTCAATGGTCTTTTCAACTGGTGTTAATATCACTTCAGCTCCGTATGCTTTCATAGTTTTTACCCTTTCTGGGGTAGCATTAGAGGGCATTACTAGTTTTATTTTTATTCCATATCGAGCGGCAATCATGGCAAGGGCTATTCCAGTATTGCCACTGGTTGCTTCAATGATTGTATCATCAAGCGTTAATGATTTACTTTCTAGTCCGTTTTTAATCATGTAGTATGCCGCTCTATCTTTTACAGAACCTCCGGGATTTTGACCTTCAAGTTTTGCATACAATTTAATTTTGGGATTTTGGTTGATCTTCTCCAAAAGTACCAAAGGTGTGTTACCTATTAATTTTTCAAAACTATTCATGCGTCTAGTTTAGGTTTGTATTTTTGAAAGCACGTGATGAATTGTCGTAGTAAATTTTGGAGTTGGCTGGCACAGAGTTAGTGATCCAAACATTTCCACCGATGATAGAGTTGTCTCCAATTTCTGTATCTCCTCCTAAAATAATGGCTTGCGCATAAATGACTACATTATTCCCAATGGTTGGGTGTCGCTTTCCAGATGTTTCTCTTTTGGTAATGCTCAATGCTCCTAGAGTTACTCCCTGGTAGATTTTTACGTGATCGCCTATTATAGCTGTTTCGCCTATCACTATACCGGTGCCGTGATCAATGCATAAATATTCTCCAATGGAGCATGCTGGGTGTATATCGATTCCTGTTGTGCTATGTGCATATTCTGTGATCATCCGAGGGATGAGCGCAACTCCTGCTTTTATTAAATAGTGCGCCATTCTGTAACAAGCAATTGCTTGAAAACCTGGATAGGCGAGAATGATTTCATTCTTACTCTTAGCAGCAGGATCTCCTTCATATATTGCTTCAATGTCTTTCGTTAATGTTGAATTCAATATTGGTAAGTTATTTATGAAAGCTTTAGTAACCCTTTCATTTTTTATTTTTGTTTGCTCTAAGTTATTATCTAAGATCTCCAATAAATGAGTCTCAAGGGTATTTAAATCTGTTAGATGAACACTTCTGAGGCCCAATCTTACAGGGAAAAGTGAATCTAGCGTTAACTCAATGAAGGCTATTAATTTTTCCTTTAGGTTCATAATTTGGTGACCGATTCTATTTATTTATGCTTCCGCAAATTTTATTGAAACTATTGAAGATATTCCATTCTTAAGACTTCAAAGTTTAACTAGTAACAACCACAGGGCTTACATGTTATTCCCAGATTTCGCTTTTATGGTCAATTTCTATATGGCTATTTTCGTTCCATTCTTGAAAAATGTCAGCTATTACGCAATTAGGAAATAATACTCTAAAGTCCTTCGTATTTTGGTTCAAAAGGAATAATTTTTGATTTAAAGGTGTTATTATGCCCCTCTTCACCCTTCTATATATTTTCACATCCTTCAGCTGAAGTAGCCTTATTGGTATTTAGGCCAATGTAATGCAATAAATCTGTCCATTGATTCTTTGCTGCTAGACTTCAAGTATTACTGAATTTTAAATTTTAAAAATTATAACAACAATGCATTTAAAGACAATTTTTAGATTTCTTTCATTTTTTGTACTTGCACTCGTTTGCTTTACAATGGTCTCATGTAGTGAAGATCCTGCTCCTGGGACTGACCCAACGGTAGATCCTATGGAAGAAGAGATGGAAATGGAAGAAGAATCTAATGAGACTACTGTTGAAGAAGACAAAGCAAATATTCAAACTACTTTTGATAATATGTTGGTTTGTGTTGATGATATGACCTCAGCTAGAGCCATTGATGTTTTACTTCGAGATTTTTTCAATGTATCTGATGGAGAAGCGTATAATGAGGATTGGGCTGAAGAACTTTCTGGTAATTTCGAAGGGGTTTTTGATTTCGAGCACATTGAAGAAAATGGCAGATTTAATATTCTTCATCATGGAGGAAGATATTATTATAATCACAATACTCAATCATGGGTAAAGGGATTAGCAGCTAGTGAGATAGTTACGGTACAGTTTCCAACTTCGCCAGAGCTTACAGAAAATAATGCAAGTCTTATTATTGATCAATATATCGATCAATCCATCGTTATCGATGGCGAGGAGATTTTTGCTCCTTCAAAAATTCACGCATTGCTGGATGTGGATGGTCAGAGATTGTTTGAGTTGAATCTAGATAAAGTTACCTATGAGGAGAATTCTTCATTTGAGATTCCCGTAGAGATAGATGCCACTTTGTTTTTAGATCCTATGGAGATTTCTTTAGATGTGGTTAGAAACTCTAGCACTGAATTCACAGGAATATTAGGATTCAATGATGGTAGTCAATGTAGAATGTCTTTAGAGGCTGATATTGCTTTAGCAGACGATGATTTTGAAAATCTTACTGAAGAATCCATTGAAAGATTGCATGCAAAAGTAAGAATTGGAGATTTGACTTTACAGTCATTAGCAGGTCTTGCAGAATTGTTAACAATGGATGATCCTAATGAGTCAACGATAAATAGTCTATTAGATTTAGATGTTCTATTTGAAGATCTAAAGATTGCAGATATGGAATATGATGAAACAGAAGAAAACTTTGTACTTTATTACAAAGATACTAGCTCAGAAAGTGCAGCCAATTATGTAGATGATTTCCTTGAAAAAATGGAAGCGATGGTTGTAGAATTTACAGGCGAATGGTAAAGAAAACGATATCAACTTTAGCGCTCATACTTTGTATGGGCGCTTTTCTTTTTTCGCAAGAAGCTTATACTAAGCATCAACTTGGTATTAACGCTTCTAAATTTCTCATACTTTTTAATGAACAGGTCAATAATCTTGATCTGACGTATAGGTATTCGATCAAACAAGATCAGAGATTAAGGCTTGCCTCAAGTGTTGATATTAGTAGTGAAGCAGGTGACATTACAAGTTTTGAATTTCGTGGTGGTTATGACTTTGATCTTCGAGATACGCCAAAGTGGAATTTTTATACAGGTTTTGATTTAACCTACGGCGAAAGTGTTACTACGAGCACTGAACGGAAAAATACAATCTTTGGTACTTATATATTCGTAGGTGCACTTTTTAAAATTGGTAAATACTTCTCTTTATCTACCGAGCCCAGCATTGCTGTTTTTAGCAAATCTCGTTTTGATCCCAATTCCTTTGATCCAGATTCCAATGCTAATTGGATAGAGATTAAGTTGTTAAATATTGGTCAGATTAAAGTTGGATTTCATTTTTAGGCTTTTTCAGAATTCTTAGTTTTATTCGTTTAGCAGCCTAATGGAAATTGTAAAAAATCAACTAAACTTTATTTTCATAAATCACACTGATGAGTGGATTTTGCTTGTACATGTTTTTTGGGGTAATTGTTATTTTGGCGCTGGGTCTATATTTTTTATTGTTAGGATTTATAATGCATTCGACTTGGTACTCAATCATTTTTTGAAAAGGCAATAGAAAATCCTTAGTATCACTTTGTTCTATGCCAGCCTTGTTAAGTAAATTTAAGACAGTGTATACAGACTCAATAGTGCCTAAGCAAAGTGAAGCAGGTTGCTGTTTGATGATAAATTTTGATTCAATGGTATTATCAAAGCTAACTCTTTTTAAGGTCTGTAGGTTTGTACTTAATTTGAGCATTTTTCTGGCACAAGGCCATGTGCCATCCAAAATGAAAATGTTAGGATTTGAACCCAACAATGAATTTGTTTCAGAGCTTTCTCGAGTGGATAAATTAAAATTATCTTTTCCAGGGTAAAGTAAAAAGGAAGAGCTTCTTTGTTTTTCTAGAATTTCATTTACTCGTTTGTTATCAGTGAAATCTACACCAACAATTATTTCTGAATTTTTTAATTGAAGCCCAGTCATATGTCCTGTTCCGTTTTTTTCTTTTTTATACTCCTTCGGGTGCATAAGGATGATAAAACGAGCATTAGTATGGATGGGGTTGGTGTATTTACAAATGCAAGAAGAGGAAGGCCTTTTGCATTTGTAACATTTGGTTCTTGGTTCTGTTATTTCTTCTGGCAAGATTTATATTTTTTGTCTACGGCTCGAATTTAAAACTGAGTGCCTACAACTCGCCGATATCCTCCCACCATAATTCAGGATGCTCTTTAATAAATTGCTCCATCATCTCAATGCATTCTGGAAGCATTAAGTTGACGACCTCCACACCTTTTGATTGCATGAATTCTGAAGAACCTTCGAATGTTTTATTTTCGCCTACAATCACCTTAGGTATATTAAATTGAACGATGGTTCCGCCACACATAAAACATGGCATCAGTGTAGAGTAGATGGTACAATCTTTATAAGAGCCTATTCGACCAGCATTTAATAAACAATCCATTTCTCCATGAAGTATTGGATTCTTTTCTTGGACTCGTTTGTTGTGACCAGCAGCAATGATTTTATTATTTTTTACCAGGACTGATCCTATTGGGATGCCACCTTCACTTAGGCTTTTCTTAGCCTGACGGATGGCCTCTTCCATAAACTGATCCATTAGTTTCTATGTTTTAGTGCGTCTTGTACCGTAGGGACGAAATGATGTTTTCCTCCCGCTCTATCATCATCGAAGGTTGTAGGAATGGTACCTGCTTCAGTTCTATCATGCCAAGTAATGGGCTCACCTTCATACGGTCGATCGACCATGGTAATGCATTCTTCAACTGGACAGACGAGCGAACATAAATTACAACCCACACAGTTTTCTTCTATAATCTCTGGAATTCTATTTTCATTGTCTTCTGGTATTCTGATTGCCTGATGTGCGCCATCATCACAAGCAATGTAGCAAAGATCACAGCCTACACATTTATCGGAGTCAATTTCTGCGACCACCTTATGTTTCAAGTTAAGGTGTTTCCATTCTGTAACATTTGGTAAAGCCTTTCCTCGGAAGTCTTCAATGGTATTGAATCCTTTATCAATCATGAATTCTTCTAAGCCAGATTTCATTTCTCTAACAATATCAAATCCGTAATGCATCACTGCAGTACACACTTGTAATGACCCGGCTCCTAATAAAATAAATTCGACCGCATCTCTCCAAGTTTCAATTCCTCCAATCCCAGAGATTGGTGTATTCATAATTTCAGGATGCTTGGCCAATTCCTTAACCATTTCTAAGGCAATAGGCTTTACCGCTGGCCCACAGTAACCTCCATTGGTTCCTTTCCCATCTACCACAGGATAGGGGGCAAAAGTATCTAAATCAATGCCTACAATACTCTTGACAGTATTGATTAAAGACAGTGCATTCGTTCCCCCTTGAACTGCCGCTAGTCCCGGATCAACAATGTGCGAAATATTGGGTGTTAGTTTTGTTATGACTGGGACTTGAGCAACTTCCATTACCCATTCCACAATTGTTTTTAATACGCTTGGTTCTTGTCCTACCGCTGATCCCATTCCCCGTTCACACATTCCATGTGGGCAGCCAAAATTTAATTCAATGCCATCGGCACCGGCGTTTTCAACATCTTTAATGATCTGATGCCATTCTGCTTTGGTTTCCACCATTAGGGAAGCAATAACCGCATGATCCGGGAAGTATTTTTTTACTTCTTCAATTTCTTTCAAGTTATCAGCCAAAGGTCGATCAGTAATCAACTCAATGTTATTGAAACCTGCCATTCGAGTATCTCTATAATTAATGGAACCATATCGACTGGAAACATTGATGACTGGTACTCCAAGTGTTTTCCATACTGCACCTCCCCAGCCAGCATCAAAGGCTTTCATGATTTGGTAACCAGAATTAGTTGGTGGGGCAGAGGCCAACCAAAATGGGTTGGGTGCTTTTATGCCAGCAAAATTTATGGATAAGTCAGGTTTCATTTTCTTTTTTTAAGATTGTTTATTATTCAGCCAAGCTTCGATTCCTAATGCTGCTTGTTTTCCCTCAAAAGCCGCATTGACCACTTCTGCTCCTCCATTCACTGCATCCCCTCCTGCAAAGTATTGGGGGTTGGTGCATTGAAAATTTTCGTTAACAATGATCTTATTCCTCTGATCAAGGTCTAGTTGGTCTATGAGATTTAGAAGGGGTAAACATTTGGCTTGACCGGTTGCTTTAATGATTAGGTCTGCTTCAACAATGAATTCACTATCTGCCTTATAACCCAATTTTCCATCTATACTTTCCGTTTGTACAAATTCAACACCCGTTGCTTTTTCGTCGCCTACGATGGCTACTGGCTGTGCTCTAAAAAGTGAATCGACACCAGCACTTATTGCCAATTTATATTCAAAGTCATACGCTCCCATGCTTTCCTTATCTCTCCTGTACGCAAGTGTAACTTTCTCAGCTCCGAGTCGTGCAGATTGACTGGCCGCATCCATTGCTGTATTCCCACCACCAATCACTACCACCTTTTTACCAATACTCATCGACTCTTGTTTTTCCCTTAACTCCTCTATAAATTCCACTGCCCCGACCACATTTTCTTTCTCTTCGCCTTCTAAGGCTAAAGATCTCGTAGGCCCAATACCTACACCTAAGAAAATGGCATCATACGTTGACTCTAAACTCAATAATTGCTCTTTGCTTTCGATGGCATGGTTGCATATAAAGTTAAGACCCAGCTGATTGGTTAAGAAGTCCAATTCCTCGGTGACCTCTTCGTTGGTAATTTTGTATGCAGCGATTCCATGGAGCGTAAGACCACTTGGTTTAGACTTTGCTTCATAGATGTCAACTGAATACCCCATGGTTCTTAATTCACAAGCACAGGCAATTCCTGCTGGCCCTGAACCGATGATGGCTACTTTTCTTCCATTATCTTGTCCCGCGGTAAATAATCTTTTTTCTTGTTTAATCGCCATTGATGTTGCATAATTCTGAAGTCGCCCAATCTGAATTGGGGGAACATCTTGATGATTATACACACAAGCACCTTCACATAGAACACCAGTAGGGCAGATGGTGCCACAAGCATTCCCTAGCCAATTAGAACTATAAATCGTCCGGGCCGAACCCGTAAGATTTTTTGTCTGGATCTGTTTGATGAAAAGTGGAATGTCAATTCCTGTTGGACAAGCTTGAATGCAAGGTGCATCGTAACAGGTCAAACATCTACTTGACTCAAAGTAAGCCTCTGTTGGATTCATCAGTGGCTTCTTCTGAGAAAAGTTTTTCTCAAATTCTTCAGTCGTATTGGGTTTTTTATATTCTGACACCTTTCAATTTTTAGTCTTCATTAACAATTTGCGCAAGCGAAAAAACCATAATGGAATTCTGATACCATACTATAAATCAGTCAATCTTCCATAGGTCTCTGGTCTTCGGTCCCTAAAGAATTGCCAAGTTGCTCTTACCTCATCTATCATATCTAAGTCAAATTCAGCAACTAGTAATTCATCTTCTGTTTCTGATGCTTCCGCAAATATTTGTCCTCGAGGATCAACAAAATAAGAGGTGCCATAAAACCGACCTAGGTCCCATGGTTTTTCTTCACCAACTCTATTGATGCAACCCATAAAATAACCATTGGCTGCTGCATGTGCAGGCTGCTCTAACTTCCATAGATATTGAGAAAGACCTGTTACTGTTGCAGATGGATTGTAAACAATCTCTGCGCCATTCAGGCCTAGGATTCTTGCGCCATCAGGGAAATGTCTGTCATAGCAAATATAAACTCCCACCTTTGCATACTTCGTCTGAAAGACTGGGTATCCAAGATTGCCCGGCTTAAAGAAAAATTTCTCCCAAAACCCAGTGGTATGCGGTATATGATTCTTGCGGTATTTTCCTAGGTATTTTCCATCGGCATCAATAACCGCTGCAGTATTATAAAGTACGCCAGGTTGCTCTTGTTCATAAATTGGAACGATGATTACCATGTCATATTTCTTGGCGTAAGCTTGCATGCGTTCGATGGTGCGACCAGGAATTGCTTCTGCTGATTTGTACCATTTTAAATCTTGACCTGGGCAAAAATAAGGAGTATTGAATATCTCTTGTAGACATAAAATTTGGACTCCCTGCTTGCCTGCCTCATCAATGTAAGGAAGGTGTTTTTCGATCATCGCTTCTTTGATCTCTTCGATGGTTCCTTCGCCCTCTGTGATGGCAAGGCTCATTTGTATTAAACCTGATTTTACTTTACGTGGCATTTTTATTTTTTTATATAGCTAATTTCGTTTTACCTCTTTTTACAAATTGTCCTGTACCTTTTTCAAGGAGACATTCGTTTTTATCAATGGCAATTTTTCCTCTCAATAGAACAGTCTCGACCTTGCCTGTGACTTTAAATCCTTCATATGAAGAATAGTCAGCATTCATGTGATGTGTTTTATGCGAAAGTACATGCTTTGTTCTTGGGTTGAATATTACCAGGTCAGCATCCGCTCCGATGGCAATCGTTCCTTTCTTTGGGTACATCCCAAATATTTTGGCAGCATTGGTAGAGCTCACTTCAACATATTTATTTAATGAGATTCGTCCTTTTTTTACTCCTTCAGAAAACAAGAGTTCCATGCGGTGTTCGATGGCCGGGTGACCATTTGGAATTTTTGAAAAATCATCTTTGCCCATTTGTTTTTGTTCCCAAGTGAATGGACAGTGATCAGTCCCAACGACTTGAACAAGGCCTTGATTTATTCCTGACCATAGAACTTCTTGATCTTTTTTCTCTCGCAGTGGGGGACTCATGACCCACTTTGCTCCATCTTTTCTCTTATATAAACTAGCATCCAAGGTTAAATATTGAGTGCACGTTTCAACGAAAACTTTTTGATTTCTAATCGTGGCTTCTCTGACGGCATTCATGGCGCCTTCACATGTCATGTGAACGATGTACCCAGGGCAGTCTGCATAATCTAACATGTCTGTGAACCTTGCGGATGCCTCAGCTTCTGTAACTTCTGGCTGAGAAAGGTAATGGTAAATCGGTTTCATTTTTCCTTCCTTTCTAAATTTTGCTATCAGGGAATCAATCATATCTCCATTGGTCGCATGCACAGTCACTAGTCCTCCATTTTCTTTGACCACCTTCATGAGTTGAACCATCTGTCCATCATCAATCATTAACGCGCCTTTATACGCCATGAAAGTTTTGAAAGAAGTAATGCCTTCCTTCTCAATAAAGGTGACAACTTCCTTAGCTACTTTAGCATTAAAGTCTGTAACTGCCATATGGAATCCATAGTCACATACTGCATTACCGTTAGAACGTCCTTGCCATTGCTTCAGAGCATGCCTTAGTGACTTGCCTTGGGTCTGCAAGATGAAATCTATGACCATGGTAGTTCCTCCAAATAAAGCCGCTCGAGTACCACTTTCATAGTCGTCACTAGAGGAGGTTCCCATGAAAGGCATGTCTAAGTGTACATGTGGATCAATGCCTCCTGGAAATACAAATTTATTTCTTGCATTGATGGTCTTATCCGCTTTGTACGGAAGATTTTTCCCAATGGCTACGATCTGCTCATCTTCTATGTAGATATCTGCTACATAATCAGATTCAGCTGTTACAACATGTCCATTTTTAATAAGTACTGACATTTAATTTTTTCTTTTCATCAATAGATAATATACCACAAAGGAAACAAGAAATCCGCTAAACCAAGATAGATTGTATAGCGCTTCTAAGGCAGGAACAAAATAACCGACTAAGGCTGTTCCAACCCCAAGAGTTAGTGCAGCCATGGCCGCCATATTGAATCCAGCAGTATATTTAAATTTTCCTTCTTCTTTATAAAACTCATCCAAGTTTAATTCTGTTTTACGGACCGCCCAATAATCCGCCAACATTATTCCAAGCACCGGCCCAAGGAGACCACTTATGAAAATCAGAATGTTGCTAATTTCATCCATGAGCAACCAAGGGCAAATTATGATTCCAATGATCCCCGTAATTATTCCACCGGTCCGGAAAGAAATATTTTTGGGACTTAGGTTGGAAAAAGCATTGGCAGGGGCGATAACATTTGCTGCGATGTTAGTTGAGAGGGTGGCAATAATCATGAAAATCTGAGAGATGATAACCACCACTGGATTTTCAAATTTAGCCAACAGCGAGACTGGATCCCATGGTGCTTCATTTCCAAAGAACACATCATCGAAAATTATGACCGCGGCGCAACTCACAAATATTCCTACGAATGAATAGAGCATCATTGTTCCTGGTAGTCCGATAAATTGACCAAGGACCTGATCTTTTTGAGTGGCTGCATATCGAGTAATGTCAGAAATACTTAAGGACATGGTAGCCCAGAATCCGACCATTATTGTTAACCAAAGAATGTAATTCCATAGTTTTGAACCACCTTCTTCTGCTATATTTTTTTCGCTCAAGGCAAATGTTTTAGATTCCTTGACTTGACCATTAATATTTCTTCGCAACTGAATTTCCTTATCGGCAGTTGACCCTGCAAAAGCAAAAGCTTCGCCTCTGATTGCTTGCCAAGGGCCGGCTTTTCCTTTGGTGATTAATCGAAACTCTTGGGCCTTCGGATTCCCAGATTGATCCTTGGCAAAATTAAAATGCAATTTCAATACTTTTCCATCGTTGGAAATGTGTGGCTCTGCTAAGGTCTCACTTTGCTTCAATACATTGGAGAACCCACCTCCATTCATCGCTCCCCAGCCAATTAGAATTATTCCCATTAAAATTAAGATGGGTGCGGAATATTGTTCTAGGAATTTTATAGACTCTGTTCCTTCCCAAATGAAGTACATATTCATCAGCCAGAAGATTCCAAAGCCTACAAACTTACCAATACTTAGGTCTGTCGTTATTTCTGTTCCTGTAAGTGCGCAAAAGATTGCATGAAAAGCCAATCCTCCAATCCAGGTTTGAATACCAAACCAACCACAGGCGACAATTGCTCTCACGATCGAAGGAATGTGTATCCCCATGAGTCCAAAGGAAGATCGTCCGAGTACAGGAAAGGGTATTCCATATTTTACACCCGCATGCCCGTTAAGTACCATTGGGATGGTGATGATTAAATTGGCTAAGCCGATGATGATCAAGGATTCCAACCAAGTCATACCACTTCCAATCATATAAGACGCAAGTAAATAGGTAGGAATACATACAGCCATACCGACCCACAAAGAAGCGAGTGACCACATGGACCATGTCCGTTCCGATGGTGGTATAGGTTTTAAATCTTCGCTGTATAGATCGGATGCAGAAAAGTCTTTACTTAGGGTTACTATTTCTGGCTTGTTCATGCGCTATAATGTTCGTCTGCGATTTCTAAGGCTTTTGAAATAATGTCCAGACCTTCATCGATTTGGTCAGTTGTGATGTTTAATGGAGGAGCAATGAAAATGAAATTCCATTTAACAAAAGTAAACATTCCTAGCTCTCTAATTTTTCCTGCGATTTTGTAGGTGGCCTTCGAGTCAGCTGGCGAGGCATTCCAAGGCGTTATAGGTTCTTTCGTTTTCTTATTTTTTACCAACTCCAAGCATCCTAACAATCCAGTATTACGAAAGTCTCCGATGGAAGGGTGCTTGTCTTTTAATTTTTCAACCGACTGCTCAAGATAGAGTCCCATCTTAGCGGCATTATCTACCATGTTTTCCTCTTGTATAATTCGCAGATTTTCTAATCCAGCGGCACAAGATACCGCATGAGCAGAATAGGTAAGTCCTACGGTTAAATTCTTTTCAGTAAAATAATTAGCAATGGTATCTGTTACTACTGTTCCACCTAAAGGAAGGTAGCCGGAGGTTAGCCCTTTCGCAATGGCCATGATGTCTGGGGTTACTCCATGGTGATCAATGCCAAACCATTTTCCTGTTCGCCCAAAACCAGACATGACCTCGTCGCTTATGAGCAATAGGTTATATTTCTCTGCCAGTCTTTTAAGTCCCTGCCAGTAATTTTTTGGATATTTTATACAGCCTGAGGAGCCGGATTCACCTTCCATCAGGATGGCTGCGATGCTGTTAGGATTTTCGTATTTTATGACTTGCTCTAAATTTGCCAGCGCCCTTTCTCCGCATTCTTCCATGCTGTTGCTATTCCATGGGCATCGGTAGTAATAAGGATTTTCAACATGCACAAAGTGGGGAGCAGCGAAGGCATCAACTGCATGCTTTCTAGGGTCACCACCAGCGGACATCGCACCCATGGTCGCTCCATGGTAGGCACGATATTGCCCGATGATTTTATATTTACCCGTAAACATCCGAGCAATCTTAATGGCATTCTCTATGGCCTCTGCACCTCCAAGTGTAAAGAAGGTTTTTGTCAGATTTCCTGGTGTGATTTCTGCAATCTTCTCTCCCAATTCTCCTCGGACTCTAGTTGTAGCACCTGGGTAAACAAAACTGACTTGTTGCATCTGTCTTGATACGGCCTCGGTAATTCTTTGATCTCCGTGTCCAATGTTTACGTTCATCAGTTGCGAAGAAAAGTCAAGGTACTTTTTCCCATTCCGATCGAAGAGATAACATCCTTTGGCGGATTCTAGATCGAGTGGATTTAAATCCCCTTGTTTGCTCCAAGAGAAAAGGGTATAGGCTTTATTTTTTTCAACGATTGTGCTCATTTGCTTTTTTATGTGGAATTTATAATACGATTACACATTTGGGCTTGACCCAAAAACATTTAACTCATCCAGTCTCTTTTATCTTCTGGGTTCCATTTACTGGTCGTCTTTTTATTCTGTGTCCAAAATTCAATCGAGCTTTTCCCAGTTATATCTCCCACGCCAAATTTTGATTCATTCCAACCACCAAAGGAGAATGGTTCTCTCGGTACAGGCACTCCAATATTGACCCCAATCATTCCGGCACTGGCTCCAGCCATTACTTTTTTAGCTAAAGCACCACTTTGTGTAAATACAGCGGCTGCATTACCGTAGTTAGAACTATTTTCAATGCCTATGGCTTCATCTAAATCTTTGGCTCTGATGATAGAAATCACTGGTCCGAATATTTCCTCTTGGGCCACGGCCATTTCAGGTTTCACATAGTCTATGATTGTTGGACCTACATAATATCCATTTTCTCTTCCTTTTACATTGGTGTTTCTTCCATCGACTAAGATTTTAGCGCCTTGGGCTTCAGCTTCTGTTATGTATTTTTCAATTCTTTCTTTGGCTTCTTTACTGATGACAGACCCTAAAGATTCTCCAGGAATTATCTTCTTGGCTTCAACGACCATTTGGTCGATGATGTGTTGGACCTTATCTACGCCGACCATTACTGAGGCTGCCATGCACCTTTGTCCAGCACATCCTGCCATAGATGCGACAACATCATTAGCGGTCATTTGCACATTGGCATCTGGTAGGACTAGTAAATGATTTTTTGCGCCACCGAGTGCAACACATCTTTGTAAATTTGCGGAAGCGCGCTTATAAACAATCTTAGCAACTCTTGTTGACCCGACAAATGAAGTTGCTTTTATATCAGGATGGTCACAGATGGCTTCAACAACTTCTTTACCTCCATTGACAATGTTTAAAACGCCATCAGGCAAACCAGCTTTTGTTAAAAGCTCGGCCATTCTCATGGCACTTAAGGGTACTAGTTCGGAAGGTTTTAAAACAACGGTATTCCCTAATACGATGGCATTGGGTATGGTCCAATGCGGAACCATATTGGGGAAGTTAAAAGGGGTAATGCATGCAACAACTCCGAGCGGTTTTCTTTCAATTCTACATTCCACTCCTTTGCTTACCTCCTGAATTTCATTGGTCACAATCTGCGGCATAGAAACAGCAAACTCACAAAGCTCAATGCTTTTTAAAACTTCAGCACGGGCTTCACCCATTGTTTTTCCATTTTCAATATGAACTAATTCTGTTAGTTCTTCGATATTGTTTTGAAGCAGTGTACGATAGTTAAAGAATATTTGCACTCTTTCTTTAAGTGTCATTCCACTCCATGCAGGAAAAGCTGCATTTGCGGAAGCTACCGCTGCATCTACTTCTTGATGAGAACTTAGGGGTAGGGAAGAAATGGTTTCGCCACTGATTGGGGAAATAACGTCCATGGTCTGAGCCTCACTCTTCAAATTTTTACCATTGATGAAATTAGTAACAGGTGGGAATGTGGTCATACTATATCTATTTTTTGTCTGATAGGTAAGTTACACAAACGAAAGATAGATTGCATGTCTAGACTATGGTAAAATGGATTCCTTGCTTTCTAGTGTAAAGTAAATAACTTATCGAGGCGACTATTGGCTAAATTCATGGTGTGGTTTGAAATGAATGTCTATTAAGTACTTACCTAAAAAAGAAAGAGACCCATTTATATAAATAAGTCCCTTTTCCATATTGTGATTAGTATGATCCGCAGTTTATAAGTCGATCCATACTGATCCATTTAAATATCTTAAGCCTGGTAAACCGTCAGCTCTATTCGTTCCATTATCAAGGTATATTGGTGTAATAAACCAACCACTAGGTTCAATGTTATCCATTGTCAATAAACCTATTCCATCTTGTCCTGTTGCTCCAGTTGCACCTTGGTCACCAGTTTCTCCTGGAGGTCCAACATCACCTACGGGTCCAGCAGGCCCGTCTGGTCCTGCGGAAGGGCCGATTGGTCCTGTCGCTCCGATGGGTCCAGGGATACCTCCACCAATGCCAGGTTCTCCTTTAGGTCCTTTTGGACCATTTACTCCATCGGCTCCTCGATCACCTTCTTCTCCTGCTGGGCCTTGTGGACCTGCTAGTCCAGTAAAGATACTTGCAGGTGGGCCTTGAGGTCCTTGTTCTCCGATTGGACCTTGCGGGCCATCGGGTGTACCATCTGGTCCTTTTGGACCAGTAGCTCCTTTGTCTCCTTCAGGTCCATCGGGCCCCTGCGGCCCAGTCGGGCCAACGCCACCTACACCATCTGGACCCGGTGCTCCTGTTGCACCCGTTGCTCCGGCAGCACCTTGAGGTCCTACAAGTCCTGTAACCCCTGGAGGGCCAGGAATTCCATCAGCAGCTTCTAAGGCTAAGTAAGCATAAGGGACAGATAAAAACTGAACCGTTCCCATATTTACATAATCAGTTCCACCTGTTAGGTCCATTTGGATGTTGAGGAAGTGGTCATTTGAAACCCACTGGATTTCTAAGAAATTATCTTGGGTTTGGCCTTGGCCGATTTGTAAACTTAAGTGGCCTAAATCTGTGGTCATTACACTATGGGATTCTGAGTAAACGATATTTCCCATCGTTGTTTCTTCCAAAATATTTATTTGAACACCGACCATTTGATTTGCTACTATTTGGCCATTTGCGTCCATGGCCATTGATTGATAACTAAAGCTCTGAGGCACTTGCGCTATCATCATTCCTGCAAAGAGGAATGAGCTTATGATTGATAAAAATATTTTCATTTTAATTGTTTGTATTGATTATAAATCGATCCATCCAAGGGTCTGGTGATAAAATCTCAGTCCTACTTTTCCATCAGCTCTGTTCACTCCAGAGTCTAAGTAAAAATTTAAGGTACTTGATGGTGTAGGAACTGTGCTTGATGGGGTAGCATTCCAAGCGAATGAGAAACCCGTAACACCTGTTGGTCCAGTGGGTCCTTTAACGCCTGGTTCTCCAGTAGGTCCTTTAGGTCCTGGAGCACCTGCTGCTCCACCGGATGGTCCTACCGGGCCAGTAGGTCCAATAGGTCCAACTTCATTTGATGGAGGTCCCGGATCACCTTGTGGTCCTTGATCTCCTGGGAGCCCAGCTTGACCTGCAGGGCCAGTTGCTCCTTTTGGTCCGGGAAGGCCAGAATTTCCAACTCCTTCATTACCTGGAGGCCCTGGGTCACCTGGAGGTCCTTGTGGTCCTTCTTCACCACCAGAAGCTCCGGGTAGTCCTTGAGGTCCTGTTGGTCCAGTTGCACCTTTAGGTCCGGCTTCTCCTATAGGTCCTGCGATGCCACCTATTGGACCAATGGGTCCAGTTGCACCGGTAGCTCCAGTTGGACCGGTAGCACCTACATCACCTGGTAATCCAACTCTTCCTGGATTTAGGGTTACATCTGCTGTATTGGTCGCCATCGCATAGGGAACACTGTAAAACGGGGTTGTGTTAGAAAAAGTGTAATTGGTTCCTCCGGTTGCGTCCATTTCAACCGTTAAGAATCTACTTCCTAACGCCCAGTCGATCGTTGTAATCGATCCACTTTCTACGTTTCCTTCCCCTACATTGGCACTAAAGTATCCGATAGAAGTTGTGGTCGCATTTTGAGTTTCTGAATAAAGCACATTTCCATTGGAGAGGGCATCTGAAATTGTAAACTTTAGTCCGACATCACCATTTTGTACGGCAGCTCCTGTGGCATCAACAGCAATTCCCTGATAATTAAAATTAGGAGTTACTTGTGCGACAAGGTTTAGAGAACAAAAGGCGAAAACGATATTTAATAATATATTTTTCATTTTAATTTTCTTGTCAATTAATTAATAAAGATCTATCCAAGCTGTACCGCTATACCATCTCAATCCTATCTCTCCGTCTGCTCTATTAGCTCCTGAATCAACATAGATGTAGTATTGTACTGGATTGCTTGGAGGCGTATCCAAAAATTCTAAAAACTGGATACCGTCCGCTCCAGGTTCCCCCACGGGTCCTACCGCTCCGGTTGGTCCGGTTGGTCCTGCTGGTCCAGCAGGTCCATCTGCACCATCGGGTCCTGGAGGTCCTGGAGGTCCTTGCGGTCCTGGTGATCCTGGTGGTCCTTCTGTCCCTCCTGGATCTCCTTTATCACCTGTCTCTCCTTTTGCTCCATTAAACCCTTGAGGGCCTGATGGTCCTGTAGGTCCTTGTGGACCATCGGGTCCTGCGCCTTCACCTTGTGGCCCATCCGGTCCTTTTGGTCCTGGAGGTCCTACATTACCTGTTTGAGTTGCATCATCCCCTGGAGGACCTTGATCTCCAACTGCACCAGTTGGCCCTACGTTCCCTGTTGGTCCTTGAGGACCTGGAGTTGAGTTAGGCCCCGCTTGACCTGGAGGTCCTGCTGGCCCTGTTGCTCCGGTAGGTCCTGCAGGTCCTATTGGACCTGTGGCACCTTTAGGACCCCTTGGGCCGTAAAGAGCTGTCGCAGCATGTTGTGCATATGGAACTGAAATTAATTCTGTTGTTCCTGCGCTGAAGTAATCCATTCCTGCATTTGGGTCAATGGATACTTCTAGGTAATAAGGATTGTTGGTCCAGTCGACATCAGCTAAGGTTCCGAAGATTTCCTCACCTTCGCCGATGATCAGTTCAAAGGCAGCTGCGTCAGAAGTTGTTGTTACGTGTCTTTCGATGTATGTGTTTGATCCATTAGTTGATCCTTGAAGAACAGAAAATAGAATGGCAATTTCTTGACTTATGATCGGGTCTCCGTTTCCATCAAAGGCAACCCCTTGATATCTGATTCCGTCTTGAGCAAATACGCTCATGGCAAAACCTAAGAACAATAATAGTGTCGTGTATTTTTTCATGTTCTTCATTTAAAGTTTAAAAATCTTGAGGGTTTTTGATTTCTTGTCCCCGTCTCTTACGCTAAGGTAGTATGTGCCGGGATTCCAATTCGTTACTGAAAGATTATTTATCTTTTCAGTTAGAATGTCTCTCTGTATGATTCTTCCACTTTCGTCAAATATTTCCATTGATAATGTGGAAGAAATTTCTGGTATCTCAATAGTAATAGATTCAATCGTTGGGTTGGGGTAGGTGTGAATGACTTCTTCAATTAAGTCTGTAGTTGCTGTACTTCCTTGCTCTAGTATAGTAATGTTGAGGAAGCCTTGAGAAATCATAATTTCTCCATCCTGTATTTCTGTGTTTAATGGTTCGCCTACAGATATGTACAAGGCACCTTCATCATTCATGAGTGCAGCACCTGTCGAAGAAATTAGATAAGAACTAATTTCTTGTGCAGAAATCTGTGAAGAAAGACATAATCCTAGAAATAGGTAAAGGACTTTTTTCATTATAGATTGTTTAGGTTAAGTAATATTTGTTTATGTATCGAGCTCTACTTACTAATATGATAGCAAGAACTTTTGTGACAAAAAACTTTAGAATTTTTTAAATTAAAACTGATGTTTAATCCCTAAAGTGAACTCTTTAAAATTGTAAGTATTGGTCGAAAATGTTTCTTGTGCTCTCGTCTGATTTAATCCAAACGCCGCCTGCAATTTCCATGACTTGAATACTGGGATTTCAGCAAAGAAACCTCCAGACCATTGAGTCATAAATTGAGTTTGTAAGCTAGCTAAATCAATGGGGTATAAGCGTTCATCAAGGCTTGCACCTTCTGTTCTATTCCATACATTGATTGATGCACGACCATATGCTCCGTAAGTTATGGATTTGAAATTATGATGTAGGCTTAATTGGATTGGGACGTTAACTAATTCATGTTTGTTGAAGATTTCCATGTCTCTTTCAACGATCCGTACTTTGTCTCCTTCAGTTAAGGTTTCAACCGCAGGAACTGGTCCAATGATGTTGTCATTTTCATCGATGATGTAAGAACCTTCCCAGTTAAATTGTTCATTGATTTTTTGATATTCAACGCCGGTACTAATCGTCAGCCAATTGGTTAATTCTACATTCATTAGTAAGGTAGTGCCAAATCTTTCAAGAGGCATTTCAGCGGCGTTTCTGGCTTCTATGTAACTTGGGTTAACTCCTTGATTACTAGTTGTTTGCTTTTGATAAAATGCAACAGATTGTAATGCAGAAATACTAAATAAAGGTCTGTACTTCTTTTGGTCTTCAAGACCAATCCAAGGAGATCTTTCAAAGTCAGAATCAATGCTTGAGTCTGTAACTTTGACTTGACTCTGTTCCACTTTAAATAGTTTTAAATTTTGTCTAAGGGGTGAAAGAGCAATCATACTTTCTCTTACTTTTCCAATAGATGTTTCTAGCTCCGTCAGGTCAGGTTTAATCTCTGAAAGAGTAGATGGTAAATTAGAATCAATACGAGATGTATTTGATTTGTTTCCTACATCAGTATTGTTAGATCTGTTAGTAGTTGCTCTTTTAGTATTATCCTTTCGAGGATCATTGTTGGTCTGAGCAATGCTCTGTGCGTTGGAGGTAGTCTGGATTTCCTTGTTCAATTTTTGAACAGGAATATTGTTAAAAGATTGGCTAGTTTTTTCTGTGTTATTATTTAGTTTGCTTGTAGGTAAATCTGAATTTTTCTTTGTTTTATTAATGGCAGATGATGAACTAGTTTTAGCAAGATTTTCATTTGTTTCTGGCTGTGGTTCATTGTTTGTAGCAATGGTTGTCGTTGGGGTAATTTCTAATAAGTTCTCAGGCTTGTTTTCTGTAACTTTATCATTACCAGGGGAGTATTGTATGCCTAAAAAGATTACTAAAGAAAGTAGTAATATTCCTAAACCCGTAATCCAAAAGAACCCTTTTCTCTTCTTTTGCTTTGCCTCAATTCCTGACCAGATTTCCAAAGGGTCGATGTCGTATTCATGCGATTGAACGTGATCTTGAATTATTTTTTTAGTCTTGTCCTTCATATGATTACCAATTTTTTAGCACTTTCAATATTGGCTTGTAATATCTTGCGAGATCTGTGTAAGTGTGTTCTTGAATTAATTTCTGTCATGTTCAGCATTTCTGCTATTTCTTTGTGTGAGTATCCTTCAATTGCATAAAGAGAGAATACTTTTCTATAGTCATCTGGTAGTTTGAAAATCAGTTGCATGATTTCATCATGAGACATTTTATCTAATGCTTCTTCAGGTACTGCTTTATCAATTTTTAAATCTTCCAGCTTCATTTCGTTTCTTCTGTACTTCTTTTGGTTTTTGTTCAAGCAGAGGTTTATAATAATCCTCTTTATCCATCCATACATGGCACCTTCTTCCGAACCTTCAAAAACTTGAATTTTTTTGAAGACGAGAAGAAAGGCGTCTTGGAGTACATCCTTGGCATCTTCTTCAGAACTGCTGTAAATTCGAGCCACCGTCATCAAACGTTTACTCAGCCTCATCACCAGTTCACGAAAAGCCAGTTGGTCCCCTTGCTTTAATCGCGTTAAGAGTGTTTCAAAATTCATACTAATCACTGGGCTTAACTTTTAGGTTAAGCAAAAAAAAATATTAATCATAATACACAACATCCATTATAAGACTATCCACATTTCCAGGGTAGAGTGTTTGATCAGTAACATCTATGGTTCCTTGAAAATTGGTAAATCGATGGCTGTTGATATTTGCATGCTTTATCGTAGATAAATCACAGGTTCCTTGCGCAGAAAATCCTTGCGTAGGAAAGGTGATTGAAAAATCTGCTTTTGTATTCCCTTCAGTAAAGACATAAACACCGCAAGAGTAAAGTGCTCCTGTTATGATGTCTTCCATTTTAGTAGAATATATGTATTTCACAGAAGGACCTTCTATGGTACTAATATCCCAGCTGTGAACAATTGTATTATTTAATTCCTGTTCCCAATTAAAGCCATTGTAGTTTATGTCGTAACCAGCTTGAATTGGAACGCATTGTTCCAGATTACCAATTTGTATGTCACCAGAAATCTGCAGATTCAATGTCTCACTTGCAAATTGGGTTTGCTCATTAATCATAGTTATTCCTATTGCTGCCTCTTCGCAACTAGCAAAGCTGTAATTGCTTACCCCATTTTGATCTGTTTTGGCCATTAAGAATTCTTCTCCAAGCTCTAATAGCATCTGACTGAAAGGTGCCTCGCTGCCATCACATTGCGTAGTTACTCCTGTGATCAGAATATTTGCTTCTTGGTTACTTACAGGTATAGGATCTAATATCGCAGCTTCTGTCTGTGGTTCTATGGTGTGATGTTGATTGGATACAGCACATTCATGTTTAATATCAATTTGCTGTTCTTCAAAGGCAGGAATCATGCTTGCAAAAGATCCCGAATTCGTAGGTCTTAACTGTTGGCTGAAAAATGCGGATTGATCTTTTATCACCATCCGAGAATTCGCAAAGTTAGATCCCATGGATACTAATTGTCCTTCAATTCTTAGTGCAGGGGAAGAATAACCGATCATCAAATTTCCAACATGATTGGTTGTGAAGCTTAAGGTATTCGATTCTACAGTCACTGGTTCTTGCTCAAACCACTGAGTAAGCTCTTTATTCCAGGTCCAGTATGAAAGATCTTGATTTACGGAACCAGGATCAGGAAACTCAACTTCAATTAATTTGTCTGCATTTAAATTGACATCTATACCAGTTGTGGATTCTATCTCTATGAACACTAAGCCTAAACTGTGGATGCATACTCGTTCATTATTTAGGTTGTAACCCGTTAGATCTCCTGACACGGTAGAACCTAGATCATTTTCGTTGGGAGGGATAAAATCTACCTGTGCTATTACTGGTTCTTGAATGGTTTGACCTTCTTGATCAAGATATGGGCCTGAAGGAATTCTTATTTTGGCACCCAGTAATTGAATGGTTACGCCTAATTCAGGTGTAAAAGTATTTATTTGTCTTTTTTCTGTAAGTCTGTGTTCTATTTGATTTAACTCATTTGCGAAAGCGTAAAACCTCTTGAAACCTGTAAAATAATCAGGATGATTAATCTGGATAAGTGTCCCGTTCTCGTTTAGATCTTTATTTTCAAAAATAAACTGGCCATTGATGTCAGTCGTCGTCGTTTCATCGCCTATTATAATATCTGCAGAACTTACGGGATCCCCATCATTATTGACGATAAGTCCACTTAAGCTTCCAATTAATTCTACTTCAGGTGGAGGATCAAAAGTCGGCTCTGTGATAACAATATTATCCATGTTCTCTCTTTGGCAAGCTGTTGAGAGCAAAATAAGTAGCGTTATTATTAAAAATATCCCGTTTTTCATCATTTATACTGACTTATACCTACGAATGTTACCTACGATGATAGTGTTGCAAAAAAAAATCACTTTTTTTCTAAAAGTGGGTTAAAACCTTGCGTGGGGTCCTGATCCAGCAGGTCAACCATGACATCATAGAGCTTTGGTAGTTTAACCTTGAAGCGTTGCGGTTGTTCAAAGAAGGTTTCAATACACACAGCAAATAATTCCATCATATTCTGAGCCCCATACTCTTTTAAGTGGTTATGCTTTTTATTTCTAAGATTATATAATTCTTTTTCAGCTTCAACCTCCCATTCTTGCATGGTTACATAATCGAAGAATTTATTGTAAAGTAAACGGCTAAAGTTTTCGCTCTGCAAGGCATGAGCAAGTTCATGTAATGCAACATTAAAGGCATCGTCAGGGATTATAAATCCTTGCTGCACACTGGGCCATGACATTACAATGATTTTTTCTTGATGATCTACGTGCCCAAGCAAGGCATCATATCCGCCAAACTTATAAGTACTAGGAGATACCATAATGGTTTTGAAGTTGCGGAGTAGAAATTTATCAAGTCCAAAAGTGATCTGAATAAGTGCACTCGTAATGAGAATTTGCATTTCTTCTGTGATCGTATCAAATTTAACTGGACGGAAATTTATGAACTTACTGCTTAAGAAAACTCTCTCCCTGAATATCTTCTTCAGTTTGGGGTTGAGTTGGTTGTAATAAGAACTATATTTAGAAAGATATAGATGGTAGCTTGGAGGAATTTTCTTTAATTGGCTGGAGTACCAAAGTAATTTTAAGCGTTCAATCATACAATAATGAATGTACGATGCTCAGGTGTATAAGCGAAATTACCTACGGAAAATTTTTATCGAAGTACCTGAATTTCACATGTTTAGAAACAATTTATTCATGAAAAAATGTGTTTCATTTTCTAAAGATAAATGTATGCGATATCTTCTTTTAATCACCTGTTTTTTAAATTATGCTCAACCATTTCATGCCCAAGATAATTTGTGCGATTCTCTAGAATATTATGCAGAAGGCATTCAAGCCATTGATTTGGAGAGTTTGAATTATCATCTGAATGTGTTTGTTTGGAATTCAGATAAAAGATATAAATCTAGCAACGTTGCCATAGAGTCTGACCGCCAATATTATGGTTTCCACCGATGGTTATCAACTTTAGAGAATCCGGATTTTGATGCTTGTTTAAATCATGAAGACGGGAGGGTGGTTGCATTAGCACTTTTAAGTGTGTATTATTTATATGATGTGAATAAAATCTACGCCTTTGAAAGGTTTCTAGAAGATGAACGAAAGTGTTTTAAAATGCTATCCAATAGGCGAGGAGGTCGTTTTTATGCGTCCCAAGAAGAACAAAAAAATGCCCGTAGAAAAAGTTTGGAAAGCGCACCTTTTATCCCATTGAAAAAGTTGGCAACAGCTTTAATGCAAACTTGCTTTCGATCATCAGGTTATGGGCGGATGGATCAGGATTTAGCTCAGTACTTGCAAGATCATAAGGATCTTAAATTTGGCTATGGTCATAGTAAGACGCTTTATTATCGCTCCAAAAGTGCCGATCGTTTTCATATGGACAATGCGGTGGATCATAGAGCTGAATTTAAATTAAATCATATAGCGCTACTCCCTGAGCCAGAGCGATCGATGTACACTTTGATGATGGAAGGCGAAGATTACATTCATAATAATGCGGCCGTATTTAAACAAGCGGATATTCTGGAGGCATTAAATCGTTTAGGTCGTGAGGAATTTTTAAACATTCTTGCAAGAAAGCCTAATAGTAAAGACCCTGACCTATACCGAGTGGCAGATGAAGATTTCTTTAACTATGACTATTCACAGATGTGTAAGGTAATACTTAAGTATGCTGATCAGTTTTTAGAAAAAGAAGATGTGCAATTTTTACTGGATCGGGCAACTATGGAGAAAAATGAATTTTATCATCATTCGTTAAATATGAAATTTGCTGAATGGTATATCGCTTGCGCAAATTTAGATCCGAAAAATGCTGAAAACTATTTTGATATAGGAATAAAGCAGCTTGATGCGAATCACCAAGATTTTGACCGGGCGAGGATTTATCAATGTTTATTGGATATGGTGCCAGAGAAAAAGGATCGAGCTTTTAATTGGTTTTATAGTCACTACAGCCTGAATAAACGGTCTGAAGAAAGACCGGATCACATGGTAAGAAGTCTTGAGAACATTACAAGTATTAAGGCTTTGGTTTTAGATAAAAGATTTTTAAATAAATGCAGAATAGAATATGTCTGTGGATTGGCTCGAAGACTGAATGAATTGTGTGGAGAGGAAACGATTCCTAGCGATATGATCAATAATGTTAGGCATCCATATGGTGTAAGTTCTATTGAAACTAAATATAAAAAGGCTAAAGAAGAGTATCCTGAAGAGACTGCAACTGCAGAACAAAATGCATCGAAACTAAAGCAGGCTCTCGTTGAATATTTCAATTGATGGTTGTTGGTTAATTGAAAGTTAGTTGGCGTTATATGAATAAAGGATAGTTTAAATTTAGGGATAAAAGCGATTTATATTTTAGGCCAACAAGTTGCAAGACATAAACCTAATTTTCTATTGATTTTCTTACTTTTAATAGATGAAATCATCTAAGGGGTTAATTGTTGTTGTGATAGGAGTTAGTGGTGTTGGGAAAACTACCATTGCTCAAGCATTAGCTGACAAACTTCACTTGGAGTGTATTGATGCAGATGATTACCATCCTCCAGAGAATATATCAAAAATGAGTCAAGGTCATGCCCTTAATGATGATGATCGAAGACCTTGGTTAGATACCCTCAATTCGATATTAATAAGATCGAGCGATAAAGGGATAGTACTCGCTTGTTCTGCGCTTAAAGAAAGTTATAGGCAGAGGATTGCAAAGAATTTATCTGATCAACTCAGGTGGGTCGTATTACATGGCGATTTCAATTTAATCCAGAAACGGATGGAATCTAGAGATCACTTTATGCCATCAAATTTATTGAGATCTCAGTTTAAGACCTGGGAAGAACCAGAATATGGAATTAAAATAAATGTAAAAAATAATCCGACTGAAATTATCCAGACGGTGATTGAAAATTTAGACATGGAGCAAAAGGCAAAAATTGGATTGATTGGTTTAGGGGTTATGGGCAAGAGCCTCAGCAGAAACATTGCAAGAAGAGGAATTAAAGTAAGCGTATATAATCGACACGTTACTGGTTCTGAAGAAGGCGTTGCTGAAAATTTTGTTCAAGCTTATGATGAGATGGCTTCTTCAGATGGCTATGATGATATAAAGCAATTTGTAGATTCATTGGCATCGCCTAAAGCAGTATTTTTAATGGTTAATGCTGGCCCAGCAGTAGATTCTGTCATTCAAGAATTGGTGCCGCTTCTGGATGAGGGGGACTTAATCATTGATGGAGGAAACTCACACTACAAGGATACGGAGCGACGCTTCCATGATTTAAAAGATAAGGGTATTGGGTATATCGGATCTGGAGTTTCAGGAGGTGAAGAAGGTGCGTTGAATGGTCCTTCCATTATGCCAGGGGGTGGAGCGGATGCCTATGATAAGGTAAAAGATATATTGACTGCCATTACAGCAGTAGATGATGATGGAACAAAGTGCTGTGCCTACATTGGTGCCGGTGGTGCAGGGCACTTTGTGAAAATGGTGCATAATGGGATAGAGTATGGTGAGATGCAATTGATTGCAGAAGTCTACGGGCTATTGCGGCATCATATGAATTATACGCCTGAACAAATCTCTAAACTTTTTGATGAATGGGGACAAACCGAATGTGGTAGTTATCTTCTTGAGATTACAGCCGTTCTATTGAAGAAAAAAGAAGGAGAGCGACATCTTATTGATCTAATTTTAGATAAGGCAGGGAATAAGGGAACAGGAGGGTGGACCACGGTTGCTGCCATCGAATTAGGGGTTGCAATTCCAACATTGACCGCGGCTTTATTTGCTCGTTATCAATCTGCACAATATGATCAAAGACAAAAGGCTTCATCAATATACTCAAATTCAAATTCCAGCATTCAGATTGATTCTGAACAACTTCGGCTGGCCTACCAGGTAGCTCGAATAATTAATCATCATCAAGGCTACGATTTAATTGCCGCAGCCTCAAAGGAATACGATTGGGGAATCAACTATAGGGAGCTATCACGGATTTGGACCAATGGCTGCATTATCAGATCAAAATTGATGGTTCAGATTTCTGGCTTCGATTTTACAGAACCAGATCTATTGCTTCAAGCCCCACTTCAAGAGTATGTACAAGAGCATAAAAGTAAACTTCAAAACATTATCTCGGAATCTACTAAATGTGGGATTTCTGCTCCCTGTTTTTTTAGTAGCCTGAGTTATCTCAATGGGTACACTGAGCATCGGTCTTTAGCTAATATGATTCAAGCGCAACGAGATTTCTTTGGAGCACATACTTATGAAAGAGTAGATGCTGTCAGAGGTGAAAAATTTCATACGAATTGGTTAGAAAAAATTGACTGATAATCCACAGTTTCTTCGCATGTTTAAATTGAAATTAATTGTTCTAATAGTTTCATATTACTTTTTAGTGATTTTAACTGGATGCTCTGGGCCACCAAATTTTATATCTTCAAAAATTACAAAAGGCAAACTTGGTAAAAAGCAGTTTTATAAGATTGGCTCAATGGGAAAGGAATCATTACAATTCTATGAGATTTTTATGCGATGCTCTAACCTAAAATCCTACTCTGGGAAAAATTTTACATTGATTGAGAACAGTAAAATTGCTGAAAGAAAACATTCAGCGTTAAATGAAATCACAGTCTTGCATTTTAAACCAAATCGTCCAGAGAAAGAGATTTTTCTACAATTAAATGGACAAAAGCAAAAGATTTTGGAACTGCCCGAAGGATATAAAACTTTTAGTACAACTACAGTGGATCATAAGTTGGAACAATGCTTTTATCTATTTGATGAGATTTTGCGTGTTGAATTTATGCTGCCAGAATCAGAATATCCTGATGCAAAATTTATAAAAGTTTTAGGTTTTCGGAATTTTTCAGAAAAAGATTCAATAGTTTTTGATATGGATCATTTCTTTGGAAGCGGAGATAACTTGTATAATATCTACTCCCAATCGTGCGATGCTAATTGGGATCTCAAGTTTGATATACGGCAATAGAATAAGTTGGTTCTTAGAAGAGTTCATTATATTCTTCTACTCGAATTTGATTGAGAAGTTAGAATCGGTCTTGGTTATTTAGTAAGTTGGTTCTTTTAGATTATTTTGAGTGTTAGAGTTATCGTTTTAAAATAATCTCAATTTTCGAATCCATTAAACTTAAAAGAATGGCAAGCAGATTAATGACTAATATATGTTCTGATAATCCTTCGGAGTCGGTTTATTTTTATACTAAGTTATTTGATTTGGAAGTAGCGTTTGAGAGTGATTGGTTTATACATTTAGTTGGAAGAGATAAAAAACTAGAGCTTGGAATTATAGATAGAAATAATGAGCTAGTCCCAGCAGGGTTCAAAAATCAGCCTCAAGGATTTTACTTGACCTTCGTGGTTGAAGATGCAGATGAAATATGTAGATTAGCTCAGCAAGAAAACTTTGAAATATTGAGTCTGCCTGAAAATACTTCTTATGGGCAGCGGCGCATGTTACTCAAAGATCCGAATGGTGCCTTAATCGATGTTTCTTCTCTTATGAAAGACTATGGATAGTGTTAATCTATGCTAAACTTACCTAAGAACAGTCCCCAATCGTTTCCTAAAATCATATAATTTGATTTTTTCATTGAATAGTTGCTAAGGTTAATCAACGATAGATTTTACCCTAATCTAATGTTTAAAGCACATGTTCTGGGAATATTTGAGCGTACCTTTTCCTTCCTTTTCCAGTTAAGTAAGGGAATATGCTATGACTTATAAGGATAGAAAATTCTATAATTGATTTTTTTTGAAGTTGGTTCGACTTGATTAATATGGACGAAAACCAAAAATTACTAACCAACTCAATTTTTTTAAATAGTGTTTGATATTCATTCTTTAATAATTCACTTCGAAGGAAGCCACCCTCAACAAGAAGGTTAATTATTAATAAGCTCTCTTTTTCTCTTTGCTTGGAGAGTCTGCGATAATGCGTTTTTATTTTCTCATTATTCCTGACTATGGTAACAAAGTTTAAAAAGAAGAATCGATATTCAAATAGAATTACCATCATTCCCATCGATTTATCAAAAAATATTTTTAATAAATCATTACCTGTAATCAAATAATGGGCATTCATTTTTTCTACCAATTCAAAATATAAGGCCTCAATAATATCTTCTCTTTTTTTGAAATGATACTGCAAATTACCAACACTGATGTTTAGTTCTTTTGCAATGTCACGTAGAGATATATTGGAGATACCGCGTTCATTGAAAAGTTGCCTAGCCTTAGATAATATCTTTAGTTTGGTAGAGTTCATTATGGCAAAGATAATTAATTTTAGTACAAGTGTACTATTTTGACATTTATTTAGTACATTTGTACTAAATAAATATTCGCCATATGAATATAGATATTATCGGAGCTGGGATAGGAGGGTTGTCTTTAGCCGTTGCACTCGAACAAAAAGGATTTAAAGTTAAGCTCTACGAGCAGGCGGAAGAATTGAGACCAGTCGGAGCTGGTATAATCTTAGCGAACAATGCAATGCAAGTGTATGAGAAATTGGGACTTAGGGAAGTTATTGAAGGAAGCGGGAACCATATCTCATCTATGAATATTACCAAAGCAGACTTATCACCCATATCAGCCATAGATCTTAGTCACTTTGAAAATAAGTATGGCGTTAAAAACATTGCCATTCACCGAGGTGCTTTGCAGCAAATTTTGGTGGATTCTTTGGAGAACACAGAAATCAAATTAAATCATCGGTTACAGAAGCTAGAAAAAAATCAAAATGGTTATGCTTTAACTTTCCAAAATAAACCAGTAATTCAATCTAGTGTCATAATCGGTGCTGATGGGATACACTCGAAAGTGCGGGAACAAATTTTTCCCAATAATTCAATTAGAGATGCTAAACAGGTGTGTTGGAGGGGCGTTACTGACTTTCATTTGCCTGCGCAATATAGGCATGAGTTAAATGAGGCCTGGGGGAAAGAGGATCGTTTTGGATTTGTTGAGATTGCTGAGGGTAAGGTGTATTGGTATGCGCTAAAGTCGTTTAACACTAGTCCTGACGAGCATCCTGTCCAGCATATTGAGAAATATTTTGAAAAGTACCATCCAGTTATTCAATCCATTATTTCAGCTACGGATATTAAGAAAATCTATACGGCCACGATGTCAGATTTGAAACCTACGAATGAATGGTTTGCAGATGGGTTATGTCTCATTGGTGATGCGGCACATGCAATGACCCCGAATATGGGGCAAGGTGCTTGTCAGTCCATAGAAGATGCTTATGTTCTTTCAGAATGTCTAAACAACTATGAATTAAATGAAGCTTTTCAAAATTTTCACAAGTTACGCTCCCCCAAAGCTCATCAGATTGTAAAGACAAGCTGGACACTTGGTAAGGTTGCACATGTTGCCAACCCTATGCTTATCGGTTTACGAAACCAAATGATGAAATGGACTCCTAATGCTCTAAGTAGGCTTCAGTCTGAGAAAATCTTTAAGATTAATAAGGTATGATAAGTACAATTCTTTGCTACATTTTAAGCTTGATTTTTGCCATCCTAAGTGGTTTCCACTTCTATTGGTTGTTTGGCGGAACCTGGGGTGTTGATCAAGTTATTCCGACGAAGGATGATGATTCCTCTTCCATGACAATCCCTCGATTTGCTACTATGGTGGTAGCTCTTGGATTACTGGCTATTGCAACTCTTTATCTAATGAAGGTAGGTACTGTAGATATCAATTTACCCGCCTGGCTGAACCAATTTGCATACTGGTTTGTTCCTTCAATTTTTCTTTTAAGAGCCATTGGCGATTTCAGGTATGTCGGACTTTTTAAGAAAATTCACGATACAAAATTTGCCAAAGCGGACTCAAGATTATTTTCTCCACTCTGCATATTTATAAGTATATCAGGCTTCTTGGTGCAATTTCTATCCTAAAACTATTTACAGAAGAAAAAGATCGAAAAATATTAATTTCAAGGTAGGTCTTTTATTGCGTAACTTGTCTTAAGAGAAAGAACGCCGTATGAAGAAGACTGTTACCTTACTTTTGCTTTTGCCAATCCTTGCAATGCTAGGAAATGGGACGATTGATTTAACCGTGCTATTCAATTATGCAAACCAAATCGTTCCTGGATATATTAATGAAGATAATACTCCAAATAATAATCAAATATCTGATGAGATCGCAACATTAGGTCGTGTTCTTTTTTATGATACTAATCTTTCTTTAGATAATTCTATCTCTTGTGCATCTTGTCATAAACAAGAGTTTGCTTTTGGAGATGATCGAGTTCAGAGTGAGGGATTTGATGGTGGATTGACCGGTAGACATTCTATGCGTTTAGTGAACGCAAGATTTGCAGACGAGCGCAGATTCTTTTGGGATGAGAGAGCCAATTCACTGGAACAACAATCGACGATGCCTATTCAAGATCATATTGAAATGGGATTTAGTGGTAGTGATGGTCAGCCGACCATTGATTCATTAATGCGCAAATTATCAAACACAGATTATTATCCGCGACTATTTGAATTTGCTTTTGATAATCAAGTGATTAATGAACAAAGGGTACAAAGAGCGCTTGCACAGTTTATTCGAAGTATTCAATCTTTTGATTCTAAATTTGATGCTGGTCTGGCTCAAGCAAATAACCTAAATGCCCAATTTCCTAATTTTACCAATCAAGAAAATTTGGGTAAAACACTTTTCTTAAGCAACAATGGAGCAGCTTGCCAGAGATGTCACAATGCACCTGAATTTGATATAGACGATAACTCGGATAACAATGGAATCATTGGCGTGATTGGAGATCCGACCGCCGTCGATTTAAATAATACAAGATCACCTTCTTTGCGTGATCTGTTTGGACCTGACGGAAGTCTTAATGGTCCATTGATGCACACTGGTGAGTTTCAAACCATCCGCGAAGTAATTGATCACTATGATGATATACCTGTTGATCCGTTGAATGATAATTTAGATAATCGGTTGGTACGTAATAATGGTACAGGGCAGAATCTAAATTTAAATGAAAATGAAAAGTTGGCATTGGAAGCTTTTCTTCGAACGTTAACTGGGAGCGATATTTATACCAATGAGAAATGGTCAAATCCTTTTGATGAGAATGGGAATATTCTAATTTTAGATGGCAGTGAGATGGTCGATCTTGATGGGGATGGATTTGATGAATCCGTTGACTGTGATGATGAGAATGCGAGCATAAATCCTGGACAAGCGGAGATCCCATATAATGGTCTAGATGATGACTGTAATGATGCAACTTTAGACGATGATTTAGATCAGGACGGTTTCGCTTTCGCAAATGATTGTGACGATAATAATCCAAACATCAATCCAAATCAAATTGAAATTCCTTACAATGGTCTAGATGACGATTGCAATGATTCAACTTTAGATGATGATTTGGATCAAGACGGTTTTGCTGTGGCAGACGACTGTGATGATAGTAGTGCAAGCATTAATCCTAGTCAGGTAGAGGTTCCATACAACGGTCTAGATGATGACTGTAATGAGGCAACGTTAGATGATGATTTAGATCAAGATGGATTTGGTGTTGCAGAAGATTGTGATGATACCAATGCGAATATTGGTCCAGCCCAAATAGAAATCCCTTATAACTTCATTGATGATGATTGTGATCCTAATACCCTCGATGACGACCTTGACGGTGATGGGTATGGTGTTGATGAAGACTGCGATGATAGTGACGCAGGGATAAACCCAGCAGCAGAAGAAATTGCAGGTAATGGGATTGATGAAGACTGTGATGGGGATGATTTGTCTACCTCAATCCATGAGCTTTCAGATGAAACAATTAATGTCTATCCTAATCCTGCAGTTGATGTGATCAATGTAGAAGCATTGAGCGATGAATCTAATCGTAACTCCTTTAATCTCAATCTGTATGACTTGAGGGGGGCTTTAGTTATTTCTGAATCTGCAAAAAGTAGCCTGGATGTCAGCAACCTAACGGTGGGTACTTATTTATTAAAAGTAGAAGATATAGAGTCAGGGGATTTTATCGTTGAGAAAATTATTATTGGTCTTTGATAACAACCTGTCAGGAAGTAACTTTTAAAAGTTACTTCCTTTTTTAGTATACTTTTGGTTCAAAATTCTGGTTTATGCTAAACCGTTGAAGGATATATTATTGAAAACAGATTAAGAATGTGATCTTTTTAGTACATTCCATAATCAAGAAATAATATATCATTTCCTATGAGTGAGAAAAGTCAAAAAGAGTATTGGAATGAAAACTTGAAGTACCTTGCCATATTATTATCGATTTGGTTTTTGGTATCTTTTGTGTTTGGAATTTTACTCGTAGATCAACTCAATACGATCAAAATTGCTGGCTTCAAATTGGGCTTTTGGTTTGCTCAGCAAGGAGCTATTTATGTCTTTGTTATTCTGATTTTTGTATACATCCAGTTGATGAACAAGTTGGATAAAAAGTATAACTTAGATAAGTAGCTATGGATATTCAAACTTGGACGTGGATTTTAGTAGGTCTCACATTTTCATTATACATAGGAATTGCTATATGGTCTAAGGCTAGTTCTACCGGAGACTTTTATGTGGCTGGGAAAGGAGTTCATCCCATCGCCAATGGACTAGCTACTGCAGCGGATTGGATGTCAGCGGCTTCATTTATATCGATGGCTGGGATCATTTCATTCAGTGGTTATGATGGGTCAGTTTACCTGATGGGCTGGACTGGAGGGTATGTACTCCTTGCTTTATTATTAGCGCCATATCTTCGAAAGTTTGGAAAATTCACAGTTCCTGATTTTATAGGCGATCGTTATTATTCCAACAAGGCAAGAGTAGTAGCTGTTTTCTGCGCCTTGATTGTTTCATTCACGTATGTTGCTGGACAAATGCAAGGTGTAGGGATTGTCTTTTCGAGATTTTTGGAAGTGAACATAACCACAGGGGTCATTATCGGGATGGTCATTGTGCTGTTCTATGCAGTACTTGGTGGAATGAAGGGAATTACCTACACTCAGGTGGCACAATATTGTGTATTGATTTTTGCATTCATGGTCCCAGCAATTTTTATTTCCATACAGATGACCGGTAACCCGATTCCTCAACTGGGTTTTGGAGCAGCGGGCAGTGATGGTGTTTATCTTCTAGATAAGCTGGATGGCTTGCACCGAGATCTTGGCTTCCACGAATACACCTCTGGTAGTAAGTCCAAAATTGATGTGTTTGCAATCACCGCAGCTCTAATGTTAGGAACAGCTGGCTTGCCTCATGTGATCGTAAGATTTTTTACCGTTAAGAAGGTAAGCGATGCAAGAAAATCTGCCGGATGGGCTTTATTGTTTATTGCCGTATTATATACCACCGCACCAGCCATCGCCTTATTTGCGAGAACCAATCTGATTGAGACAGTGAGTAATCAGAACTATGCTGATATGCCAGAATGGTTTACAAAATGGGAAACGACTGGCCTAATCAACTTTAATGATAAGAATGGCGATGGAGTTATTCAGTACGTTGCTGATGCAAACAAAAATGAGCTGGAAGTTAATCGTGACATTATGGTTCTTGCCAATCCAGAAATTGCCAATTTGCCAAACTGGGTAATTGCTCTGGTTGCTGCCGGTGGATTGGCAGCAGCGCTTTCCACTGCAGCGGGTCTCTTGTTGGTCATATCTTCCTCTGTTTCTCATGACATTATTAAAAAAATAATTAACCCCAATATTTCTGATAAAGGAGAATTATTGGCAGCTAGACTTTCAGCGGTAGTTGGAGTTTGTATTGCTGGATATTTTGGAATTAATCCACCTGGATTTGTGGCAGCAGTGGTTGCCTTAGCCTTTGGATTGGCGGCAGCATCTTTTTTTCCTGCCATAGTCTTAGGAATATTTAATAAAAAAATGAATCGTGCAGGTGCTGTTACCGGTATGGTAATAGGTATTTTATTGATGCTTTTCTATATGCTAAAATTTAAATTTGGTGTTTTTGATGGAGGGAAATCAGCAGTTGCTTCTTTGAAGTCTGATTGGTGGTTTGGTATTTCTCCTGAGGGCTTTGGTGTAGTAGCAATGATCGTTAATTTTATAGTATCAATCACTATTTCAAAATTTACGACTCCGCCTCCGATTGAAGTTCAGCAATTAGTAGATAATATTCGAAATCCATCTGGAGCAGGTGTAGCTACCCATTGATTTGAAATAATCAATTTTAACAATGGGAAACAAGCCAACGAAAACAAGAATTCTGAATCATAATATTATATGCTTGATAAAATTTGCGTAAGCGTACTCCTAACAATGAAAAGTAAATTCCCCAATAAGCTATTTTTAATTCTAGTAGCATGCTGTTTCTTTACTAGAACCATTTCAGCGCAGGTAAACACTCAATTGATACCAACCCCAAAGGTTTTAAAGACCTCCTCTAAAATGTCCGATATACAGAGTTTAAATTTCTCCAAAGTGGTGAGAAACCAATTGAGCGAATACATGAATTGGGTGGATTCATGGGTAATGCCAAAGGGTGATTCAGAAAACTTACGACTTGAAAGGATGGAAAATCTAGAGAAAGCTGAATACACTTTGAAGATAAAAAAGGTTATCGAGATAGGATATGCAGATCGAGAAGGACTAGCCAATGCCTTGAGTACTTTAAATCAATTATGGATAATAAATGATGGCCACTTTCCAGAAGTAGAAATAATCGATCAGCCAAAATTTGGTTATCGAGGCATGCATTTAGATGTTTCAAGGCATTATTTTTCAATTTCAGAAATTAAGAAGTACATCAATCAATTGAGTCTTTATAAGATGAATAAATTTCATTGGCATCTAACAGATGACCAAGGATGGAGAATAGAAATAAAGAGGTATCCGAAAATTCAAGAGATTGCTGCTTATCGACCTGAAACTTTAATTGGTCATTACAATGATAATCCACAAAAATATGATGGAAAAAGATATGGAGGGTATTATAGTCAAGCGGAGATAAAGGAAGTAATTAATTATGCTCAGGCTAGAGGCATAGAAGTCATTCCTGAAATAGATATCCCAGGACACTCTTCTGCGTTAATCGCAGCTTATCCTGAGTTATCGTGTCATGGTCGACAGATTGAATCAGCAACAAAGTGGGGTGTATTTTCAGATATCCTTTGTCCTACTGAATATACTTTTGAGTTTTTGGAAAATATATTCACTGAGATCGCAGAATTATTTCCGTCAAAATATATTCACATTGGTGGAGATGAGTGTCCTAAAGATCAATGGAAATCAAGTGAGTTTTGTCAATCTTTAATTAAGGAAAAAGGCTTAAAAGATGAATTCGAATTGCAGTCTTACTTTATTAGACGAGTTGAACGGTTTTTAAATTCTAAAGGAAAAAGTATCATTGGTTGGGATGAAATATTGGAGGGCGGATTAGCTCCTAATGCGACGGTTATGTCTTGGCGTGGAGTGAAGGGTGGAGTAGAAGCAGCCCATGAGAAGCATGACGTAATTATGACTCCGACTTCTCATTGTTACTTCGACTATTATCAATCAGTGACAGAAGATGAACCATTAGCCATTGGTGGTTTTATTCCGATAGAAAAGGTGTATCATTGGTCGCCGATACCGGAAGCGTTGGGCGAAGAATTTCATCAATATATATTGGGTGGGCAAGCGAACGTATGGACAGAGTATATGCCAGAATTTATAGATGTTGAATATATGGCCTATGCTCGAATGATGACTTTGTCAGAGGTCCTTTGGGGTAGGAATGTTCCATCCTTAGAAGCACATGCTGAAATTTTACTCAGTCATTTAGCAAGATTGGATAATGAAGGTGTGAATGTTGCCAACCATCTATTGGATTTAGAACCAGTTTTTAGTGTAGATAAAATCGAAGGTGTCAGAGTCATACCACATGGTTTGTTAGATTCTCTTAATATATTTAAACAAGGTCCGGAGGATGATCGGTTTGTTGAGCTCAAGGCAAATGAAGGTTTACCTTTGAATAGAGCTGGTCTTTATAAATTTAAGGCAACTACAAAAGAACAATATGGTTCAGAAATGCAATTTGAATTTATGCCGCATAAAGGTAATTATGCGAGCCTGACTTTGGAACACCATCCATCAGATAAGTATTCTGGAAATGGAGCTAGTAGTCTCATAAATGGAATTGAAGGATATAATGATCGGTATGGAGGAACTGAATGGCTAGGCTTTGCTGGAACTGATTTTATTGGTCATTTAGAATTTACAGATGTCATTGAGATTGACTCTGTCGAATTTAAATTTTTTAAGGGTGAGGGGCAATGGATTTATCTCCCGAAGGAAGTCATTGTTTATGCGATTAATGATGGTGTGGAAACTGAACTAGTGCGCAGCACTGCAATAAATGCTGAAGATAAAATATGTAAATTGGTTTTTCCTATCAATGTACAAAGCAGCAAGTTAAAGATTGTAGCTAGAAATTTTGGAGAGATTCCTGAAGGCAAACAAGGAGCTGGGAATAGTTCTTGGCTATTTATTGATGAAATTGTCATTCACTAATTTTGAATTTTGATGAATGGAATTTTGGTCAGGTTAAGCTTGTTCAAAAATTAGTATTTAATTTTTTTACCCTGTCTCTTCTAGTTAACTCATAATTGTGAACTTTTCAAAGAAATATTACATGAGGATTTATCTTCCAATTTTATTCATTTTGGTTATGCAGATTTTATCTGCGCAAGAAGACTCAGAGACTTATGTTGATCCGGTTGACATTCAACTTACAGAAAGTAGCAAACATTCTATGCTTTTCGAGCTTGCTGGAAGAGGATTTATTTTTGGTTCTTTGAATTATGAATATGCACTAAGCAAAAGCTTTTCATTGGGCGCTGGATTGGGTGTGGCGGTCATTCAATCGGGACAAATTACCAGGGATAATAATGGTGTTCCTGAAGAAGGACGTTTTCTCGATTCAAGTACAACTCAAATGATTTATGGAACTTACTTTTTGGGAAAGGGAAAACATCAATTCTTGATGACAGCTGGCTTTACCAATTTCTTAGCCACGAATAGAAATAAATATCCATCAGAAACAGAAAGATCTAAAGAATCATTTGGGAAATGGAATGCAGGATTAGGTTATCAATTTATGAGGGGGAAGAAGTTCTTTAGAATTACTGGCTATTGTTTGAGTTTTGTTGATGTTTCTGAATTTTTTCCAGCGTATTTACCTTGGCTTGGGATTTCTTTTGGTTTGAAATTGAAGTAAAATAGAACATTGATCGTTGAATTATAATTAATGGAAAGAGGGATGTGTAAACATCCCTCTTTCTGTATTTTAGTTTCTAATGGTATGGTCTTGGAGATGTGATCTTTCGGGTGCAGCGATTTCTTTTTCTTTGTCTTCTCCTCCTGTAACCTTCAACAACTCTGCATTTGAAAGGGCTTGAGTGATTGGATAGTTTTTGATAGTTGTACTTTTCATCATATTTATTTTAGTTGTTATAAGATACAGATTTAACGCGAATTATTTTTTATTAGTATTTAGGGAATTACTAAAAGATATAGAGTCTTAGCTTTCATAAAATGTTTTCCGACTTCATCTCTCTCATTTTTAATGGAGCACTTAGAGTATTTTACTTATTTCTCGTAATTCGGATTTAAATTTTGAAACAATTGAAGGATTGCTGTCTCGCAAATTTTTTAATAAAAATTGAATTTGTAAAATTCATCTATTCTTATTGTTCTCAACTTCCAATATAAAAGGATTTTGCACTTTTGTAATAATCCTTCAATTTTTATTTGATGTTTAATTTATTTATACTTCTTTCGATTAGCCAACCCTTTTTTAAATAGAATGTGATAAAGTCTAAATCAGAGGTACTTATTTTAAATTTGGTAGCTAAGAAGCTAAATGACTTCGTATTTGCGAAAGCATAAATCGTATGACAAACGAAGCAAGAAATTAGTCTACCTTTAATAGGGAAAGATTCTTAATCAGATAACAATAGAAATAATTGTATGGGAGAATATATAGCAGATTTACATTGCGATTTACTTTATTATTTACTTCAGCCCGATTCAGATATAAATAATGATGAATTAGGGTGTTCAATACCTTATCTACAACAAGGGAAAGTCAAGTTACAAGTAATGGCTATTTTTGCACCCACACAAATAAATAGCCATGCTTTAGGAATTAGGCAAAGTGAAATTTTTTATGATTTAAATGTAAATGAAGATCGACTTAATGTTATCACAAAAAATGATTTCAAAAGTCTAGGTAAAAATGAAGGGATTGGAATGATTGCTTCAATAGAAAGTGCTTCCGCATTTTGTGATGAAAAAATTTCCTTGGACGAGGGTTTTAAAAATCTCGAAAGGATCATTAGCAATGTTGGTGAAATCTTTTATGTCAGCCTGACACATCATCCTGAAAACAGATTTGGCGGAGGAAACTACAGCACTGTTGGTTTGAAAAATGATGGGAAAGCTCTTCTTGATTACCTAGATAATAAAAACATTGCCGTTGATTTTTCGCATACCAGTGACCAGCTAGCCTATGATATATTAAATTATCTTTCAAAGCAGCGCTTGAACGTTTCCATTATAGCCAGCCATTCTAATTACCGACCAATTTTTGATCATCCGCGAAACCTACCAAATGATATCGCTCAAGAAATTGTGCATCAAAAAGGGTTAATAGGCGTCAATTTTTTAAGGGCTTTTATGGATGATGAAAATCCAAATGCTCTTTACAACCACATTGATCACGGAATTAAATTAGGTGCAGAAAATGCCATTTGTTATGGTGCTGATTTTTTTTATACTCAAAATCACCCAGATCAAACTCGGATACCGTTTTACTTTAAGCAGCATGATAATGCGAGCAAGTACAAATCAATAAGCGCTGAAGTCAAGAGGAAATTTGGAGAAAATATATCTGATAAAATTGCTTTTCAAAATGTGCTTAATTTTCTAAATAGATAATTAAAAGGAATTATAGTTAAATATTGAATGTAAGGTTTCTTTGAGCTTTTGATTTAAGGAGCTTTTGGTTTAATTTTTTCTTTTTGCAACATTTTCATTTTTCAAGACATTGGTAAGTATATTCTACTTATGTAGAATCCTACTTGCTTTTCCTAATTTTTGAAAATCAAAAGAAATGAAAAAAAGTATCCTTCCTTTATTACTTATCGCATTTGTTAGTCAAGCCCAGGTTTCAGAATTGGTTTACTCTGTTCCGGTAAATGCTGATACTCATGGTCATACAGACGGAATAATAAGCGAAGATTCTCTTTTGTATGTGCTGACAGAGCATCACGTTCATGTGCTATCTTATGATTGCGATGCAAAGGAGACAGAAATACACGAGATAATGCCTATTGATGAATCTTTATTTATTGTTGATTTATTTTTAACAGATGATTGGTTCTATTTTGTAATGCATGGAAAGAGATCGATACAAAGAATGAATAGGAATGATCCAAATCAAGGGCTTGAGGTGATTGCAGATAATCTTACCTTTCCTACTGCTTTGTCAGCAACAGAAACAAAGGTATATTATGCAGACTATGGTCAAGCAGCTATCTACGGCATAGATCTAAATGGAACTACTCAGACGCCAGAATTAATCATAGAGGACTCTAGATTGTATTACAATGATGTATTCAAAATGGCTCTTATAGATTCCTTTTTGTATGCTGTAGGAGATGAAGTACTATTTAAAATAAATACAACAGATGATGTAGTTGAAGCGATACCTATGCCAGGATTAAAGATTGGGTTTGCGGTGGTTTCTATAGGCGAAAATAAATTATTGGCTAAAAGTAATACAGACTTATATGTAATAGATCTGTCAGATAATTCGTATTTTTTCATAGGAGCGTTAGATTGTTCTGGCAATGACTTCACCTGTTTGGGAATAGAATTTACAATCATTGGAGATGCTATTTTTATTACGCAACAAGAAAGCCCTGACGTTGTGAAATTATGGTTGCCAAATACTTTGTTTGCCGATATGGATAATGACAAATTTGGTGATTTAGCAAACACATTGGAAATAGTTAATAATGACTTCCAGAAAGGGTTTGTTTTTAGTTCATCCGATTGCGATGATGGTAATAGCCAAATAAATCCAAGTCAAACAGAAGTACCTTACAATGGTTTAGATGACGATTGTAATCCCTTAACCATTGATGATGATCTGGATCAAGATGGTTATGGCCTTGTTGATGATTGTGATGACCAAGATTCTGAGATAAATCCAATGGCCATTGAAATACCCAATAATGGAATAGATGAAGATTGTGATGGCTTGGATATTACGACATCGACCCATGAATTAGCAAATTCAATATTGAATATTTATCCTAACCCGGTTGTAGATGAAATCAATATTGAGTTCATTGGTGAAATTCAATTTATGGTTTCCATTTATAGTTTGGCTGGTGAATTGATATTGGTTTCTGAAAATGAAAAAGTAATTTCTTTCAATTCAATTCCTCGAGGAACCTATTTGATGGAAGTCAAAGAATTAGAATCAGGAAACACAATTGTAGAAAAAATAGTGGTGGGGAAGTAGAAGTATGCTGGGATATTGATCCTGAACTTGAAGTTGAATTTTAGTCCTATCTTGCGTATGAGTTGAAGAGAAGGGAATTAGGATAATAATCAAGGATAATCATTGGATATTTCTCACACGATACTATTAGGAAACGGAATTAACAATCTCACAAATGATAAATCATGGGCTGAATTAGTGAATGAAATAATCAAGATCACTAAGTCCAATGTGAAATTCTCTGACTCAATTCCCTTCCCATTATTGTATGAAGAGATCTATTTTAAATCTCCTATTTACCGCGGGAAGGAAACCAAACTGAAGGCTAAAATCGGTGAGGTGGTAGATCAAATAAAGCCTAACCCTTTCCACGAAGAAATCCTGTCTTTAAATTGTACTAATTTCCTCACCACTAACTATGATTTTGTTTTAGAAAAGGTGCTTGATCCTCAGTTGAATAATCAAACCATAAAAAATCATGGAGTAATAAAGGAAACAAAATTTAGCCTGTTTCGACATTCTAGAGTGGCGGATAAAAAAATATGGCACCTGCATGGAGCAGTGAATATTCCTAGATCAATTAACCTAGGTTTTGAACATTATGGAGGGCACTTGCAACGCCTTAGAAATTATGTGGTCAATGGTACTAACTACCATTCTAATAGTTTATCAAAATCTCCGCTACACAGGCGCATCGAATCTTCAAAAGTAAATTTTGATTCTTGGGTGGATTCAATATTCCTATCAGATCTCCACATCGTAGGTCTGAGATTGGGATTCGAAGAAACAGATCTTTGGTGGTTATTAACTGATCGTGCGAGATTTTGTCTTAAAAGAAAGCGAATCAATAAGAACAAGATATATTTTTATTGTCCAAGCTTATATAAGGATCCAAGCAAAATGGAGTTGATGAAGGCTATGGGGATTCAGACGGTGTATATAGATAAGCTAGAGGAGAAGTATTATGCAGAAGTCTTTAAGCGGATAAAAAAGAGGATAGGGAGGTAGTGTCATTGGATTCTTAAGAATTCAATGTAAGTGTTGACCTAATTTTCTACGAGATACTCTTTTCTTGCAAGATCTTTTTCAATAGAATTTTTATGCTGAGTAAAGTTAAACGAGCTACCTTCTCCTTTTGGAAGTCTTACTCTCAACCAAGTGCCTTGAATTTCCATCTCTCCAAAGCTAATTGCTCCGCCCATATTTTCCAGGTTTTTCTTAACGATGGATAATCCTAAGCCAGAGCCTTGTTTTTCTTTCTGATTCTTTAGCCTTTTAAACATTTCAAAAACCTGAGCTCGGTATTCTTTTTCTATTCCGATTCCGTTATCCTTGAAGTTTATCAGAATGTTTTCACCTTGATCTTGTGCGTTTATTTCTACAATTGGTGTCTCCGAAGTGTTGTATTTAATTCCATTTTCAATGAGGTTCATGAATATTTGGAATACCTGAATGGCATTACAGTTTATAGTTGGTAGCGGATCAGTTTTTATAATGGCGTTATTTTCCATAACCAACTTGTGAAGACTGAGTTTTACTTTTTCAACAGTCTCATTTAGATCAACTATTTCTTTTTCTATGGCATCGGAGGATTGAGTATAGTCCATGATTCCATCGACTAAAAGATGCATTTGCTCCGTGGACTTTTCAACTATATTAAAATAGTGATTGACTTTTTCTGCATTTTTATCTTTACTGAGTTTTAATTTGATCAACTCTGTAAAACTTTTAATGTTGCGAATTGGCTCTTTTAAATCGTGGGAAGCCACATATGCGAATCGCTCCAATTCCTCGTTCGATTTTTGGAGCTTTTTCGTTCTTTCAGCGACTTTCGATTCAAGAAGCTCGTTATATTGTTTTTCCTTTTTAGAATTTCGATGAACGATGGATAAAAGGAATAAACTCATAAGTAGGGTAATCAAAGTAGCTATACCTAAGGTAGTTCTTTGCTTTAACTGAGCAGATTTGATATTGGATTGTTCAGTCAATAAAGCATTCTCTATTTCCTTTTTTTCCGTTTGATACTTGGACTCAAGTTCTAAGAATTTGTTCTCCCTCTCTTTTAAGTCAGTGCTATCTTGCCAAACTTTTAATGCTGATAAATATTGATAAGCTTGCTCATAATTACCAATTTGTTTTTCTGCCGTATGCAGTAATTTCAGAACTCTAGGCTTATAGAAATAAAAATCATTTTTCTCTTCAATAATTTCTAAGCAGCGTTTGGCATGTTTTATAACTTCACCATAATTCTTCCTTTGACCCTCAAGATCTGCTTTCCAGTAGTTATATCTTACATCTGTGTGTATGTTTGGCTCAAGCTTTGGATCCCTCATTTTTTCTAAAGAGATATTAGCATATTCGAAATTCCTCTTGTTGATGCCATTTATAGCCATTTGCAAGT